>JBAUYV010000179.1:0-64876 GCA_049584975.1 Xanthobacteraceae bacterium | reverse complement strand
CGATGATAGTGAGCGCCGGCGAGGAAAGTGCGGCCGGGGGCTGCGCGAGCCAAGGCTGAGAGGCGCGAAGTGAAATCATCACTCCGCCCCCGCGAAGCGGGGGAGGATGAAAGAAACAGCGGCGAGACCGCAATCAGCATCTGTCCGTCGCTGGCGCCGAGAATCTCCTCGAAAGTAATATGGCATTCGCCCTTCTTGGCCTTGAGATTGCCGGCGGTGATGAGGCGGCAGAGCCGGCCGTAAGCTTCCCGATCGGTCGGGTAGGCCAGCACCTCGAAACCGTCGACGGTTACGAGCCGCACGCCGACGATGAGCTTGACGTTGCGCTTCCGCGCTTCGTCGTAAGCGCGCACCACGCCGGCAAAAGAGTTGCGGTCGGCAATGCCGATGGCGGCGAGGCCAAGTTCGCCGGCAGCCGCCACCAATTCCTGCGGATGCGAAGCCCCGCGCAGGAAGGAAAAGTTGGTGGTGACAGCCAGTTCAGCGTAAGCGGTCATTTTTTTCTCAGGCGAAGAACCTCACGCAAACAGCCCATGCACGTACCAGCGCGCGGACGCCGTCTCGCGCCCGTAAAGCCCTTCGCGATAGAGCCAGAAGCGATGACCGGCTGCGTCCTCGACCAAGTAGTAATCGCGTGTAAGGAGGTTCTGCCGCTCATCTTCGTCTTGATTCCCGCTTGCGCGGGAATGAGCGGATGGAGGTGGTGCTCGCCACCATTCGGCAGCGATGCGTTCCGGTCCCTCGGCGCCGGCGACCTCGTAGGTCACGCCACGCCAGGAAAAACGCCGGGGCGGACCGTCGGGCACGAGCGCGGTGACTTCCTCGGCCGGCTCGGCGCGCGGCAAGAGCAAAAGCGGGCGTGATTGCTTTTCATCTTCCCCGGAAAGGGGAGGGTCCGATCGCGATACCGATTGAAATGCCTCGACCGGCAACAGGACTTCAGCGCGTTCGGGAAGGTGACTGGCCACTGCCGCGAACCGCCGCACGCGCTGCGGTCCAAGACGCTGGCGCAGGGCGTCCACGAGGGCGGCGCATTGCTCTGTCCGGTCGGCGTCGTTTTCGGCCGATGGCAGCTCCGTCTGTTGCGCCGGCATCGGTTCGGCGCGGGTGATGGCAAGGCCGACGGCTTCGAAGCCGAAGCCGGCATCGTCCGCCGCCGCTGCCGCATCGAGCTTCAGTTCGATTAGGCGCGCCACATGCGCAGCGCTGCGTGTCGGCAGCGTCAGTCCGATATCGAGCGTCTTGACCTCGCCGTCGACGCGATAGAGCGAAAGTTTCAGCGTGCGCGCGCCAACGTCGTCGCGCACAAGCACGTGTGCCAGCGTCTGCATGAGGCGGCTGGCGAGCGCAACGACCGCCTCCTGGGTGGCGATCGGCTCGAGCAGATAACGCAAAGAGTGATAGACCGGCGGCGGCACGACGGGCACCAGCGGCTCGTCGGCGCGGCCCAGCGCCTGGTCGAGACGACGAAGAAGTTTTGCAGAAAAACGCGCGGCGAACGGTGCGCGCGGTTTGTCCAGCAGGGCGCCGACGGTTTTGAAGCCGAGCCGGCGCAGTGTTGCGCAAATGTCCGGCGCAAGCCACAGCGCTTCGACGGGAAGCAGCGAAAGCGCCGCAGCTTCCTGACCCGAGGGCAGGACGTAGAGGGGCGTGGCGTGAAAGCGCGCCAGTGCCCAGGCTGCGCCGGGCGTGGCGGCGACTGCGAGTCGTGCCGGCAGGCCGAAATTTTTTTCCAGCCGCACCGAAAGATCGGCGATGAGGCTTTGCTCGCCGCCGAACAGATGCGCCGAACCTTCGACCTCGAGGAAAAAACCGTCGGCGCCGTTTTCCTCGTCCCACGGCGAGGCGGTCGGCGTATAGCGCGTCGCCCACAACGTAAGCCGGCGCAGCGCCGCATCGTCGGCGGCGGTGTCGACGGTGCGCACTTGCAGAAATCCCGCTTTCGCGCGCGCATCGGCCAGAGGCTCGCCGGGTGAAAGACCTGCGGTTTCTGCCGCTTCGTTCAAGGCGGCGATGCGCGGCCCGCCGGCTCCGGCCATGGCCAGGACGAACGGCCGGTCAGGCGCAATGGGTTCTTGCGAGGAGTTCTTCGTGGCTTTTGCTTGCGCCGCTAGCACGCGCAGGATCGGCCAACGTGGCAGCCAAACTGAAACGATGCGCGACATGATCGTACTCCACCACCCATTCGCCCGGCCGTCCGTTGCGACAGCGTTCAAGTCTCAAGTGCCATCGGGGGCGGGTGATGAGGCCGAAGCGGTCGCGCGCGGCCTCGGCGGTGCCGACGCGCCAGCGTGTCGCCGCCGCGCTCGCTTCCAGATTTTGCGCCGGCCGCAACAGGAGGAGCGGCAGGCCGCAATCGGTGGCGGCAAGATGCAGCCTTTGGCTGGTTCTCAGATCGAGCTTGTCGATGACGCCGGCGACGGCGGCCGGCGCCCCTGAATGCAGGGCCTCCTCGATCGCCCACAAGGTCTCTTTGCGGTGCGATGTCTCGACCAGGATCAGCCGCGCCGGATCGAGGCCGAGTGCGCGCAGCCCATGGCCATGCAGGCGGCCGAATTCGCGAAAGCTATAGGCCGGCAGGACCAGGAAGAGGGGCCCGCGCGCATTACCACTTGCGTACAACCTTCCCTCCCTGGGGGAAGGCGTGGAAAAGGTGATGCGGGCCAGAATCGCCACGATAAACCCAAAGGTGGCCGGGATTGAGCGCGGTTCGGGCACGATTTCGTGCAATGCGCCGCAAGCGAGGCCGCCGTTCGGCAGATAGGAATCAAGGGCGGAAAGGCCAAAGGGAAGGGTTTTGCGCGCTTCCGCCACCCCGGGCAGCAGACGGCGCAATTGTTCCATCAAGGCGGCACGATTGCGCACCTCAGGACAGGAAATGGCGGTAACCACCTGTGGCATGGCTGTGCAGGGCCGCTGGATGTTCTCTATATGTTCTAATGGGCGCAACACTAGAACAAAGAACGAACATTGCAAGCCGCTACCCGTTGGCAGTGCCGCTTATTCCTCCCCAACGCGTAGGGCTTTTATGCTTCACAGCAGCCTCAGCCATTGACAGCCTGGGCCGTCAGGGTTGACCTGACTGCCGAGATTTTCTCACCGGGACCTGCCGACGGAATGTTGCTGGACGCGGCGTTGAGCGTCTCGCGCCAATCGGCTCGGGAACAGGTTGAGCTGAGCGACGCGGCCGAGGAGACGCAGGGCCGTGCCCAGATCAAAGAAGGACAGGATTGGCCATGCCGGAAGCCGATAAGGAAGGGGAACGCTACTCGCTCGATCAGCCGCAGCAGACGCCGGGCTTTTTCCTCAAAGGCTCCCATCAGCTCGACTGGGGCATGAAGAACCGCATGGCGCGGGTGTTCGATCCGGCCTCCGGCCGCACCGTCATGCTTGCCGTCGATCACGGCTACTTCCAGGGGCCGACCACCGGGCTTGAGCGCATTGACCTCTCCATCGTGCCGCTATTGCCGTCCTGCGATGCGCTGTTCTGCACGCGCGGCATCTTGCGCTCGCTCATTCCGGCCGAGTGCGGCAAGCCCATGGTGCTGCGCGCGAGCGGCGGCCCGAGTATTCTGCGCGAAGAACTTTCCGACGAGCAGATCGCCATGGATATGGACGACGCCGTGCGCTTGAACGCCGCCGGCGTCGGCATCCAGGTGTTCATCGGCGGCGAGCACGAGACCCGCTCGGTGCACAACATGACGAGGCTTGTCGATGCCGGCCTGCGCTCCGGCATTCCGGTCATGGGCATCACCGCCGTGGGCAAGGCTATGGTGCGCGACGCCAAATATTTCCGGCTGGCCTGCCGGATCATCGCTGAGCTCGGCGCGCAATACGTCAAGACCTATTACGTCGACGAGGGGTTCGAGACCATCACCGCCTCCTGCCCGGTGCCGATCGTCATGGCCGGCGGAAAAAAACTCCCGGAGCTCGAGGCGCTCACCATGGCTCATAACGCCGTGCAGCAGGGCGCTTCAGGCGTCGACATGGGCCGCAACATCTTCCAATCGGACGCGCCCAAGGCGATAATCGCCGCTGTCGCTGCGGTCGTACACAAGAACATGAAGCCGAAGGATGCCTTCGAGCTGTTCAAATCTCTGCGGGCCGACAGCCGAAGCGTCGCGCAAGCGGCGGAATGACGGCGCGCGTCGCGGCTTGCAGATGAAATTTCGCCGACATTTTTTTGGCTTGGTGGTGATGGCTTGCACGATGGCCGCAACGGCCGGCGCCGCGTCGGCGCAAGCCTATCCGACCCGGCCGGTCACCATGATCGTCGCGTTTGGGGCCGGTGGTCCGTCGGACATCATCGGGCGTATCCTTGCCGAAGGCATGCGGGGAACGCTCGGCCAACCGGTCATTGTCGAAAACGTCACCGGCGCTTCGGGCACGATCGGCACCGGCCGTGCCGCACGCGCGGAGCCTGACGGCTATACGTTCGAGCTAGGCAATTTTGCCACCCATGTGCTCAACGGTCCGCTGTTCTCGCTCTCATATGACATCGTCAAGGACTTCGAGCCGGTCTCCCTGGTCTGCAGCGATTCTCTTCTGATCGTCGGCCGAAAGACGCTGCCGGCGGACAACCTGAAGGAATTTGTCGCGTGGCTTAAGGCTAATCCCGATCAGGCGACCCAAGGCACGACCGGCGCAGGCGGTATTTCGACCGTTGGCGGCCTGTTCTACCGCAAGCAAACAGGCACGCGTTTCAGGTTCGTGCCCTACCGCCAAGGTCTTACCGCTGCGATGCAGGATCTGATCGCCGGCCGCATCGATTTCATGGTCGACAACACCGCCGATTCGCTGCCGCAGATCCGCGCCGGAACCATCAAGGCGTTTGCAGTCATGGCCAGGCGCCGGCTGGCAGCCGCGCCCGAGATTCCGACTGTCGATGAAGCGGGGCTGCCAAATCTCAATCTTTACGCCGTGAATTGGCAGGCGGCTTTTCTGCCGAAAGGCGCGCCGAAGGAAATCATCGCCAAGCTGAACGAAGCTGTCGTCACAGCGCTTGCCGATCCGGCCGCGCAACGGCGGCTGGCTGACATCGGCCAGGAAGTCTTCCCGCGCGATCAGCAAACGCCGCAAGTGCTTGCCGCGTTTCAGGAGGCGGACATTGCCAAGTGGTGGCCAATCGTCAAGGACGCCAACATAAAGGGCGACTGAACGTTCGCCCTAAATGCTCATTGCCGAGACGACTTCATCTTCGATCAGCTTCCAGACGTCGTCGACGTATTTGAGGAAGTCGGGGCTACGCTTGAGCGCCAGTTCGCGCGGCCGTGGGAACGGGATGCGAATGTCCGCGGTCAGCCGTCCCGGCCGATAGGAGAACACCAGCACGCGGTCGGCCAGGTAGATCGCCTCGTCGATCTGATGGGTGATGAACAACACGGTTTTCTTGCGCTGGTTCCAGATTTTCAGAAGTTCGCGCTGCATGATCTCGCGCGTCTGCGCGTCGAGCGAGGCGAATGGCTCGTCCATGAGCAGCACTTCGGGATCGATGGCGAGCGCGCGGGCGAGGTTGACGCGCTGGCGCATGCCGCCCGACAGCTCGCTCGGATAATGGTTCTCGAAGCCGGAAAGACCTACGAGTTTGATCAGCGTCTCGGCGGTCGGCCTGGTCTCGGCGAAGCGGCGGCCGCGCACTTCCAGGCCGAACAGCACGTTGTGGATGACCGTGCGCCACGGCAGCAGCGCATCGTTCTGAAACACAAAGCCGCGATCGAGGCCCGGTCGCGTCACCACCTTGCCGTCGATGCGGACTTCGCCCTCCTCGGCGGGAAGAAGCCCGGCAATACAGCGAATGAAAGTGGTCTTGCCGCAGCCGGACGCACCGACCAGACAGACGAACTCGCCGTGCGCAATCGACACCGTGATGGAGTCGAGCACTTTGCGGATGTCGCCGGCGCGACCGTAGAAATATTTGGAGAGGTTCTCGACTTCCAGTTTATCGGTCACGCACGGCGAATCCTCAGGCGGGCCCAGGTGGGAGCCCGATCAGACCTTGTAGACCCCTCCGCAGACGATGATGTCTTTCAACGGTACGCAGTACATCTCTTTCGGCTCGACCGTTTTGGAGAGGGGGTCCATAAACTTGTAGTCTTGCCAGAACGGCTGGCCCTTCTTCGCCATGTCGATTCGCTCGGCCACGAACGCCTTGCCATCGGGATCCTTCGCCTTGCTCTGATCGGTGCCGATCAGCTTCTCGTTGGCGCCGTGGGCGTAGACGTGACCGTCGTAACCGTACACGACGATGTAGAGGTCGCGATCGGTGAACATGCCGTTCTTCTTGTCGATCTCCGCATAGGCCTTCTCGGTTCCGTTGGCCTTGATGTAGTCGACCGCCTTGTTGACCATCGCGATGGCCTGGTCCTTCGTCGCGCGATCGGCGGCGCTGGCCGCGCCAGCCGCGATGGCAACCCCGACGAGGGCAATGGCAAGATGTTTCCACGTGCATTTCATAGGTCTATTCCTCCCAAATGGTGTTTTGAGCGTACGAGCGCCGCTCTTGGCGGTGGGGCCTATCAACGACTCAACATACCGGCTTCGATGCGTCTATGTCATCGGGACATTTTGTACCAGCGGTTTTAGCGGGCGGTTCCCGTTTATCGCACCTCTTGTACGGTCTTACGCCAGGGCGCCAGAAGGCGCTCGATCCATTTGAGTCCCTCGACCATCGCCACGCCGAGGACGGAGAACATCAGCACACCGAACAGCACGGTCGGCGTATCGAAACTCTGTCCGGCGGTGCCGATGAGCCAGCCCAGGCCGGCCGTCGAGCCGAACAGCTCGCTGACTACGACGCCGGTGAGCGCGCGGCCGATGCCGAGCCGCAAGCCGACGATGACAAAGGGCAGGGCGGCGGGAAACAAGATTTTGCTGAAAATCTGCGCACGGGTGCAGTTGAATGCGGCGCCGACTTCCAGCAGATCGGCGCTGGCCGAGCGGATGCCGACGAAGGCATTGAGCAGAATCGGGAAGATTGCGACCGTGAAGATAATTGCAATCTTCGATGAGATGCCGACGCCGAACACTAGAATGAAAAATGGAATGAGCGCGACGAGCGGGCTTGAATAGAAAAACGATACCCACGGATCGAGAATGTCCTGGGCGGCGCGATTGGTCGCCATCAGAAAGCCGAGCGCGACGCCGACGAGCGTGGCGAGCCCAAAGCCGATGGCGAATTCGCTGGCGCTGACCGAGAGGTGTTGCAGCAGTTCGCCGCTAACTAACAGCGCCCAGCCGGCCTCCAGGACCTTGGAAAACGGCGCAAACAGAATCGGGTTGGTCACCACGTAGCGGCCCACCAGCTCCCAGAGCGCAAGGCCGCCGAGCACTGAAAGAACGGCGCGCCGGCGGGAGCGCTGCGCAATACGCGAGGGCGGCTCCGGCATGTTGATTGGAATGCGCACGCCCGAGTTCGGTGTCCCTTTATTTTCTGCGCGTCCATGCGACAGTGGGGACGCGGCGGGTTTTGCCGCCACCAACTCGCTCGCGCCGGCAGGCGCAGCCTCTCTGGCATCACTGGCCAACGGCACGCTTCCAATAGCTGAGATCGGTGTAGTCAGAAGGCTTCTTCGGACTGTCGCGCAGCTTGAGCCAGGGCTCCAGCAGAGTGTCGGTCAGTTCCAGGTTGGGTGAATTGATGCGATCCTTGCCGTAAAAGGAGTCGTAGCTCTTGGCGATGTCCGCAGGCGGGCTCTTGGTGTACTTCACCAGTATCTCGACCGCCTTGTCCTTGTGGCTTGAGTCATAGAGAAACTTTTCCGCTTTCGCGGCAGCGCGCAGGAAGCCGACAAGGGCATCGGCGTTGCCTTTTGCCCACTTGTCGTCAACGACGAAGACGACACCCACGCCGTCGAAGGCGTCAAAAGCGTTGCCCATGCGCTTCATGCCTTCAGCTTCGGCTTTGAAGTCGAAGGGCGGACTGAGCATCGTCGCCGAAACCGCGCCGCGCACTAGCGCCGCATAGCGGTTCGGCGAGCCGCCGAGCGCGATAAAGTTGTACTCCTCGCGCTTGACGCCGTGTTTCTCCAGAAGCAGGCGCATCATAGTGGCAGTCGACTCCGTCAGCAGCGTCACGCCGAGAGTCTTTCCCCGCAGATCCGCAAAGGTCGCGATGTCCGGCCGCGCCAGCATTACGAATGCGACCTTGTCGTCTTCGGAGCCGACAAACCTGAAATCTGCGCCCTTATCGATGGCCGCCATCGCAACCTCCGTGGTGATCGAGCCGATGTTGCAGGCGCCGGTCGCCTCGAACTGCAGGGCTTGCACGGGCGTGTCGTTGTTGACGAGCTTCAGATTCAATCCCTCCTGCTCCATGTAGCCGAGCTCAACGGCGGAGAGCACGTCCCAGTAGTAGGACGAGCCCATCACGGGGGCGCACCAGGTGACATCCTTTTTTCCCTGGGCCTGGGCAAGGCTCGAGGCGAAAAGTCCCAATCCCACGACGCCCGCGGCCACAAGTCTCTTCATTGCATCCTCCATGAGGGGAATAGCGAAAGCACAGTAGCCAATAGCGGACGACAGGGCCATCGTCCGCTGCTTACCGTTCGGTACGTTCAAAGGCGGAAGTTCGTTTGCGCGGAGGGGGCGCGGGTCGCCGCTACTTCGGCAGAAACTCCTCGGTGTAAAGCTTCGACATATCCGGCGGACTATCGAGGAGCTTCAGATCGACGAAAGAACGCTTGAGCGTCGCCAGCGATTCCGCATCGAACTCGCAGGCCTTGGTGAACATGCCGATGGTCAGGTCGTAATCCTTTGCCATTACGCTCTCGGGGAATCCGGTGATGCCGCTCTCGATTTTGACGGCTTCGGCCTTATGCGCACGGATATGGTCGACGGTCTCGATCCAGGCGGCAACAAACGCCCGCACCGCATCGGGGTTGGTCTTGATCAAGTTGTTTGACGCATAGAGCGTGCCGGAGGCGAGGTTGCCCTCGTATTTCGAGACCGGAAAGAGCAGGCGGCCGGTCTTGTTTTCTTCCATGGCCAGAAAGAGCGAGGTCACGGCAACGTCGGCATCGATGAGGCTGTCGCGGAACGCGGCGATGATGCTGCCGGCGCCGTTACCGATCGAAACCCCGGTGACGCCCTGCGAGCCCCAGCCTTGGGTACGTTCAAGTTCCTTCGTCAGCCAGTCGGTCAGCGAGCCGGCGCTCGAGTAGCCGATCTTCTTACCCTTGAGTTGATCGATCGTGTGGATCGGGGAATCCTTCGGCACGCCGATGCCGATGAACGGAATGGGCCCCGAGGATTCGCAGATGGCCGTCATCGGCACGCCCTTGGCCACGAGCGCCATCTCCGTTCCGGCGCCATCGCCGATGTCGATGCTGTTGGCGGCCATGGCGGTGGCCATTTTGCTGCCGCCGGTGAAATCGATGATCTTCAGGTCGAGCCCGTGTTTCTTAAAGATGCCGAGCTTGTCGCCAACGTTCACCGGGATGACGGGGTCCGCGTTCGGCGCTGCCTTGCCGACTGTCAGCGTTGTTTCTGCCAATGCAACGGACGGCAAACAGGCCGATGCGACAGCGATGGCGAACGCCGCGGCGCAAGGAGCGCGCAATGGATTTGCGGGCATGGCTTCCTCCAATGGAGTTTTCTTGACTGTCGTTTCTTGGAGATTTGCCTGCCAGTAAGCCATCAGGAACCGCGCCGGACAATGTGGTGAATGGCCGCGTCGTGCAAAAGAAAACGCCGAATGGGATTTTCATTCCCATTCGCCGATTCGTGTTGGCTCGGCTTTTGTTGAGGCGTGAGGATCCGCTATTCGTAACTCCGGGCTGGCAGCGGATTGATCAGGAACCATGCGACCGCGCCGGCCGCGATGGCGCCGCCGAGTGCGGCGAGGACGTGAGCGATCCACGTGGGACTGCCAACGGGGTTGGGGTTCTGCGGCTCCGGCGTGGCGACCATGACCTGCTGGGCCGGCCATGACGCAACGTGATTGCTCGCCTTTGCCGGATTGGCTGCCTCATGCGGCTGGTCCGCAACAATATCCGGGGGGCTCATCGTGTTTGCTTGAGCGACTTGCACGGTGTTTGGCGGCGTCTGCTGTGCCGTGCTTGGCGGTGTGACCTGTGGCGCTACCTGCACTGTGTGGTAGGCGGCCGCCAGCACTTCATTGGGATTGGCCGGGACCGCCGGGCCGACCGGCTCATTGGCGACGGGAGCTGCAGCGGTTGCAGTTGGGGTCAGTCCCTCCGTGCCGGGCAGCGTCAGATCCGGTGTGGGCCAGATATTGGCAGGGACCGCCGTGGTTGTTGTGGCCTGTGTTGCTGTTGCCGGCGTTGCCTCGGGCTGCGCCGGTTCAGGTGCCGGCTGCACTTCCATGAAGGCATGGCGCATGGCAACGCTTGTATGATTCGCCACCCGCGTTCTGGCCACCCTTCTCCGTACGTATCTTGCCCTGTGGTGAGGCTTAACCGCTGCAGTGTCTTCGTTCTTCTGGAAGATTTGCAAAAGCGGTAGCGGCTGGCCGGGTGCGGTGGTCGTCGCGGTTTGCGCTGAGGCGCTGCCGGCTGCGAGCGCCAGCAAGACCGCGCTGGTGGCGGCAATGCGAAAAGACGGCACCGTGTCCTCCATAGCTCACTTGTGCGGCCCATACCGCACAGGCGGAGTGACTTCACGGTGGCGCAATTGCGGATTTTTTCGCGCAAAGCGGAGAAGAAAAGCGGCGGTGTTAGCCGGTATGCCGCGCCAAACCGACGACTATTCGACGCTGACGCCGCTCGCCTGGATCGGCGCCGCCCACTTTTTGATTTCGCTCTCCACGAAGCTGCCGAGGTATTGCGATGTTGCTTCGTTGTCGGGGACGATCTCGGCTCCGAGTCCCGTAAGCCGCTCGCGCACCGCCGGCGTGTGCATCGCAGCGAGCGCGGCGTCATGGAGCGTCTTGACGATTGGTTCGGGCGTATTCTTCGGCAGGAAGATTGCATTCCACGTATAGGCGACGACAGACGTGCCTTCTTCAGCCGCGGTCGGCAGGTTGGGCAGGGCAGGCGAGCGCTTGTTGTCGAGTGTGGCGATGCCCTTGACCTGGCCGCCGTCGATCGGCGGCTTCGCGGTTGTGATGACGTCGCACATGTAATCGATGCGGCCGCCCTCGAGGTCCTGCAGCGCCGGCCCGGTGCCGCGATACGGCACGTGGGTGATGTTGACCCCGATGGTGTGGTTCAACAGCACGCAACCGAGATGGGTGGCCGAACCGGCGCCGGCCGAGCCGAACTGCATCTTCGACTGGTTGGCCTTGGCATAGGCAACAAAATCCTTGAAGTCGTTGACCGGCAGATCCTTACGCGCCTCCAGCACAAGCGGCACTTCGGCGATCAGGATCACCGGAGTGAAATCGGTGGCGGCGTTGTAGAGCGGATGCTTGTAAAGGGTTTGGCCCTGCGCGTGAGTGCCAACCGTGCCGAGCACAAACTGATAGCCGTCGGGGGCCGCGTTGGCGACGCGCGCCGAGCCGGTCATGCCGCCAGCGCCGCCGACATTCTCGACCACGACGTTTTGTCCCAGCACTTCGCTCATGCGGCCGGCGATGACGCGGCCAAGCACGTCGGTTGGCCCGCCGGCGGCGAACGGGATGATCATCGTCACCGGCCGGTCGGGAAATTTCTGGGCGTGCGCAGGCAAGTTGAACGCAACAGACAACGCCGCAACAAAGGCGGCAAATAATTTCATCTTCATGGGCGATTCTTCCCTTTCGGGTCCCGTGACTGCATCGCCTCCGCAGGCCGGTCAATGCCGGCCCGCGCATTCCAGCGATGCATTGTGCGCCGCGTCAGCCGAGTTCGGTGACGATCTCGGGGAAGTGGTGCAGCCGTTCGCCCGGGCCGTTCGGACCGATAAGCCAGTTGTCGCAGAACCACGACAGCATGCCACCGCGCATATAGGTCGGATGCACGACGATATTCATGTCCACTTCGATGTTCATCGGCTCGTCGTTGCGGATCAGCGGACGCTCGACCAGATCGTAGCCCTGGCCATGACAGTGCAGGCGTTTTTCCTCGGGCCTGCCGTTTTTGCGCATGAAGTCGTTGTAGGCGGCGAAGATGTCCTTGCACGGTGCGCCGGGCTTGAGCAGGCTGAGATTGTATTTCCGCGCTTCGAGCGCGAACGCGTACTCGTCCTTCATCTCCTGCGACGCTTTGCCGACCACGCAGGTGCGGCCAAGCTCGGTGTACATGCCGCCAGGCCCGGAATCTTCCACCAGGAGCGCAACCGCATCGCCTTCCTGGATGACGCGATTCTGGTAATGGCGCTGCGCGAACTGAGCCGGCTTGCCCGGGGGCATGGAAGCGCACAGATAGATGCCGTGCTCACTGCCGTGGCGTTGGCTGTAGCACTGCGCAACGGCGGCCACGTCGCGGTCACGCATGCCTGGCTCGACCGCCGCGAACGCGGTGCGCATGGCGCCGTCCTGCATGACCGCAGCGCGCCTCACGAGATCTTGTTCCTCGGAGCTTTTTATCACCTTGATGCGATCGACGAGGTCGGAGGCGTCGACGAACTTGGTGTTGGAAAAGCGCCCCTTCTGCATGTAGTCGACCATGGCAAACGACATCTGATAGGTGCCGACCAGGCCGATGGTGCCGCCGGCGTAAGGCGCCAGCGCCTTGGCGGCGAGTTCGGGATCGTAGGGGGCAGTGTAATAGCAGGACGAGTAGCTTGGCGTTGTGAACCATTGCTTGACGCCGCGGCGCACGCCGTCGCTCTTGCCGTTGAGCTCGTTGACGCCGCCGAACGGGCCCTGGCTCACCAGAGTCATGAGGTCGTCGCGCGGGAACACGACCGTGAGCGGATAGCCGTTGGTCGCTGGCAGGTCGGTGAAATATTTGACGTAGCCGCCCATCTGGTCGACGTTGTTCTGCATCAACAGGACGTCGATCTTGTCGCGCTCCATGGCGGCACGCACTGCGACCCAGCGGCGTTCCAGTTCCGCCGTCGATATCGGCGTCTGCAGGCGTTCGGACAGTTGCTCCAACTTGCTTCTCCCGTCGTTTCTTCGCTTGTTCCCGCGTACGCGGAAATCCAGATTGGGTCCCCGCTTCCACGGGGACGAGCGGACCGCGAAGCTCAGTGCGGCACGACGTTGATCATGCCGCCGATATCGCCATTAAGGAAGCACCGCATGTTGCTTTCAAGGGTCGGCCATGCGTGATCGATATAGACGTCGCAGAAACCGCCCTGATGGGTGGTGATGAGGACATTGTCCATGGTCCAGAACGGATGGTCTGCCGGCAACGGTTCCTCGTTGAACACATCGAGCGCTGCACCGGCGATGCGTCCGCTCCGCAATGCCTCGATCAAAGCCGCTTCGTCGACTACCCCGCCGCGGGCGAGATTGATGAAGAAGCTCGTCGGCTTCATCGCTGCGAACACCTTTGCGTCGATGCTGTTGCGGGTCCTTTCGGTCAGCGGCGTGAGCAGCACGAAGAAGTCGAACTCGCCCGCCACTTTGGTCAGTTCGCTGCTGGCATGCATGCGGTCGAAGCCGGCCACCGGGCGCGGTACCGAACTTATGCCGGTGACGTTCATGCCGAACACCTTGCATTTCGGCGCCAGCGCCTCGGCGATGACCCCGACGCCGAAAATCCCCACGGTCTTGTTATGCAGAAGCTGCGCCGGAAAGCGCGTCCATTGATGCTTGTCCTGACACCGGACCGCGCGCGGTATGCTGCGCGCCAGCGCCAGCATCGCCGCCATGGCGGCTTCCGAGACCGGCGGCCCGTGGATGCCATGGACGTTGGTGACGATCACCTCTTTGCGCAGGCAAGGCCGGTCGATGAGATTGTCGACGCCGGTGCCGAGAGCTTGCACCCACTTCAGCTGGTCGGCGGCCTCCAGCACCTTGTCGGAGAGCATCGGCGCGAAGGTGAGAAGCGCGTCGGCCGAGTCGATATACGGGCTGACTTTAGAGTGATGATCGACCAGTTGGATGTTGAGAACGGGGAAACGTGCCTTGAGGCGATCGCGATACTGGCCGCGGATCGGTTCCGGGAGCGTGAGCAAAATGAGTAGGTTGGTCATGGGCTTAAGATTAGTCCAGCGGGGCCGGATCGTGCCATAGATCGACCTCAAACGATCCGCATCTTCTTGTGTGCAGTTCCACCCCTACCTATCGCCCTAGCCCTTAACCTCGGCTAAATTGGGCTGGGGCGAATAGTCCCTAATCTGTGGCTATTGGGAGCTTACAATGCCAATCGACGTCTCGCAGGTGCCTTGGCTCTTTGTTGGGCTGATGACCGCCTTCGCGTTCTTTGCTGCGATCCTTGGCAGCCTCATTTCCTTCAGGAACAAGTTTGTCGGCGCCATTATCGCTGGCGTACTGTTCGGCTTGTTCTTCGTGGGCTGGAACTACTATCCGCACGCCTTCGGGCTGCCGGTCATCAACGGCACCAAGGCGGACGGCGCTGGCGGCTAGTTGACCTTTCCGCCGGCCCCGCTATTGGCTAGCGGCATCGGCCGGGAGAAATGGAGAGGTCATGAACAAGGTCCATGCGGACGCGCGGTCCGCGTTGGCCGGGTTGCTTAAGGATGGCATGACCATCATGGCCGGGGGGTTCGGCCTATGCGGCATCCCCGAAGCCTTGATCCTAGCCATCCGCGAATCGGGGGTGAAGAACCTGACCGTCGTTTCCAATAATTGTGGAATCGATAGTGTTGGGTTGGGAGTTCTTCTCGACAGCCGCCAGATCAAAAAAATGATCTCCTCCTATGTGGGGGAGAACAAGACGTTCATGCAGCAGTATCTGGCGGGCGAGCTGGAAATCGAGTTCAATCCCCAGGGCACGTTGGCCGAGCGCATCCGCGCCGGAGGCGCCGGGATTCCTGCGTTCTTCACCCGGACCGGCTACGGCACCCAGATTGCCGAAGGCAAGGACGTGCGCGAGTTCGAGGGCGAGCGCTACGTCATGGAGCGTGGGCTCGTCGCCGACCTCTCCATCGTTCATGCCTACAGGGGCGATACCGAGGGAAACCTCGTTTATCGCAAGACCGCGCGCAATTTTAATCCGCCTATGGCCACGGCCGGAAAAGTCACCGTCGCCGAAGTCGAGCAGCTAGTGAAGCCCGGCGACATCAATCCCGACCACATCGTCACGCCCGGCATCTATGTACAGCGCATCATCCATGTGCCGAGTGCGACCAAGCACATCGAGCAGCGTACCGTCCGCAAGCGCCACAAGGCCGACGCGCCCGCCGGCACCGGACAGGAAACATGATGGGAGTTGAGAGCTAATGCCTTGGACCCGCGATCAGATGGCGGCGCGCGCCGCCAAGGAGCTGCGTGACGGCTTCTACGTTAATCTCGGCATCGGCATTCCGACGCTCGTGTCGAACTACATTCCCGACGGCATGAGCGTGCAGTTGCAGTCGGAGAACGGCATGCTCGGCACCGGTCCGTTCCCATTCGAGGGTGAAGAAGACGCCGATCTCATCAATGCCGGCAAGCAAACCGTCACCGAGCTGCCGTCCACCAGCTATTTCAACTCCGCGGATTCCTTCGCCATGATCCGCGGCGGCCATATCGACATCGCTATCCTCGGCGCCATGCAGGTGGCGGAGAACGGCGACATCGCCAATTGGATGATCCCCGGCAAATTGGTGAAGGGCATGGGCGGTGCCATGGACTTGGTCGGCGGCGTCAAGAAGGTCGTCGTGGTCATGGAGCATTCCGCCAAAGGTGAATCCAAGCTTCTGGAAAGCTGCAATTTGCCGCTTACCGGGGCCGGCGTCGTCGACATGGTGATCACCGATCTCGGCGTCTTCACCATCGACCGCAAGGACGGCTCGGGCATGACGTTGGTCGAGCTTGCCCCCGACGTGAGCCTCGATGAGGTCAAGTCGAAGACTGGGGCGAGCTTCAATGTCGCCAACACTCTTAAGCAATAGTTCGCACGGCTGACTACAGCCTTGCTGCAACGCCAAATTGCCTGGCGGCAAGGCTGCTATGCACCCGAACGGGTCCGCGTTCCCTATCAGCAAATGACATCAGACCTGTTTGCCGGTAATGACGGCGGTGATGATGTGCTGGGGCGCTGGGTGCTGCACGCCGCAGCGTAAGTGCCTCTTAATGAACGACGATCGGAGCGGGCGCATCGCCGCGTCGCCGGAAGCGCAAGGCGACGCTCAGACCGCCGCTGAAGGCTTCGCTGCTGCGTCCGCCGCCCCACTGGCCGCGCCATCCGTGGGACCCAAGCCGTTGACCCATGCGCAACGGCGGATCATCGCCATGGGCATGATGGTGCCGGTGTTCGTCGGCTCGGTCGACCAGTCGATCCTGGCCACATCGCTGCCGACCATTGGCCGCGCCCTCGGCGATGTGCACGATCTGCCTTGGCTGATCACCGCCTATCTGATCGCCGCAACGGCGTTCACACCGCTTTACGGCAAGTTCGCCGATATCCGCGGCCGGCGCGCCGCGCTGTCGATCGCGCTCGGCGTCTACATGACGGGCGCGCTGATCAGCGCTTCGTCCTCGACCATGCTGATGCTGATCTGCGGGCGCGTCGTGCAAGGGTGCGGTGGTGGCGGCCTGATTTCGACCGCGCAAATCATTCTCGGCGACATCGCGGCGCCAAAGGATCGCGGTAAGTATTACGCCTATTTCTCCATCGCCTTCACGACGGCGGCGGCCTGTGGCCCGGCGCTCGGCGGATGGATCTGCGATCACCTGCACTGGTGGGTGATCTTTTTGTGGAATCTTCCTCTGAGCATCATCGCCGTCATTCTCGCCGTGACGGTGCTCCGCCGCCTACCGCGCTATGATCGCCCGCACCAGCTCGACTTCATCGGCGCGATCCTGATCATGGCGGCGAGTTCTTCGTTCATGCTTGCGCTCAATCTCGGCGGCGTGGGCTATCCGTGGCTTTCGATACCGGTTTTTGCCCTGTTTGCCTGCGCGATCCTGCTCGGCGCCGGCTTTGTCGTGCGGCTTCTGACGGCGACCGAGCCGCTCATTCCCATAGCCATTCTGGCCGACCCGGTGGCGCGGGTGGCGATGGTGGCCAACTGCTTCTCCTGGGGCGCGCTCATCGGTCTGAATGTGTTTCTACCGATGTATCTGCAGAGCGCGCTGGGCTGGTCGGCGACAGCATCCGGGCTGAGCGTCATCGTCCTGATGGTGACCTTCAACGCCAGTGCGGGCCTTTCCAGCCAGCTCCTCGGTCGGGTGAAACACTACAAGGCCTTGCCGAATGCCTGTCTTCTCATCGCCGTGGCCGCGTTGCTGGCGCTTGCATACACGGCTGACACGATGACGCCGCTGAAATTCGAGATCATCCTGTTCCTCATCGGCGTCGGCCTTGGGCCGACGGCGCCGCTGACCCAGGTTGTTTTGCAAAACACCGTTTCCACCAATCATCTCGGGGCGGCGATCGGGACCATGAATTTCACCCGGGTGCTCGGCGGCACGATCCTGGTCGCAGTGTTCGGCGCCGTGGTCCTGGTCGGGGTACAGGCGCCTGAGGCCGGGGCCGCCGGCCATGGATTCTCGGGAGCCTCGATAAAAGCCTTTTCCGAAATATTCTTCGCCGGGGCCGCGACGTTGATGATCGCGTTTGTCGCCATGCTCCTCCTTGAGGAGAAGCCGCTGCAGGCGACCATGCCGGCGGCGCGCGCCTAGGCGCTGCAGCGGTCCTAACCCCAAGCTAAAATAATATTATCGAAGTCTGAACCTTCCGGGCGGCCAGCGCGACCCATCCAGTGTGGCAAGTTCCGATCGCCACTGTCGGCGCAACCCCCCGCTCCCCCTCATAGCGCCGATCCCTGGACCCGCCCGGCTCCGTCCCCGCCGGGCGGGTCAACCTTTTTGAGATTTGCGAGTGCGGTTCGCCCGTGCGTCCGCCCTTTACGCCTCCGCGGAATATGCCGACAATGACGGCGTGGGGGTGGCTGGTGCCTGGCGATACGGTCCTCGAAACCGAAAACCTGACCAAGGATTTTGCCGGTTTTGTCGCGGTGCGCTCCGTCAACTTGCGGGTCGCGCGCGGCGCAATTCACGCCATGATCGGCCCGAACGGCGCGGGAAAAACCACCTGCTTCAATCTCCTCACCAAATTCTTGAGCCCCACCCGCGGACGCATCGTCTTCGATGGGCGCGACATCACGGCGCTCAAACCGGCTGATGTGGCCCGCCTTGGGCTGGTCCGCTCGTTTCAGATCTCGGCAGTCTTTCCGCATCTCACGGTGTTGGAAAACGTGCGCATCGCGCTGCAGCGCCGGCGCGGCGGCTCGTTCGATTTCTGGCGCGGCAAGCGCGTGCTCCACGCGCTCGATGACCGCGCCGGCGCGCTGCTCGCCGATGTCGGACTTGCGCCCTACGCCACGATGCTGGCGGTGGAATTGCCTTATGGCCGCAAACGCGCGCTAGAGATCGCGACGACGATCGCGCTCGAGCCGCAAATGCTGCTGCTTGACGAGCCGATGTCGGGCATGGGCCGCGAGGATATCGATCGCATCAGCGCCCTGATCAAGTCGCTCGCGGCGGATCGCACGGTTCTGATGGTCGAACACAATCTCAGCGTCGTCGCCAATCTCTGCGACCGCATCACCGTGCTCAACCGCGGCGAGATCCTGGCCGAAGGCGACTACAAGACGGTGTCGGCCAATCCTGCTGTGCGCGAGGCCTATCTGGGGACCGGCCATGCCTGAGACGCAAGCGCTGCTGGCGGTGAATGAGCTGCAGGCCTGGTACGGCGAGTCGCACATTCTGCACGGCGTCACCTTCGATGTATACGCGGGCGAAGTAGTGACCTTGCTCGGACGCAACGGCGTCGGCAAGACCACGACGCTCAAATCGATCATGGGGATGGTCGAGCAGCGCAGCGGTTCAGTGCGCGTCGACGGCCGCGAGCTGATTAGGCTTTCGTCAGATGCGATCGCGCGCGCCGGCGTCGCCATTTGTCCGGAGGAGCGCGGAATTTTCGCCAGTCTCGATGTACGGGAGAATCTGCTGCTGCCGCCGCAAGTGCGGCCCGGCGGGCTCAGTCTCGATCGCATTTACGAACTGTTTCCCAACCTGCGCGAACGCTTGAACAGCCAGGGCACCAAACTCTCCGGCGGCGAGCAGCAAATGCTGGCCATTGCGCGCATCCTGCGCACCGGCGCGCGGCTTTTGCTGCTGGATGAGCCAACCGAGGGGCTGGCGCCCGTCATTATCCAGCAAATCGGACGCACGATCGGGACGCTGAAGGCGCAAGGGTTCACGATTCTGCTGGTCGAGCAGAATTTTCACTTCGCCGCGACTATTGCCGACCGCTACTATGTGATGGAACATGGGCGAATCGTCGATCAGTTCGCGAGCGGCCAACTGACGGCGAATATGGGTAAGCTCCACGATTATCTTGGGGTCTGATAAATCTGATATAGAAGCCTGATATCGAAGTCATAAGGCCGAAGGCCCATACCAGAGGGAGGATGCTAATGAAAACAGCAGCAAGCTTGGCACTTGCGCTCGCCGCACTGATGACGACCGCGGCGCAGGCACAAAGTCCAATCACGGTCAAAATCGGCGTGATGAGCGACATGTCGGGCCTCTATTCCGACCTCGGTGGCCCCGGATCGGTTGTAGCCGCCAAACTGGCGGTTGACGATTTCAACCCCGTTGCCCACGGCATGAAGGTCGAGATCGTCAGCGCTGATATGCTGAACAAGCCGGATGTCGGCGCCAACATCGCGCGCCAATGGTTCGATGTCGACCACGTCGACGTCATCGTCGATGTACCGAATTCCGGCGTGGCGCTGGCAGTGAACGAGGTCGCGCGGGAGAAGAACAAGGCGTTCCTGGTTTCGGGCGCGGCCAGCTCCGATCTCACTGGGCCAAAATGCTCGCCGAACACGATCCACTGGACGTATGACACCTGGATGCTCGCCAATGGAACCGGCAAGGCGCTGGTGAAGACTGGTGGCGACACATGGTTCTTTATCACCGCCGACTATGCGTTCGGCCATGCCTTGGAGCGTGACACCACGGCGGTCGTTACGGCCAATGGCGGCAAGGTTCTCGGCAGCGTCAACGTCCCGCTGAACAATGCGGACTTCTCATCGTTTCTGCTGCAGGCTCAGCAATCGAAGGCGAAGATTATTGGCCTCGCCAATGCCGGGGGCGACACCATCAATTCGATCAAGCAAGGCTCTGAGTTCGGCATCACGACCGGCGGTCAGCATTTTGCCGGGCTGCTGGTGTTCGTCAGTGACGTCAATGCTCTTGGTCTGAAGGTGGCGCAGGGCCTCGTGCTGACCGAAACCTGGTATTGGGACATGAATGATGCAAACCGCGCGTGGACTAAGCGCTGGCAGGCCGAGCGGGCCGGCAAATTCCCGACTATGATTCACGCAGGCGTCTACTCCGCGATCACGCATTACCTGAAAGCGGTCGCCGAACTTAAGAGCAGCGCAGACGGCAAGGCCGTCATTGCCAAAATGAAGGAGATGCCAACAGACGATCCGCTGTTCGGTAAGGGCACGATCCGCGCTGATGGCCGCAAGATTCATCCCGCCTATCTCTTCGAAGTGAAGAAGCCCGAAGAGTCCAAATATCCGGGGGACTATTACATTCTGCGCTCAACGATTCCGGCGGACGAAGCCTTTCGCCCGTTGAAAGACGGTAATTGTCCGCTGGTCAACGCTGCGAAGTGAACGGGCCCACCGATCGAAGCCGCTCTCCATTGCACGGAGAGCGGCGTCGGCAGCGGGTGCGGCGTGAAGGACAAGCGCTCCGAGCGTGCAGGCATGGTCGAGATTTTCGGCATTCCGTCGCAAGCACTGCTTGGCCAGTTGCTGATCGGTCTTATTAACGGTTCGTTCTATGCGTTGTTGAGCCTCGGCCTTGCCGTTATTTTCGGTATGCTCAACATCATCAATTTCAGCCATGGCGCCCAGTATATGATGGGTGCGTTTGCCGCGTATTTGCTGCTGCAATATTTCGGCCTGAACTATTGGGTCGCGCTCGTCGTCGTGCCGATTCTTGTGGGGGCGACCGGCATTCTCATCGAGCGGCTATTCCTGCAGCACGTGCGCAAGCTCGACCACGTCTATGGGCTGATCCTCACCTTTGGTCTCGCGCTCATCATCGAGGGCTTGTTCCGCAACTACTTCGGGTCGTCCGGGAAGCCGTATGAGATTCCGGCCGTGCTGCAGGGTGGCCGCAACCTCGGCTTTATGTTTCTGCCCAATTATCGCGCCTGGGTGATCGTCTTCTCGCTGGCGGTGTGTCTTGCCACCTGGTTCGCCATCGAACGCACGCGTCTCGGCTCCTATCTGCGCGCCGCCACTGAAGATCCAGCACTCGTTCGAGCCTTTGGCATCAATGTGCCGCGCATGGTCACTCTTACGTACGGTTTCGGCGTGGGTCTTGCGGCACTCGCCGGAGTCATGGCGGCGCCAATCTACAATGTCTCGCCGCAAATGGGCTCCGACCTCATCATCGTCGTGTTCGCAGTCGTGGTCATTGGCGGAATGGGGTCGATCCTGGGTGCCATTCTGACCGGATTCGCGCTTGGCATCATCGAAGGACTAACCAAGGTGTTTTTTCCCGAAGCGTCGAGCACGGTGATTTTCGTCATCATGGTCATTGTGTTGCTGGTGCGGCCTGCCGGGTTGTTCGGCCGGACCGCGTGATGGAGATGGCCGGAGACCCCCCGATACCGCTAGTGCGCGACGGCATGGCGCGTAGTTTGGGCGTGGCCTTTGCCGTAACCGTCGCGCTTTTGTCGGTCGCGCCGTTCGTGCTCTATCCGGTCTTTCTCATGCAGGCGTTGTGCTTTGCGCTGTTCGCCTGCGCCTTTAATCTTCTGATCGGTTATGTGGGCCTGCTTTCGTTCGGCCATGCCTTGTTTTTTGGCTGGGCGAGCTATCTGTCGGCACACGCGGCCAAGCGTTGGGGCTTCCCGCCGGAGGCGGCGGTGCTCTTTGCCACGGCCGGCGCCGCAGGGCTGGGCGTTGTCGCTGGTGGCATAGCCATTCGCCGCCAGGGCATCTATTTCGCCATGATCACTCTGGCGCTGGCCCAGATGATGTTTTTCGTCGCATTGCGCGCGCCGTTTACGGGCGGCGAGGACGGCATTCAGGATGTTCCGCGCGGACGCCTGTTCGGGGTGTTCGACCTGTCCAGCGATATGACGATGTACGTCTTCATCTCCCTTGTTGTGCTCGCTGGGTTCCTGTTCATTTATCGCATCGTCAATTCTCCGTTCGGCGAAGTGCTCAAGGCCATTCGCGAAAATGAAGTGCGCGCCATTTCGCTCGGCTACAAAACCGACCGCTATAAGCTCCTCGCTTTTATACTGTCCGCGACCCTAGCTGGACTTGCCGGTGCGCTGAAGGCGCTGGTGGTTCATCTGGCCTCCCTGACCGACGTGTATTGGACCATGTCCGGTGAAGTAGTGCTGATGACGCTCGTTGGCGGCCTTGGCACGCTATTCGGGCCTGTCGTCGGTGCCTTCCTGATCGTCGCACTGGAGAATTATCTGGCGTCGTTCGGCCAATGGGTGCTGGTGATCCAGGGCTCGATTTTTGTCGTCTGCGTGCTGGCGTTCCGGCGTGGCATTGTCGGCGAACTGGGGAACGCATTGCGCATCAAGCTTTAAGCCGAGCGGAGATCTGGTTCGGCCAAAGGAACGAAACAGGAGAAAATCATGAGTGCGGAAGCGCGCTTGAAGGAACTCGGGATAGTGCTGCCGCCGCTGCCAAAGCCGGTGGCCAATTATGTGCCTTACCGGCTTGCGGGAAATATCCTCTACCTCTCCGGTCAGGGTCCGCGCGAGAACGGCGTCTCGCTCGTTGGCAAGCTGGGCGCCGATATCAGTCTCGAGGAAGGCTACCGGCGCGCCCGCGTCGTCGGCCTCGGGCTCCTTTCGGCCATGCGCGACGCGCTCGGGTCGCTCGACCGGGTCGACTACATCGTCAAGCTTCTCGGCATGGTCAACGCGGTGCCGGAGTTCAACGACTCGCCGAAGGTGATCAACGGCTGTTCCGATCTGTTCGTCGAGGTCTTTGGCGAGGCCGGCCGGCACGCTCGCTCGGCGGTCGGCAACGTGATGTTGCCGCACCAGATTTCCGTCGAAATCGAGGGCATCGTTGCGGTCAAGCCCTAAGCGGCCCCCCGCGGCTCGCGGCGCCTCGCGGCCCAGATTCCCACATAGTTATCCACAGGCTGCGGCAGCAGGACGATGCTTCGGCGCCGCAACATTCATTTCCGTTGCTCGCCGAAGTTAACGTCCCGAAGATGAAGGAAGTTTCGAGGTCACGGGCGTTCGCAGGCTTGCCATGGCGTTTCGGCAACCAAGTCCATACGGCGCGGTCGCGCGCGATTGGCTCTCGCTGGTTGAGCGCCGCAAAGCCCATCTCATTGAACTTTTCGAGACCGGCCGCTGGCGGCACTATTACACGGAAACCGAACTGCTCAGCGAATTGCGCGCCGTCAACCTCGCCCACGACCGGTTTGCCAATGTCGCCGGGCTCCCGCGACAAACGGCTGAATCGGCCGTCCCCTCCTAATTGCACCTGAGGTATTGCTTTCGCGCTTGGCAGCGGGCTTGACTCAACGCGCGGCGCTGAGGCAACCCTGCACCAGACTTGCAGAAAAGGTCCCTGCACGACGAGTTATCCACAGGTTTCCACAGGGGTGCACGACCTACGGTAAGGTCATGTGCCCCGCGCCTTTCATCCCCCCTCCCAACACCCCGTGACCCCCATGACGAGCGCCCTGTTCTCGCCCATCCGTCTTGCCGATCTCGAACTGCCGAACCGTATCGTTGTCGCCCCCATGTGCCAGTACAGCGCCGCCGACGGCGTCGCCACTGATTGGCATCTGACCCATCTGGGCATGCTGGCGAATTCCGGCGCCGGCATGCTGGTGATCGAAGCGACCCATGTTGAGCGCCGTGGCCGCATCACTCATGGCTGCCTCGGTCTCTATTCCGACGACTGCGAAGCGGCTCTGGAGCGCGTTGTCTATCACTGCCATCACATCGGCTCGGCGAAGATCGCCATCCAGCTCGCTCACGCCGGCCGCAAGGCGTCCTCGCAGCGTCCCTGGGAGGGCGCAAAGGCACTGCCCGTCAATGAGGATCCATGGCCGACCATCGCCCCTTCGGCGCTGCCGTTCGGCCCCGGCTGGCACACGCCAAGCGCCATGACCGAAGAGGACATGGCGCACGTCACCGCGGCGTTCACCGACGCCGCCAAGCGCTCGCTCCGCATCGGCTTTGACACCATCGAGTTGCACTTCGCTCACGGTTATCTGCTGCACAGCTTCGTCTCGCCGCTGTCGAACAAGCGCAACGACGCGTACGGCGGTTCGTTCGAAGGCCGTATGCGCTTTCCCCTCGAGGTGGTGCGCGCGGTCCGCGCCGCGGTGCCACGCAGCGTGCCGCTTGGCGCCCGCATCACCGGCACCGATTGGATCGAGGGCGGCCTCACGGGGGATGATGCGGTTGCGATGGGCAAGGCGCTCAAGGCTGCGGGGCTCGATTATGTCGACATATCGTCCGCCAACATTACGCCGGAGAGCCGCTGGCCCAGCGAGCCGGGCTTCAACGTTCCCATTGCGGAGCGCGTACGCCGCGAGTGCGGCGGCCTGGCCGTGCGCGCCGTCGGCATGATCGTAAGCGCCAAGCAGGCCGAGGAGATCATTGCCCAGGGCAAGGCCGACATGATCGCCATGGCGCGTGCCTTCCTCGACGATCCACATTGGGGTTGGCATGCAGCGCAGACGCTGGGCGCCGACGTGGCGCGGCCGCCGCAATACGCGCGCACCGCTCCGAAACTGTGGCCGGGCGCCGCCATGCGCGGCTGAGCTCCACGCGAACGCTTTCAGTCGGATTTCGTCAGATCACGCCTTCGCGGCGGCTCCGGCATCGTCCGTGACACCGGGAAGGAAGAATAGCTGCAATCGCGCGCGGCCGGCAATCCCGGCCGCGATGTCGAAGCAATTGACGATGGCGAGACGGAAACCGCCGGGCGGCATCGCGTGGCGTTCGGGCGCTTCGTGGAATGTGATCTGCACGCTGGTCACGCCGCGGAGGCCCTTGACCTCGTCGACGATAGATTGCGGCGGATGGCGATAGTGTTGTCCATTCGGTCCGAACAGTACGACGCTATAGCCATCGCGCCGATCGTCATCGGCGAAATTCCACTCGTGTTTCTCATAAAGCCGCACCAGCGCGTCAATCCAACCCTTGCCGTAGAGATCGGGCCATTGATCGGCGAAGCGAAGATGCGCTTCGATGATGGTGCCGCCGATGGTTTCCAGGTTCAGCATGCCGGTGTAGCCGGCGAGATGGTCCCGCACCCATTTGCCGCAGTGTGCTTCGATCTCGGCGTCGGGCGAGGCATGGATCCACCAATAGTCAAATGCACCTTCACCGGTCGGCTTCCCGGTGACGTGGCGCCACCAGCGCGGCTCGCCGCGGACGACGGCGACGTCGGAGGAGACGTGGCGGCCTTCGAGCAGCGTCACCCACATGTGGCCGGCCGCGTAATATTTGTCGTATTCGGCCGCCGAGTTGAGCGTGCGGCTGCCAACGCCCATGCCCTTGAGATTGATGATCGGCTTGGAGAAAACCGGATAACGGGGCGGCGACGTGCCATGCGGTCCGGCCTCGAGGTTTTGGCTAAGCGCCACCGCGAGCTTGTCGTAAACCCAACGATGGGCCGGATACCAGTTCCAGGCGTCAGCGTCCTCAGTCGGGATATTCACGGCGGTCTCAACCCGCCTAAAATATTGCAGCCGCCAAGGATCGGCTTCGCAGATTGGCATTTGGCTCGACGTCAAATCCGGAAAGCAAACGCAACGTGAAAACGATAAAGGACAATTGCTACGCTGTCATCGGTTCCACCGGGGCCGCAATGTCAGGGACTCGGGAAAGACATTCGTGATGAGCGATCCGGTTCTTGTAGAAGCTTGGCGGGGGCCGCTGATGGAGAGCCGTCACCGCGGCGCGGTGGCGGTGGCCGATGCTTACGGCAAGCTCGTATTGTCTGTTGGCGACGTGGCCGCGCCGGTTTTCCCGCGCTCGGCGGTCAAGGCCATGCAGGCGCTAGCGCTCGTGGAATCCGGTGTGGCCGATCGTTATGGACTGAGCGACGAGGAGCTGGCGCTCGCCTGCGCTTCCCATAGCGGTGAGCCCGCACACGTAGAGGGTGTTACACGCATGTTGGCGAAGGCCGGTCTCGATGTTTCTGCACTCGCCTGCGGGGCGCATTGGCCGGCCTCCCACCCGGCAGCTTTTGCGCTGGCGAAGATCGGCACACCGTCGGCACTGCACAACAATTGCTCCGGCAAGCACGCGGGCTTTCTGTGTCTTGCTTGCGCCATGGGCGTCGATCACGTCGGCTATTGGCACCCCGAGCATCCGGTGCAGCAGGAAGTGCGCGGCGTGCTTGAAGACTTGACCGGCACGGCGCTGGGTCCCGATCGATGCGCGATCGATGGCTGCTCGGTCCCCACCTGGGCTGTACCGCTGAAAAATCTCGCCCAGGCCTTTGCCAAATTCGCCACCGGCCAAGGGCTGCAGCGGGAGCGCGCCGATGCCGCCGCGCGTTTGCGCGCCGCCTGCACGCAAAATCCCTGGTACGTCGCCGGCACCGGACGTTTCTGCACCGAGATCATGAAACTTTTCGGCGCGCGGGCGTTTGTGAAGACCGGCGCTGAAGGCGTGTATTGCGGCGCGCTCCCCGAGCTAGGGTTTGGTATCGCCATCAAATGCGATGACGGCGCCGGCCGCGCGGCGGAGGCCGTTATGGCGGCTATCATCGCGCGTTTCCTGCCTCTCGACACCGCTGAACGCGCGTCACTCGGGCGCTTCGTGGCGCCGACGCTGCGGAATTGGAACGGCATCGAGGTGGGAGCGCTGAAAGTGACGGAGGCACTCGCTGCCTCTTCGCCATAGCCCTTATCGCCGGCTCGCCGCGGCGAGCGCAATGAGCAGGCTTTCGCCAGCCCGCATCACGTCCGCAAACGACAATGAGCGGTGGCTTCCGCGCCGTTTCCGCTGTGGTTTGAGGCTCACCGCCGGGATATGGACGAATTGCACCAGCGGACTCCCGTGGGGCGCTCGTTCCAAGGCGCGCCAATAGATGTAGTTGCAGAGGTATCGCCCGGCGTCGCGCGACGGCCGAACCGGCACTTTGCGCGCGCGGACCGCGCCCACGAGTTGGGCAAACGGCGCGTGGCTCGTGAGCGCCTGCGATCCGCCAGGCTTGATAACGCTCTGCGGCGGGCGGTGGCGGCTTGCATCGGGAAACAATACCGACACGGCGTTGCGCGCACGTGTTTCGATACAGACGTGGCGTCTGCGGCCAGCGAGCCCAAACACCAGCACGATGTCCGGCTTCTCCGCGAAGAGCTTTGGCAGACCGCGATCGACTGCCGCGTAGCTCGTGGCAAATACGGTGGCGGTGCGACGAAGCCCGGCGAGGGCAGGGCGCCGGCTGTGGACGAGCGCTTTCGCCAAAACGCCGCTTGGGTTGACCGGCGCGCCGGGGAAAGGACCAAAGCCGGCAAGAACGACGCGCATCGCCTACCGCTCCAGCATTCCGGCGATTCTCTCGACGGCGGCGGCGGGCGCCAGGCGGCCAGCCGAGACTTCGGCCTCGATCTTCGGCAGTTCCGCTTTGACCGTCCGATCGGACCGCAATGGCGCAAACAGGCGTTCTTCGAGCATGGTCCACATCCATTTCACCTGCTGCTCGCCGCGGCGCGTTGCCAATTCGCCTGATGCCGTGAGCCGCTCGCGATGTTTGAGGATGTTAGACCACAGATCGGCGATGCCGCCGCCATTGAGTGCCGAGCAGGTGATCACCGGCGGCGACCAGTTCGACGACGCGGGCGTGAGAATGTGCAGCGCCGCCTTGTATTCGGCCGCAGCGCCTTTGGCGCGCGCAAGATTGTCGCCGTCCGCCTTGTTGATGGCGATCATGTCGGCGAGTTCGATGACACCCTTTTTGAGCGCCTGCAATTCGTCGCCGGCGCCTGCCAACACGAGCACGAGGAAAAAGTCGGTCATGTCGGCGACCGCGATCTCCGACTGACCGACCCCCACTGTCTCGACCAGCACCACATCGTAGCCGGCGGCCTCGCACAGCAGCATGGTTTCGCGCGTCTTTGCCGCGACGCCGCCGAGCGTGCCGGATGAGGGCGAGGGACGGATGAAGGCGTTCGCATCGTTGGCGAGGCGCGCCATGCGCGTCTTGTCGGCAAGAATCGATCCGCCGGTGCGCCGCGAGGATGGGTCGACCGCCAGCACCGCAACCTTGCGTCCTTGGCCCGTGAGCATGGACCCGAGGGCGTCAATCAACGTCGATTTGCCGACGCCCGGCGAGCCGGTAATGCCGACCCGCACCGCCTTGCCGGTCGCGCGCAACAGCGTCTGCGTCAGCGCCGCGGCGGTGCCGCGGTGGTCGGCGCGTTTGCTTTCGATCAGCGTGATCGCGCGCGACAATACGGTGCGGTCGCCGGTGCGGATCGCTTCCGCAAGGCGCTCGACATCGGGCGGCGACGAAACCGTGGCCATGCCGTGTCATCGGTGAGGAGGCCGCGCCCGTCAAGCGGCGCGGCCATGCGGATGGCCTTTCACATTGTGTTTAGAACAGTTTGATTGGCCCGATCCGGGCAAGAATTGTTCGCCGAATGACCCCGGTATCGCCGAATTGAGGCCGCATCGCCGGGCTGTCATTCGCCCGCGCTGACGCGGCGAGCCGTGTCGCTTGTCCGTCCTCAAAAAGGAAGACCGCGATGAACTGGAACGTCATCCAAGTCGATTGGATCAATTTCAAGGACAAGGTCCACAACAACTGGGTCAAGCTCACCGATGAGGATGTCACCCGCATCGCCGGCCGCCGCGAGGAACTGATCGGCCGCCTGCGCGCAAGGTATGGTTTCGCCAAGGCCGAAGCCGAGCGCGAAGTGGAGGCGTGGGTTCGCGCGCAGCGCCACGCGGCCTGAGGAACTGAGCGCGCCGCCTACGACTCCGGCAGCGGAATGAACTCCGTCGTATCGCCGGGAACGATCGCGAAGCGGCCGGCTTTCCATTCGGCCTTGGCGGCCTCGATGCGTTCCTTGCGCGAGGAGACGAAATTCCACCAGATGTGACGCGGCCCGTCCATGGCCGCGCCGCCGACGACGACAAAGTGCGCATCGCTGACGGCGCGCACCACGACTCGATCGCCTGGGCGCAGCACCAGGAGCCGTTCCGGGCCGTGCCGATCGCTGCCGATTTCGATCTCGCCCGCGATCACATAGACGGCGCGTTCCTCATGCTCGGCATCGAGCGGCAGCGTGGTGCCGGCTTTCAGGCGCGCCTCCAGAAACAACGTGTCCCACGAGGTGACGACGGGTGACTGCAGGCCATGCAGCTTGCCGGCGACGACCCGCAACGTCATGCCATCCTCGCGCAGTTCTGGGATGTCGGCGGCCGCCGTGTGGGCAAAAGCCGGCGCAGTTTCCTCGTCCTTGGCCGGCAGAGCCACCCACAATTGCAGGCCGTGCAACGGCTCGCCGCCATTGCGGCGTTCGGCGGCGGTGCGCTCGGAATGCACGATGCCGCGCCCGGCCGTCATCCAGTTCACCGCGCCGGGCCGGATCGGCATGGCGGTGCCGAGGCTGTCGCGATGCACGATCTCGCCGTCGAACAGGTACGTGACGGTGGCGAGGCCGATGTGCGGGTGCGGCCGCACGTCGACACCGTCGCCGGCTCGGAATACCGCCGGACCGAAATGGTCAAAGAAAATAAACGGCCCGACCATCCGCGACTGCCCGGAGGGCAGGGCGCGATGCACCTGGAAGCCGCCCAGGTCGACCGAACGCGGCACGATGACTTGCGCAACGGCGTCGCTCGAGCGGGCATCGCCGGGAACCGGATCTTTGGCCGGGAAGAAACTCATGGCGCGTGCCTCAACTGCTTTCGTCGCCCGGCGCTCAGACGGCGTGGAACTGCTGTCCCTTCACGGAATCAACGAGGCCGTAGAACACTTCATTGACCTTCGGCCAGCTCGGCAACTTCTTTACGTTGTTGAGCCAGCGCTGGACGTTTGGATAGGGCGAAAAATCGCAGCGAATGACCTCACCAAGTGTCACTAGGCCGGCGCCGAAATAATCGGCGATCGTTATCTGATCGCCACACAAATATTGCTTCTTCGGCCCGATCCAATGGTCGTTGAGAATTTGCAGCCACCTCTTGGCGTTCTGCTGGCCAAACTCGATGGTTGCCGCCTGCGCCTCGTCGCTGCGCCGCTTCAGGTGAGGGAAGAGCTGCGGATAGCAGAGATTGTATCCCCACTCGCGGTAGAAGTTGGTGTTAAGCCAGTCCATGACTTCATTGACTTTCGCGCGCTGTTTCAAATCCTTCGGATAGGCCGGCGAGCCGATCTTGTCGGCGAGGTATTTGAGGATCGCCGAACTTTCGGTCAGGCGCAGGTCGCCATCCTCGATCATCGGCACCATGCTGTTTGGATTAAGCTCTACGTAGGGCGGCTGGTATTGCTCACCCGTGAACAGGTCGACGGTGACCTCTTCGACCGGAATCTTATTCTCGGCGATGAACAGCCGTACCGGCCGGCTCGTCATCGAAACAGGATGCATATAGAGCTTCATCGCGCGTCGTCCCCGATCATTTCGTTGGTTGTGCGCGTATCTTATGGGATGACCGGCAGCATTGGCCACTCACGTTTGGCTGAACCAAATGGGCAGTTTCTTCACTTCGCACGCCCCGCCAAGCTCGGTCTCGGCGTTGACTAAAGTATGAGGAGGTCTCAAACTCTACATTCGCTAAAGTCCGGGATCAGCAACATGGGGAATAACTCATGAGTGGCCTTCAGGACCGCATTGATCGTCGGGTCGCGCGCTTCGCCGACCGGCGCGAAGACTGGACGGTTTTCGGATTTGAGACGCAAAAGGACCCGAAATTCGCGCGGGCGCAACGGCGCTACATCGGGGCGAGCGGCTCGGTCGACCCGAACGATCGCCGCGGTGGCCTGGAGCCCACGGCCTTTACGATGTCGGTTCAATCAATGCCGGCCGGCAACCGCATTCCGGTGCATTGCCACGAAACCGAAGAAACCTTCTTCATCCTCGGCGGCCAGTGCCTGATTCGCTTCTTTGACGGAGACGAAGTTGCAGAGGCGCGGCTTGGCAAGTGGGATTTGATCGCCTGCCCGCCATTCACGCATCACGAGATCATCAATGACGGCGCTGAGACGTGCCACGTGCAAACGCTTTTGAGCAAAGCTACGCCGCTTCGGCCGCAATACCGCGATCCGGAGTTGCTCGAACTGCAGGCAGCGGTGAGCTAGATTCTTTGCTGGAGCATGATCTTTTCGGAAAACCGGTATCCACTTTTCCGGATCATGCTCTAAGTCAGCCCGCCTTCGCCACCGTCTCGGCAATAAAGCGCGGCAGCGCAAACGCAGCGGCGTGAACCTCGGGCGTCCAATATTTGGTCGAGAAGCTGCCGGCTTTGCGGTAGCGCGCGGCGATGGTTTTCACCGAGGTTTGCCGCAGGGCTTTGTTGTCGGTTGCCCAGCCCATGGCCATATGGCCGCCGATATAGGTCGGGATCGCGGCGATATAACAGCCGCCGTCGGCGAACAGTTTGCGGAACTTCGAGACGCTGGAAGTGAGCTCGGCGGGCTGAAAGATCGGTACGCCGTTTTGCGTCACCATCACGCCGCCCTTGTTCAGGCAGCGTTTGCAGGCGGTGTAGAACCTCGTGCTGAACAGGATTTTGCCCGGCCCCTGCGGATCGGTCGAGTCGACGATGATGGCGTCGAAGCGCCGCTCGGTGCGGGCGACATACTTCATGCCGTCGTCGATGATGCTCTCGAAGCGCTTGTCGGCGAACACCGGCTTGGTGAACTCGGGAAAATGCTCCTTCGAGAACTCGATCACCGCTGGATCGATCTCGACCTGCGTGAGGCGCTTGACCGTCTCGTGCTTGAGCACTTCCTCGGCGATGCCGCAATCGCCGCCGCCGATAATGAGCACTTCGCGTGCGTTGCCGTGCGCGAATAGCGGCACGTGCGCCATCATCTCCTGGTAGATGAACTCATCCTTCTTGGTGATCTGGGTGGCGCCGTCCAGCATGAGCATCTTGCCGAAGAACGGCTGCTCAAACAGCACGAGGTGCTGGTGCTCGGTCTGCAGCTCGTACAGCACCTTGTCGACCTGGAAAGTCATGCGGAAACCGAGATCGTCGAACAGCGTCTCGGCAATCCAGCGCTTCTCGGCCATGCGCTTTTTGACCATGGCAACCCCCTTGCGAATTCCCGACAGCGAAACGGCCGGGACCCGGCCCGGCCGCTTCACAAACGCAAATGGCAGCGCTTAGGCCCGCCGGTCAGCCGTCTTGGCCGCGCAACAGCTCGTTGACGCCGACGCGCTCCGCGGAAAATGCCTCGCGCAACACCGGGATGCACGCGTCCGGATCGGCCGAGCCGCACATGAAGACGTCGAGTGCGGCGTAGCCGGCCTCCGGCCAGGTGTGGATGGAGATGTGGCTCTCTGCCAGCACCGCCACGCCGGACACGCCGTTCGGCTGGAAATGATGCAAGTGGATGTGCAGCAGCGTCGCGCGCGCCGCTGCGACGCAGCGGCGCAATGTGGCCTCGATGTGCTCGATGTCGTCAAGCCGATCGGCACCGTGCAGATCGACGATCAGATGCACGCCGGCGCAGCGGACGCCGTTGCGAACCGCAAAGTGGTCCTTACGGTCTTCATCTTGGCTGTCATGGTTTTGGCGATCAGCAGAATCTTGGCGATCAGCCGCCGGCACTGGCGCTGCCACCTTGAGTTTGATCTTCCTGTCTTCCTTTCGGGCGGTACCTGGGATCCCCAAGCCCTTCACCGATCGTAAGAGGGCGCGTTGGCTCATGCCGTCCTCCCCAACCAGATATAAGAACCCGAGATGCCGGCAAGCCGGCGCCGCGGAAAGCGAATGCCGCCCGATCGGGTCCGTGGGGACCGATCAACAGCGGCAAGGTCCCCACATAAATGCTAGCGGCGGGGAGTCAAGTGGATTCTGCACGAAAACGTTTAATGCTTTGTCTCGCTGTTCAAATTGCGGTGTCGCTGCTCGTTCTCGCCGACTTGCCGAGCGCGTGCTTGCGGTTAAGCTCGCGATAAACCAGCGCACCAACAAAACAAGCGAGGGCAGGGATGAGCACCACGTTCGAGCGGCCGCAGACAACAGGTCGGAAACCCCTAAACCATGGGCCTTTACGCATTTGTTCGTGCTGCCAGCCGGCGGCGCTGCCGGCGCGCTTGGTGCGCCGCAACTTCCTCGCCGGCGGCATCGCCGCGCTCGGTCTTGGCGCCTCGGGCGCTGCCGCCGCGCTGACATCGGCAGTTCCGGCCGACGCCCAGACGGGGGCGAAGGCGCGTATTGATGTGCATCATCACTACGTGCCGCCGGTTCAGGCCGCTGCGATCTCCAAGCATGGCGGCAAGCCGCCCGAATGGACGCTGCAATCTTCCTTCGCCGACATGGAGAAGGCCGGCGTGGCCACCGCCGTGCTGTCGCTGGTGCCGTCCGGCGTATGGTTTGGCGACGTCGAGGAGGGGCGCACGCTCGCGCGCGCCTGCAACGAATACGGGGCGCAGTTGAAGCGCGACCATCCCGGCCGTTTCGGTCTATTCGCCGCCATTCCGCTGCCCGATACGGAAGGCAGCCTGCGCGAGATCGAATACGCGCTCGATGTGCTCAAGGCCGACGGGATCGGGCTGTTCACCAGCTATGGCGAAAAATATCTCGGCGATCCGGCTTTTGTGCCAGTATTCGAGGAGCTCAGTCGGCGCCGGGCTGTCGTCTATACCCACCCGCTCAATCCAGCCTGCTGCACCAATCTGGCCGATGGCGTCGGCCCCAGCTCCATCGAGTTCGCCACCGATACGACGCGCACCATCGCGAGCCTCATTTTCGGCAAAGGCGGTACGGCGTTCCGCTGTCCGGACGTCCGGTTCATCTGGTCGCACAGCGGCGGCACGCTGCCGTTTCTGATCGGCCGGTTCATCCGCGAGCAGGTGGTCAGGAAGGATCCGCGCATGCCGAATGGACCGGAGCCGATCATCCGCAAGTATTTCTACGAGATCGCCCAAGGCAACGAACCTGGTCAGTTCGCGGCGCTGTTGAAGATCGTCCCGGTGTCACAGCTCATGTTTGGTTCGGACTTCCCCTACCGCCAAGCTGTCGAGGCGGTGAATGGTTTGGATGCTTACGGGTTTAGCGCCGCCGATCGTGCCTCCATCAATCGCGAAAATGCGCTGCGGCTGCTGCCGCGGCTGGCCAGCTAAATGACTGATTTTTATGGCTGATGCGCATTACCTAATGTTCACTTCACATTTTCGCAAACCAGTGCAGTATATTTCTTATGAGTGTGCTTTCTGGTGAAGCGACACAGAATCACGGGTGCCTCGACCGTCGTCCGGCGGGACGAGGTAGGGAAGGGAGAACGGACATGACGCGCACTTTTGGTGCGGGAGTTTTCGCGGCGGGCTTGGCGCTCGCCACTCTGGTGCAGCCCGCGGCAGCGCAGTATTACCCGCCGCCCCCGCCGGCGGCACCGGTCGGCGGCGCCATTGCAGGCGGCGTAATCGGTGGTCTGATCGGCGGCGCGTTGGGTCGTGGCCCGGGCGCTGTTGCCGGCGCCATCATCGGCGGCACGACCGGCGCGGTCGTTGCTTCGGAAGCACAGGCGCGGCCGGGCGGTTATTTCTGGTGGCGCGGCGGCTGCTACTACCGCTATCCAAATGGCGCCTGGTCGCAACCGCTCTATCCGAGCTACTGCGGCTATTAAAGCCCGCGCATCCGTGCGGACTAGGTGCCTGTCTTAGCCGTTCACGGCTACAGCCGGCGGAACCCCTGGCTCCGCCGGTTTTTTCGTGCGCGCGCGGAAGAAACTGAGCACGCGCTGCGCGGCCTCCGGCTGTAAGTGCTCGAAGCTTGCCAGCGCCTGCTCGATGGCATCGGACGAGAGTCCACGGTCGGCCGCGCGCAGGAGCAGGACGAGTCTGGTCGTGGCCGCCGATAGTCCCGCGACCTTGGCGAGGATGAGCACGAGCTCGGCGCCGGGATCGAGTAGCGCACGCTCGACAACTTCGAACGGCGTATCACACAGGACTGCCAGCGCGGCCGCTGTCTCGCCGAATTTGCGGTCGCGCGCGTATTGATAGATTTCCCGATCGCCGATCGGGCGGATGCGGTTCTGCCGCTCCACTTCCGTCCGCGCGGCGGTGAAATCCAAAGGGGTCTTGCGATCATTGCCGCCGGCCTCAGCAGGCTCAGCCACGGCGCCTTGTGCGGCGGTGTGGGCATATGTCCGTTCGGCCGCGAGCTGTGCCCGTTCCGCGCTTGCGGCCTTCTCGGCGAGCTGCTGGCGGATGTCGCTGCGCTTACCCATTTCCGTGGCCAGCGCCTCGTCGCCGGTGGCGCGCCTCACCAGCAAATGCAAGCCGGCATCGGAGAAGCGGGCGCCCAGGTTCTTGACCGCCAAATGAACGACGTTGCGGTCGCCGCGTTCGGCCAGCACGTCGGTCAGCGCCTCGCTTAAGGTCTTTCGCTGCGCGATGGCTGCCAGGTGCTGCTGGCTCTTGCTCGCGGCCGTGGCGAGAATTTCCGCCTCGCTGATCCGTTCCGATTGGCTAAGCACCGGCTGCGCCACTTCGATAGCGTCGTCGAAGGCGAGCGTGTGGATAGCGATCTTGGGGGCGTTGGCGATCGGTGCCAGCCGCTGCGCCAGTTCGGCGCGTGCCTTGGCCTCGGTGGCGTTGAGGAGTCGTGTCATCACGTCGTCAAACAGGGCGATCTGGTCTTCGGAATAATGCGGCGCGCTGCTAACAAAGAGATCGGCGACGCGCGCCAGCATCTCGACGCGGCGCGTATCTGTGCCGGAGGCAAGCGCAGCCTCAAGTTCATCGAGCAGAGGTTGGGTGCGCATAGGGCTCCTGATCGCACGCCATTGAAGTCGTTGAGAGAATGCCGCCGCAAGGGTGAACAAAACCTTGCCGGCGGCGGCTCCTCGCCGCGGCGGCGGAGGTTAATGAAAAGATAATTGGCGCGCCTCGGGCGCGAACCAGTCAGCGCCGCCGGAAGATTCCCATGCGCGCATGGACTTCGGAGGGGACGCGGTAATCGCGTAGCGCCGGCCGCGGGTCGCGCAGGCCGCAGGCCTCGCGTTGGACCATCCGGGCGCGCTCTGAGTCGCGTTCGGGGTGCGCGGCTTCGTGTGCGGAGAGAGCGGTGAGTGCCGCTTCGAGGGCGCGGCCGAGTCGGCCAAGGGCGCTCGCCTGTTCCTGCGCGATCTCGTAGTCGAGCGCGACCACCTGCGTCGGTCGCGAACTGCGTTGGGGAGGCCGTAACGTCATGCTGACCGAAATCGAATTCTCGTCGGTGAGGCTAACGCGTCCACGTTACTACCGTAACGCCGGCGGCAGCGTCGAGGTCGCCCCGCGGGCCGGGCTTTAAGCCGTGCCACGTCAGCACATCCTCGGGCGTGGCATTCGGTCCAACCTCGGTGAAGACGGGAAGTCCGCCTGGAATCCTTACGTTCGCGGCGCGCGACAAATGGAAGGCGTCGTAGAGCGGCAGAAACATGCTGAACACCTCGGGACCGCCGATCACCACGACCGTGCCATCCGTGGCGCCAAGCTCCTCGAGGGCCTTTTCGAGCGTCGCGCCGGAGGGATTCCACAGTAGCGTGTTCGCGTGCGCGGAGTCCGGCGCAACGGCGGCGACCTGGCGCGTCACGATCAAGCGCTTGCGCTGGGCGGCGCGGGGGCCGCCTTCGTAGGAATGGCGGCCATGAATCACCGCAGCCGCTCCGTCGAGGCCGCTTTGCAGAAAGTGCTGGTCGGCGTCGTAGCGGAGCGAACCTGGCATCTCGCCTTTGGAGTCGGCGATCATGCCGTCGGCGGAAACGATGGCGTAGCCTTCGATGCGGCGCACAATGTGGGCGATCTTAGAAGACGGCGAGGTAGCGTAGCAACGAGATTATGCCGATGATGATCACGACGACGCGCACGATCTGTTTGGCGCGACCGTCGATCGGCAGCAGGTTGACGAGATAAAGGACGAGAATGACGACGACGAAAGTGATCAGAATGCTGATGAGGACTGACATGAAATGCCTCGCGATGAAAGAATCGGACCCCAGACATTGCGGCCGATAACGTACTGTCGGCCCTTTGGTTCCGCCGTGCTCCGGCAATGCTGCATTTGCGAATGTTTCGGTCCATAATGGCAATGAAGGAGTCTCGAATGCAGGAATCGCCAAGCCTGATCATGGTGCAATTCCTCACCTGGGTTGCGGACCGGACGCGGACGCGCGAGCAGGCGGTGGAGGCTTGGCACAGCTGTCCGCACATTTCGGTATGGGAGGATGCGGTCGTCGACGGTCTGGTGCACACCGAGAATGACGGCCGGCGCACGATCACTCTGACGCCGCGCGGACGCGCCGTGCTAAAACAGGCTCAGGCGGACGTGAGCCAACCCGCGCCGGGACGCCAAAAGCTCACTCGGTGCGCGAAAGCTCCTTGACCACCGCGTCGACCACGCGCGTGTCGGTCGGTTCGATCTCCGTCGGAAACACCGCGCTGATATACCCGTCGCTGCCGACCAGATACTTGTGGAAATTCCACTTCGGCGTCTCCTGCGGCCGCTCTGCGGCGGCCCATTTGTAGAATGGATGGGCGTTCGGGCCCTTGACGTCGGCTTTGGCGGTGAGGGGGAAGGTGACGCCGTATTCTTTGTTCGCGGTCTCGGATATTTCGGCCGGTCCGCCCGGTTCCTGACCGCCGAAGTCGTTCGACGGCACGCCGATGATCATCAATCCGCGGCCGTGAAAACGCGTGAAGAGCTGCTCGAGGCCGGCATATTGCGGCGTGTAGCCGCAAAGCGACGCGGTGTTGACCACCATGATCGGCTTGCCGGCATAGTCCGCAAGCCGAATCGCATCGCCTTCGAGGCCGGCGAAGGAAAAGGCGTAGGCGGTGATCGGGGTCATGGCCGTCCCTTTCGTCGAAATGGGTTCAGCCAGGGCGGGCGAAGCGAAGCCGCCTAGCAGCAGGCCCAGGAGTTCTCTGCGGTCGGTGATCATGGCGAACCTCCGCTGGCCATTCTAGCGCGTTTCCAGACTGACGCGTCAGGGTGTATTTGCTAGGCCCGTCCACCGGAGAGTCTCAAGGCATGAACGGTCCGCCGCTCGATCCTCAGACCAAGGCGCTTGAGTTCGTCAGCCAGGCGAACAGCTATACGCTGATCGCGACCATCGCGCTGCTCGCCTGGGTGGCCTCAGGCGTTGAATTCTCCAACGAGATGTTGCGCGTCTCCTCCATGACCTGCCTCACCTTGGCGGTTGTGTTCGGGGTGGCCACACTGTCGCTTATCCCGCTGGTGCAGGAGGCGCGGCGGCCCGGCCAATCGAATTTCGATGTCGAGGCGCGCTTCCTGATGTTCGGCCGCCGCAGCGCGCGGCTGAAAGCGGCCATGCTGCCGCAATATGCGTTTTTGCTCGCGGGCCTGATTCTCTACGTCATCGGCATGGTCAGCTAAAGTGCCTCAAGTGAGTGGCGCCGGTCCGGGCTGCGGCGGGATCTCGAAGGCGTTGAGCACGAAGCCGATCATGCCGTAGAAACCGGTACAGGTGACGGCCTCGATCAGGCCTTCCAGGCCGAGGGCGGCCTTGGCCCGCTCGAAAGTTGCGTTACTCAGCGTCTTGTTGGCCAACAGCTCCGTGACCAAATCGTAGATCACGCGTTCGTCCTCGCGTCCGAGATCCGGCCGCTTACGCGCCCTTATGGCGTCGATGGTTTCCTGCGGGATCCCGGCGTTAAGCGCGTGCGGTTCGTGCACCGACCAGGCGTACTGGGCGGTGGCGCTGCGGACCACCAGCAGGATGATCAATTCAATGAGCCGCCGGCCGAGCTTTGTTGTTCCGCGATAGTAGTTGACCAGCTTGTCGGTGGGCTCCGCGATATCGGGCGTGTGGATCAAGACCGAGAACGGCCCGGTCAACGTCTTGTGCGGCCGCGAACGCAGAAAGTTGTCGTGCAATTGCTGCTGCTGCGGCGACAGCTTCTCTCTTTTGACGTCCTCGATGCGAGCCATGCCGCCCCCTTTACTTCAATGCAACTCGGCCGATCCGTCCCCGCGTACGGCCTCGACGTAGCGCGCGATCGATCGTTTGACGATCTCCTTGCCGTCGTGCGGGATGGTGCGATCGAACCAGGCGCCGTGGATGACGTCGAAATCGTAAGGCTCGAGCATGGCGCCGATCCGTTCGACGGACGGCGCCGACAGCGGAATCATGTTGGGATAGCTGCGCATGAAGGTGACGAACTTGCGGTCGGGGATGATTTGCACAATGTCGCCTGAAAGGAGCGTGCCGCGGCCGTCGCCGCCTTGCGCCCAGTGCAGCACCGTGCCGCCGGCGAAGTGACCGCCGCAGCAAATCAGCGTAACGCCACGGGCCAGCGGCAGCCTATCGCCGCTCCAAAACTTGATCGCCGGATCGGGACGCATGACCCACTGACGATCGCCGGCGTGCAGATGAATGGGGGCGTTGAAGGCATGCGCCCATTCCACCATCGACGAGTAATAATGCGGGTGTGAGATGGCGATGCCGATGAGGCCGCCGAGCGACTTAACGATGGCTATCGTCGCCTCGTCCAGCAGTGAAATGCAGTCCCACAGCACGTTGCCGTCTTCGGTGCGTAACAACAGTGCGCGCTGCCCGATGGCGAACGCGGGCGCGCTGCCGATGCCGATGAGCCCAGGCTCGTGTTGCTGGAAGGAATTGATATGGCGGCGCGACAGGGATTCAAGCGTGGTCCATGCCTGCCCCGACGGTGGCACAAACTGTCGCGGCTCATCGCAGATGGGGCAGCGCGCCGGCTTCTGCGGGGAGGGCGCGAATTGGGTACCGCAAGTGACGCAGATGAAAGCGGGCATGGCCTCTAGCAGACATGAAAAGCGCGGCGCTGAAAAGCGCCGCGCCCGGATTTTGCTACGGTAATTTAGCTGAGCACGCCATACTTTCTGAACCAGTCGAGCATGCGCTGCCACGCATCTTCGGCGGCGTCCTTGCGGTAGCTCGGTCGGTAGTCGGCGACGAAGCCGTGCGGCGCACCGGAATAGACAATAAACTCGAACGTCTTTCCGGCGGCTTTGAGTGCCTCTTCCATATCCTTGACTTGGTCCAGCTTAATACCGGCGTCGTCGGCGCCGTAGAGGCCGAGCACCGGCGGTTTGACTTCCGCCGCGAGGTCGATCGAGCTCTTCGGCGCGGCGTCGTTTTTGTCGATGAGAGTGCCATAGAAGGCGACACCCGCCTTGAGATCGCTATTGTGGCTTGAGTAGTGCCATACGCTGCGACCGCCGCGGCAAAAGCCCATGATCCCTAGCCGGCCGCCGTTGCCGCCCTCAGACTTCGCCCACGCCACCGTAGAATCGAGATCCGAATAGAGCTCCGCGTCCTTCTTGGCATTGACGATGGGGAACAGCTTCGGCAACTCCTCGATCTTGGTGAGATCGACGCCATTTGTTTCGGAGCGGAAATAATAGTTGGGTGCGATCGCGAACGCGCCGGCGTGGCCCATGCGGCGGGTCACGTCCTTCACCCATTCGTGCAGCCCAAAAATTTCCATACAGACCAGAACGATCGGCGGGTGCCGCACGCCGGCCGGCCGAGCGTAATAGGCCGGCATCTCGCCGTCGGCGACCTTGATCTTGGTCATGCCCGCGTCGAGACCTTTGGTGCCGGTATGAATGGCGTCGGCGCGTACCGGCCCGGCCGCCAGCGTGTAGCCTGCCGCCGCCGCGGCTGAACTCGACATAAAGCCGCGCCGCGAAAGGGGCGGCATCACTTTCGATAGTCCGATCACGTCAGACGGCAAGCGCTGCATGTTCATGTGTATCCTCCGGTTGATATGGGGTGGCGTTGGACCGATGCTGATCGTTATCAGCATAGTATGTCGCGCGAATATCGTACAGGCTGCGCGCATCAGCTAACCGGGGACAAAAATGCAGGCAGCGCAACGGCGAAGTGGCCGCGTCATGATGCGGCTAGGCGTGCTGATGCTCAGCGTTGGATTCGGCATGGTCGTGCCGCTGACGTGCGGCGCTCAGGAGAGCGGCCACGGCGTCATGGCGCTGCGGCTCGGCTTCAACGCCAATTCCGCACGCAACATGGCGGAAATTCCCAACATCGTGGCGCAGCGCAAGGGCTTCTTCGCTCGTGAAGGCGTCGCCGTCACCATGGTGCCGCTGATGGGGACGACCCATACGGTCGCGGCGCTCGATAGCGGCGACGTCGATGCGGCTGGGACCGCCTCGCCCTATATGATCGAAGCCGCACTCAAGAGCTCCGATGCGGTCGCGGTGATCGGCGGCGTCGCCAATACCATCTACAGCCTCATCGCCAAGCCGGAGATCCACGCCATCGCTGATCTGAAGGGCAAGCTCGTCGCTATCTCGGCGCCGCCCGATACGATCACGCTGTCGACCCGGATGTTGCTCGCCAAAGGCGGTCTCAGAGAAGGCGACTACCGCACCAAGGAGATCATCGGCAGCGGCCAGCGGGCTGAATGTCTGGCGGGCGGAACGTGCGATGCCGTACCGCTCGGGCAGCCTGAAGACATCGTCTTCATGCGCAAAGGCTTTCGTAAACTCGGCGATTCCTTCGAAGTGCTGCCGAATTTGCAATTCAACGTCATCGCCGCGCGCCGCTCATGGGCGGCGGCGCACAAGGCCATCGTGGTGGCGCTGGCGCGCGCCTTCGGCGACACGTTTCGCTATCTGCGCGATCCGGCCGAGCGCGACGACGTGCTTAAAACCATCGTCGAGACAACGGGCACAAGCGAGGAGGTGGCCCGCGCCGTGCTCGCGCTCTATTTCAAGCCTGACCGCGGCGTCATGCCGAAGCAGGCCGAGATCAATATGGCGGGGTTGGCCCAGGTGATCGCGTTGTTGGGGGCCGCCGGCGAGATTTCCCAGCCGCTGCCGGAACCGCAACGCTTCGTCGACCTGCAATATTTACAGGCTGCCGGCCTGCAATAGGGCCGTGCGACCTTGCGACGATTGCTTTCCGCCCGCCAAAGCCCTATGGGGCTATTTCAAACAGTGGTTTGAAAAAGAGGCGATGATGACTCGACCTTCCGAGGTCACACGCGATCGAATCATGAAAGCGGCCGAGCGGCTGTTCGCCGAGCGCGGCTACGACGGCACCAGTATTCGCGCCATCGTCGCCCGGGCGCGGGTCAATCAGGCCGCCATCAATTACCACTTCGGCGGCAAGGATGGGCTTTACCGCGAGGTGCTGCGCGCGGCGTTCCGCGGGCTCACCGAGAATCAGTTGAGCCATGCACAGGAAGCGAGCACCATGTCGCGCGAGCAGGCGCTCAGCGAGTTCATCCGCCGCCAATTGCACCCGCTCTTGGCGCGCGATGAGGCTGCCCGGCACATCCGCATCTTCAATTGGGAATCCGTGCGTCCGACGCCGGTATTCCGCAAATTGCTGAGCGAGGAGGCCACCCCTTTCATAGGGATGGCTACGGACCTGATCCGGCGGTTTCTGCCCGACGCGGATCATCGCTCCCTGGTGGTGGCTTCGATCTGGCTCATCGGCCAGTGCGGCGTCTTTGTTCGCAACCGCGAGCAACTGGCTGGCCCGCCAGTGGAATTGGCTCTCGACGAGTCCTCGGTGGACTGGTTGGCGCAGCTCATCAGCCACTGGCTGATCGGCGGTTTGGCCCATCAAAGCTAAATGGCAACACTCGCGGAAAATCCCGAGGATTGCCGCAAAAAATTCGCTTTTCCGGCTAGACAAGGCCCACAACACGTGTTTGAATTTCAATCGGTCGTTTGAAAAATTGTTTCCGGAGGGTTCGGGTCATGCTGCAGGGCGGAGTTGTGCCAAAGACAGCAATCGCGGCGCAGAATGCGCCTCTCCTGGTGCGCCTCCTCGGCAAGTTCGTTCTTGAGGTATTGCCGGCGGCGATGGCGAGTGTCATCGGCGGCTTGCTGCTCGCCCACTACCAGCTTGGTCATCCTGCTGCGCCGGCCACAGCCCTGCAGCCGCCGGCTCCGGCTTCGGCTGAAATGGTGCGGCTGGTGCGCGAAGAGCATGCCATGATCCGTGACTTCCTCTTGGCGCAGAACGCGGCAGAGAAGAGCCGGGTTGTTGCCGCCGACGAGGCAGACGCCCACGCCGTATCAGACGCTTCCGAGTTGGCGGCCGCGGCCCTGCGCCGTACCGCGTCAGCCCCAGCCAAGCCGATCCTGGTGCCGCTCCCGCGCGCCAGAGCAAGCGTCGCCGCCGCGACCACCGAGGTCGCGCCGCAAGGGCCGCTGGCCATTGCCCAGCCGATCGAAAGCGCCGCTGCGCCGGTCAGCCCGTTTGCGCCGCCAGAGCCAATCGCTCCGCCTCCGCCGGTCGTCGCCAGCGGCCAGCCGTCCCTGGTCTCCACCACGCTCGCCATTCCGGGCCACATGGTTGGCGCAGCGCTGCACGCCGTCTCTGCAATAGGCGGCATTCCATCCTGGATCGGTACCCGCCTCGGCAACACGCCTTCGTGATCGGCGTTTAGCCTCAGCGATTTACTCTGCTACAGCGATAGCGGCGTTCCCATGAAGTCCCGCTTGCCGAGCTCCACGCCGCACTGGCGCACGTAGGCTGTGGTGCAGTGGAAATAAAAATTCGGCAGCGCGTTGTTTAGTAGCAGCGACTGGCCGGTGAAATCGCGGGTCGCGCCGCTCGAAAACGTAATCTTGATGGCCTTTTCCTCGCTGCCGTCGATCTGCGCCGGCTTGAAATTTTTGACGAATGCGATCGCCGTGTCGAGACGCTGCTTGAGCTCCGCAAAGCTTGTTTCCGCATTGCCGAGTGCAGGCGGTTCCGCTCCGGCGAGGCGCGCGGTGGCGCTCACGGCGTGATCGGTGGCCGCGCGCACCTGGCGAACAAGTGGAAACATGTCGGGAAACAGCCGCGCATTGAGCAGCGCCGAAGGCTCGATCTTTTTGGCCTCGCAATGCGCGGCGGCCTTGTCGAGCACGGCCGAGAGGCTCGTGAGAAATTGCACGAAAATCGGAACGGAGATTTTGTACATCGAGACGGTCATGGCACACCTTCGTGTTGTTGCGGCTTGTTGACGCTGCTTCTGGTGCGTGCCGCGCGTTGCGCCGACAAAGACGCCTGGAAATCGAGCGGTTCTACGTACTAACGCCAACAGCTCTACGCTACGCGCCTGGCGCGCAAACGAGCAATGCACATGGGGGTACTGTGAATGGCGTTTTTGTGTGCGGCTCGTGACGTACCCCGACACAAGTTCGCCACCAAACGCTGCTCGACTACCGGCGTAGAAGGACAACCATCCCGGCTGTTCACAGCAATGAGGAGCCCTTCGATGTGCGACTATAGTTTGCACCATGTCGCCAGTCGACCCGCCAAAGTGGGAGACAAGTTGGTAAGCACCAGGTTCATCAACACGCCGACCGGCGGTTTCGCTGCGTCCGACAATCCCAATGTTGCGGTGTGCCTGCTCCCGGGCACCGAGATTGCGTTCGAGCAGGATGTCGAATGTGAAGCCGCGCTCGGCATTCTGCCGAGCCGCAAAATCGGTCAGCGGCTGGCGCGTTTCCGTCAAGTCAACTTGGATCAGCCCTGCGTGCATCACGATGCGTTGGAATTCCCCGACGGCAAGGTGGTTCTGGTGACCCGGCTGCGTGCGGGCCAGCGTGCCACGGTGCTGCAAATGCCGGCCAATGCGCGGACGGCTGAGATCGCGGCTGAAACGGTCCGCCCGCGGCGCGTCTCTGTGGAGTAGGCGTTACCGTCCCGGCCAGATCGCCGGGAGGAAGTCTGACAGGATCGAACGGCCCCTGCAGGAGCGGCTCGCCCCGTCGCATTGGCTCCTGCAGGCAGCCTGTGGATAACTTTGCCCGACGGCCGCTATCCAGGCCTTTGCCCGCGGCAGCGAGGGCAAGTCCTGATGCGGATCGGCAACAGCCCCAAATTAACATTTTCCGCGCCTTGCGGCTTTTACGTATCATAGATAATTCATGGTCTTGGCATAGCTTGTCACCAACAGGAAACAGGCTTGGCCGAGTCGAGTTTGTAAGTTCGGCAGACAATAGCGACTGTTGCGTACGCGTGCAGGCTGCGTTTGTTCTGCCTGGGAGGTTTTGATGCGTTCCGCCGGAAACTTTCATCCGGAATGGGGTTATCTGGCCCCCGCGCCAAGCTTCATGCGCACAGCGCGTATCGTCTTGGTGGCGACGGCGATAGGCGCTACAGCGGGCGCTGCCGTGATGATTTCTTTGGTCCAGCACCCTGCAACCGATGCAGCTAATACACCGATCGCGGCTCACGCGCTCGTGACCAGTGTGCCGGTCGTGGCGGAAGCACCCGTTGCCGTCGAGCCGGTTGCCGAACCTGTGGTCGCTCAGACGCCAACGCCGGCGCCGGCCCAACCGGCAGTGGCGGCGCTGGCGGCTGCTCCATTGACCAGCGGTCCAGCCAGCACGAGCAAGCTGAATACGATCACGCCGCCACCGTCGCAGGCACCTGGGAGCGTTGCGGTGCTTGCGGGACCTCCTTCGCCGGCGAGCGCGACTCCGGTCGAAGCCGAGGCGCGACCTGATGCAACGCCCGATGGGATAGCGGCCGAGCCGGAAGCGCCCTCGAAACAAACCAAAAAGCACCGGATCGCGGGTTACGACCCGACTCATCGCACGCAGCCGGCTGGGAAGAAATGGAAGCCGCGGCCGTTCGATCCGCTCTTCCGCCTTTTCAGCTCAAGCGGCGGCTCGCGAGATTCGTTTTAGGCGGCGACCGTTTTCTTCACTGACACTGAACGTGCTGCACAGCTTTCGCGTCGCTGACGCTTGACGCGACGCGCGGCACGCAAAAGTGAAGCAAGCGAGACGCGGTACGGACAGAGATTTTGCGCGCGGGCGTTATCGAGCGCGATCGAGGCCGCCGACCAATCGGGCAGGCCAACCGCGATCTTCTTCCAAGTGTCGCCGCACGGATTGTCGCTGCTGTCCCACCAGATTTGACAGTGCCCACCGTCGAACTGGACCACGGCAAAATCGGCGCGTGTCGGCGTGCTGGCTGAAAACCCAAGCGCGAACAGCCCGATTGCAAAAGCCAAAAATTTCATCGTCAGCTTCTGTTGTGCCTCGCCCGAAACTTTCGGATATTGCGCCCCCGATTGTCAGGCAAAACCCCGACCGGCCGTTGGCGTTCCTCGAGCGGTGAGGGCCGGTTCCATCAACAAGGAGGACAGCTATGCCGGAAGTCGTCGTCTACATTCTTGAAGGCCGCACGCTCGAGCAGAAGCGCGGGCTCGTAAAGGACATTACCGCCGCCGTAGTGAAGAACGCCGGCACGACGGCCGAACAGGTAACCGTTTCGCTGGTTGAAACAGCAAAGACCTCCAAGGGTAAAGGCGGTGTGCTGTTCAGCGAGATGCCTCCGCGCTAGCGAATCTCGACCGACCCTCAATCCCTCCTGGAACAGCGACCGGCGAACACGGCCGACGCGTTTACGCGCCGGCTACGCGCGCTTTTCACCTGTAAATCCAAAGGGATAGGGGTCGTAAAATTGGGGGATTATCCCCTTGACACACGTAATGGGCAGACTTACATTGGCGAACATAGAGGGTCGCCATGTCAAAAGACACGCAACTTCAAAAACTTGGGAAGCTCACAGTAGGGGAGTTTTTCGCCCGTTTCCCCGATGATGAGGCTTGCCTGAGCCACATCATGGAAGTGCGGTACGGGCAGCGCCATACCTGTTGGGCTTGCGGCGTCTACGGCACTTTCCATCGCCTCGCAGATCGCCGCGCGTTCTCCTGCGCTCACTGCGGCCACCACGTCTATCCGACCGCTGGAACCGTGTTCCAGGACACGCGCACGCCTCTCCGCGTGTGGTTCTATGCGATTTATCTTTTTGTCACGACGCGCCACGGCGTGAGCGGAAAAGAATTGCAGCGGACGCTTGGCGTCACCTACAAAACCGCATGGCGCATGGGCCAGCAAATCCGAATGCTCATGGGTAAGGCGGATGGCTTCGAGAAGCTAAAGGGCCACGTCGAGGCGGACGAGGCATACGTAGGTGGGCGCCGTCGCGGTAAGCGCGGTCGCGCTGCCGCTGGCAAGACAATCGTCATGGGCATGAAGGAACGCGGTGGCCGTATCGCGACCGAGGTCATTCCGAACGTCAAAATGGGCTCTCTGAAGAGGGCAATGAACAAGCACGTCGAACGCGGCTCGACGGTTTCGACTGACGAATTGTTCTCCTATGACTTACTCAAGTTCGATGGCTACGAGCACGGCCAAGTGACCCACTCGGCTAAGGAATGGAAGCGGGGCGAGCATCACACCAACAGCGTCGAGTCTTTCTGGAAGCTGTTCAAATATTCGGTGCGCAGCACCCACATACACATCAGCGGCAAATACATGCAGCGGTATCTTGACGAGTTCACTTTCCGCTCGAATCACCGCGCGATGTCGAACGCGATGTTCGATCTCCTGATTGCGTCGGTGTAGTCGCCAACTTTTTGACGGCCGCTTCAACATCTTTGCGGTTTGCGGGACCGATGCCGCGGGCTTCTTCTTGCGCGATAAACTCGGCTAATCGGCCAGTCTTTAGGGCCTCGGAGAGCGTAATCATGTGCGGCGGCTCGGGGGCAAAACATGTCGTGAGTTCAAAAATTTCTCTACAAACACACTCACAGACCCGCGACTCCAGCGCTGCCCTTTGGCGTCAAGGAATTGCCTCTTGTTTAACTGATTTGCCAATTGAGCGCAGTTATATTTTGCACCCTCGCTGAACTGAAGAATCGCATTTTTCACGCGCGTCACGAACGCGTATGGCGCCGGCGGATAGAAGCCCGATGCGGCTAAATATTCCAGCCGGAACTGGTCGTCTTCGGTCTCCGGTTCATCGCCGATGCGGCGGCGGTAAGCTGCGTGCTTGTACACGATGGCCTCCAGTCGTCGCTGGAATCTAGACCAAGGCAGCCCTACATGGTAGGCAAGAAAACGGCCCGTGCCGCTCGCAACGACACGGGCCGCCTGTTCATGGCGTTAGTGCTCTAATGCCATGCACCACCTCCTGGCCCGGCTTTCGGGCCTGCTTAGAAACCGGAGCCTTCCGCGACTGCTCCGGCCCTAGTTGGGCGGCCCTGCTACAGACCACCTGACCGGCTCGCCCGGTCTGCCGACTGCATCGGATGTCGCGGCCCGATGCAGCCGGGATTGAAAAATCGCTGCTCAGGTCACCTTTCGCCTCTTAATCAGCGGCCCTATCAGCGGCTGTCCGCTGGGCTGTGCTGTATCGTCTGTTCGCGGCGCATGTTCAGCGCCAGGAGGCCAATGTCCGATGGTGACAAGGTCCTCTGCACTCACGCCGCGCAAAAACCCAAGCTTCCATTTACCCTCATCGGCCCCGGTCATCTGCTCAACAATGCCCTCTTCGCGCAGGCGCGTCAGTTGCGGGGAAATGCTGGTGCGATCAATGTCGCGCCCGTGTACGGCAAGGAAGTAGTCCCTCAATTCGGCGCCTGTTGCCCCGTTGCGGAAGTGATCGCGCAACGCATCTACGATTAGTTGTTTGATCGTTGGTGCTTCAAGTTCGACGGTTACTCCGCCCTCTGGAAGGGCATCCAGTCGCACCATTGCGCCAGCAATGCCATATTTTTGCATCGCCGCTTGGACCTTCTCCAATTCCTTTTCTTTGGGCGCGAGGGCGGCCATGATGGCTTTTGCTTCCCGGGACAGGTGCCAATGTCGTCGGCGCAGGAACTCATCGAGCGCTAGTTCCTTGGATGGCTGCTGATTTACTTGCTGGTCGGTGAAGGGCTGCAGCCCGTGTTCGCCCATTAGCTCGCATACCTCAGCGAGTTCCTTTGCCTTTGGCGAAAGCCGTTCGCGCAGTTGGGAGATAAGGTGCACAAGCTCGTCCTGCCGACGGGGCAGGAAGGCATGCAATTCGTTCGGGACATCAGACATATCCGGTCAAAATCCCTTGACCGAAGTCCGGCACCGAGCGTAGAAGGGAGGCCTACCACGGCTCCCGCACCACGTTTCGGTGTCGGACTTCGAGTTCCTAGATAGGCTCCGGAATCTGTCCACATCTAGGGGACAATTTCCGTTGTAGTCAATAGGCGAGGCGTCTTTGTAGTTTCGCCGTTTGTGCGGCGCACAATCAAGTTAAGCTATTGATATTAAAAACTAAAGACGCGTTTTCGTTAAATCTTCCTTACCTGCCTTAAGGGGATAATCCCGTAAAATTGTTGTGAGTGCACTGCACAATATTCTTGCTGCGCTGCGGCAAAAGCCCGATAATCTACTCAACAGCAAGGCGACATCGAAAGAGGCCTCAGGTGAGCGAAGTCTGGGAGACAAAGGACGGCCGGCGCCGCGTACGGCGTGACCCGCCGACTGTGGAGGACGCTGTAATGGCGGCGCAGGGGCTGACCGATGAGCCGAGCGAGCAGGTCGAGATCGTTGCGTCGCTGATGCAGATCCCCGCCGAAGAGGCGAGGGGCGCCGTGTTGCGCTTGGGGCAACGCAAGGACGTCAATCACATTACGGTCGCCACCCGTTCCGCGCGGCCCGGTCAACTCAGCGTGCCGCGCGCCGTCGTGGTCGAACGGCGGGCGCCCCGGCGCTCCGTGCAGAGCCGCTCAGCGCGATAATGCCGAGCCGCTCAATGGCCTGTTCGACGACGCCGTCCTAGAGCCAGCGGCGTTGGCCGGGATCGGAAATAGCGTGCGTGGTCACCAAGCGGTGCCACACGAACAGCACGACCAGCGCGCCGACCACTGATGCGATGAGGCCCGCGCCCTGATCCGGCCGGTACCAGCCGATCGCTTGCCCGATCCACGTGGCGACGAACGCGCCAGCGATGCCGAGAAGCGTGGTGAGAATGAAGCCCGCCGGATTGTTCGGTCCCGGGGCCAAGAGGCGCGCGATGATTCCGGCCACGAAACCGATGATGATGATCCAGAGAATGTGCATGACGCCACCCACAATGATTTATGCGCGATATTCATCGCATAAGACTGGGTGTGGGCGCCAGACCCCGAGTGAGGTTGCGGAGGATGCGCTTGCAAGCACTGTCGCGGTGCGCTGTGCCAACGTGGCGTAATGGATTATAGTAGCTCTTTCGTTGTTTGCGATGCAGCAGGCATTTGCAATGACCAAGACTATCGTCAAGCCGCGCACCAAGGTGAAGACGAACACGCAGCGGCCACCGCTGTACAAGGTGATCCTGCTCAACGACGATTACACGCCGCGCGAATTCGTCGTCCAGGTGCTCAAGGCCGTGTTCCGCATGAACGCCGACCAAGCCTATCGTGTGATGATGACGGCGCACGTCAAGGGCGTCTGCGTGATCGCGGTGTATACGCGCGACGTCGCGGAGACAAAGGCCAAGGAGGCCACCGAGCTGGGCAAGAGCAAAGGCTATCCGCTTTTTTTCACCACCGAGCCTGAGGAATAGTTCCATTCGCTTTGGCGCGATGATGCTGCGTGGCGCAGCGGCACATTCGTAGTGGCGCAATCGATTTAGTGCGCTCGTGTTTTTCGCGTCATCTCTATGTCGACCTTGGTAGCTTCAGCAACACGTTCACCGGCGTGGGCGCATTCACTCCAGTGACATTGAGCGCGTACGTGACGCATAACATCGTGCGCGCCGGTCTGGACTATCATTTCGGCGGACGCGATACTGATCGCAGGGTAGCGAGGTTCCGTAAAAGTTTAAGCATCGCGCTATCGGAGTATTTGCTGCGGGATGGCGGCGCGACAAGCGCTTCCATCCCGCAAATATTTTGCCGGGCCGCCACGGGCCGCCGAATCCATAGGTCCAAGGAATAAGGAACTTTGAAAGGACTTCGTGCGTTTACTTACGTGGGGATTTGGGTGGGGGATGTCGGGAAAACCCGCGTGCCGCCCATGTTCTATCCCGCTTATAGCTGGCCCCATTCCGCTTGGCCCGATCAAACTTGGACTAGCCGGTTCCGACGTCGGTTTCGTGCGGCGGTAATTGTGGCGATGGCCGGAACGGTTGGCGTGATAGCCGGTGGAATCGCCGTTATCGCTGTCACAGGAAGTCTCCCGATCACCTCGGAACCGCAGCTTCGCTCGAAGGCGATTGCGTCAAGCGAAGCGACGCAGGCCTCGCAGACGGTGTCCGCGCTGCCCCGGCAGGCGGAGAAGCCGCCTTCTGCGCCGGACGCGGCTGCACTCGGGACGGGCGCCGTGGCAAATCCCGCCGCTTCTTCCGCATCTGGTGTGCTGCCGCAATCCCCGTCGCAAGCGCCACCGCCGCCGGTCCGTACGGCTGTGCAAGCGCCTGCGCAACAAGCGTCTACATGGCGCGCCGACGAACTTGCGGCAGAAGAACTTCGGGCAGACGAACTTAAGGCTACGGATCTCTACGATCGCTTGGCGCCCATTGTAACCAGCAATGAGGCGGCGCTTTTCTCCTCGCCCACGCAAACTTCGCCGTTGTTTCGATCGACGGAAAACGACGGGCGTGCCGAAGGACCGGCTGTCGCGGTCAATGCGTCCGCGCGGACCGGACGACTCGCGCCGCCTTTGGTCATCCTGCCGAGCCAGAGTCGCGCGCTCAACAAACCCGTCGCCGCCGTTTGGCGGCGGCCGGATCAGGTCCCCTAATCCGAAATAACCATGCGCCCCAGATTGCGAAATCCGGGGCGCGTTCGTTCAGCGATCTACGTCGCGTTTATTTGTAGTAGCCGACGCCGCAGCCAAGGCCGGCGGCCGAGGCGACGAAGCTCACTTTCGGCACCGGTGTCTTATCGGTGCCGGCCTTGGGGAATTTGTAGCTGACTTCACCACTGCCCGCTTTTGCCGCGGCATAGAGTCTCTCGCCAAAGGCGTCGCCTGTGGCGTCCTTGTTCAACCTGATGTCTTTGCCCAAATTCCCCTTCGCATTGGGATTGGCGACGGCGACCAGAATGCCGTCGCTGAGATTGAAGCAGAACGGATAAATATCGCCTTGCAGGAAGCCGTTCTCGCCTTTGTTGATCTCGTCGAGGGTCTTGTCCTTGTTGGCTTTGAGAGCGGTAACGGTCTTGTCGAGCATGGCCTTGGCGTCCCCGGCCGTGCCAAGCGCCAATGCGGCGTTGGCGAAGATGGCCGCACCGGCCGCAAACGCAATGGCTATGGACGCGCGTGCGCGAAGTGACGCAATTTGCCTGCGTACGTATAGTGCCATGAAATCCTCCCAGATCGTGTTTGAGTAAGCGCCTTTGTACGTATGGGCGCTGCCTTGCATGCTATCGCCGCCTCCGGGCTCCGTAAATGCCGGTTGCCGACCAATTTTCTGCTATGCGGCGCACGTTCCGTGCGCGCCGATGTCGCACAGGTTCCACGGCGCTTGCCGCGGGCTATTTCATTTCTTTTCGATGGTCAGCCCGTTGGGGCCGACGTCGATATGCACGCCCTCGGGTGGATGGCGTTCCTGATAGAGTTCATAGCCGAGCACGGCGACGCCGACGATGAGAACGCCGATAATGAGATAGAGGATGTTGGTGCGATTCACGGCCGGCCCCTCGGCACGCATCATAGCACGACGGATCACAGCCCGGAGAGGTAACGCGCCATGGCATCGCGCTCCTTGGCGGTCAGCGCCTTCATGAATCCCGGCATGTCGAGATTGTTGGTCCGGTGCCCATCGGCGAAGTTATGCGTGGCCGCGGCCAGGTATTCGTAGCTCAGGCCCGCAAGCCGTGGCGCCGGCGCGCCGCCTTCGAAATTCTGGCCATGACAGGCGCGGCACATGGTGATTTTCTCCGGCGGCGATCCGGCGGCCGGGCCACCCTCATGCGCCGGCCAGGTCTTGCCCGCGAAATAATTCGCGACCTTGCGCAGATCTTCCAGGCTGAACGTCTTGACGATCGGTGACATGATCGGGTTGCCGCGATCGCCGCTGTGGTAGTCGTGCAACTCCTTATAGAGATAATTGGCCTGTTGGCCCCAGATGACCGGCGTCGCCGAAGTGGCCGGCACCCCGTTCTGGCCGTGGCATGCGGCGCAAACCCCCGCGCGTGCCTCGATGTCGTCCGCGGCCGGCGCCGGACCGGCAATGATGGCTAAAACGGCCGCGGCGCCCAAAATGGCCGAGGCGAAGCTTTTGACCATGTCTTTCCACCCCTTGTCGTTTCTCGCGGTCCCCGATTGAAGACCGATTTATTACGCCGCCCCAACGCGCATTGTAGAGGCTCCGCCGATTTTGTCAGCGGCGTGACACTAAATTTCCGGTCGGATGCTTGCTTGCAGGAACGACGCCGCCGCTAATTTTTGACGGCGAGCAATTCGACGTCGAAGATGAGGGTGGCGTTCGGCGGAATGACGCCGCCGGCGCCGCGGGCGCCGTAGCCGAGGTCGGGCGGGATAATGAGCGTGCGCTTGCCGCCGACTTTCATGGTGGCGACGCCTTCGTCCCAGCCGGCGATGACTTGATGGGCGCCGATCTTGAACTCGAACGGCTCGTTACGGTCGAGCGAGCTGTCGAATTTCTTGCCTTTGACGCCGTTTTCGTAAAGCCAGCCGGTGTAGTGCATCACGCAGGTCTGGCCCGGCCGCGGCATGGGGCCCGTGCCGACCTTGATGTCGATGATCTTCAGTCCGGATGGTGTGGTCGTCACAGGTTGAGCGGCGGCTGGTGTGAAGGTGGCAGCGGTGATTATGACCATGATTGCTGCCGCAACCAAGGCCCCCGCGCGCAGACAAGTTTGCATTCCATTGCCTCCCTGAGAGCGCGCGAGATTAGCTGAGAAGATTCGCGGAAGCCATTCATCGCTTCCGCTGCCACCGCCAAATTCAGGCAGCCGCTGTGGCTAAGCGCGCTGGCGAGCCGGAATCCGGTAAGCCATGCGGGCGTGGCCCGCGCAGTAGGGGAAGCCGGCGATCGATTCATTGCCGCAGAAGGCAAAGTCAGCAGCATCCGCGCCGTCCACCGGCCAGCGGCACGTGCGGTGCGCGAGTTCGAACAGCGAGCACGGCCGTGCGCTTTCCACCGGTGCGAACTGTGTGCCCGCGCCGCTGGCGATCGACGGCGTTTGCGCGAACATCAGCCGGAGAAATTCGCGCTGTGGTGATTGCCGCTGGCGGCGGGCGCGTGGAGGGCATGTCCCCGCCGGTCCGCCCGCGGGCCGCCCTCGCGAAAGGCCGAGGCGGTGAAGCTTGCCGATGACGGCATTGCGGGTGACGCCGATCTCAGCGGCGATCTGACTGCTCGATAGGCCATTGGTGGCAAAGTTGCGGAGCTGCTCGATGCGCTCCGGAGTCCAGGTTTCGATGGTCATAAACTGCTCCCTCTAGTCCCGGCGGCCGGTGCTGGGCCGCTCACAGGGCGAGGGCTGCCCAACAGGCGCCCACCGGCGCGCAAGGCTCCGCATTCGCCGCGCCGCATAGGCCCTAGGCCATTGCGATAACGTCGTTTTTAGCCTTAAGCCCACTTACCGGGCGGCATTAAGTCTGTTGAGCGAATACCCTCGCCGCATCACAGCGTACATGATTCGAGTAGTATACAACAGGTTAAAATTCCGTTATAACCAGATTTTAACCCTGAGGCGCTGGCGGCCATGGCACGACCGGAAAATCGCTCGGAGGCGCGGGCGTTGAGCCTGACCCTGCCGATCGAGACCTTCAACTATCTGGCGCTGCTGGCGAGCCTGGGAAAGCTCGGGCGCACGGAGAATGAAGTCGCGACGCACATTCTGGTGCGCGAGACCTACGCGATGATCGAGCGCCGCTTCCACGAAATGCGCATTCCGGCTCCGGAAGGCGAGGCCGGCGCCTGACGAATGGCGCCGACGATTTCTTCTTGCCACTCGACATACATCTTCTCCCTGCGGCGACGCAGCCGCTTTCGTTCTCGCGATACGATCGCATCCGAGCCATGGGGCACGAAAGGAAAGTTTCGCCTCCAAATAAAAGGGGAGGCGGAGCGCCGACAGGCGCATCGTCAAGTTATGTCCGCGCCACACTGTCAGGCGTTACCGTCTGAAAGTGCTGCGGGCGCGGTGGCGCGCCACGCAAACAAACGTTGCTGCCTGCCTGCGCTGCGGGCGCGCTCGCCTCTCGGCGCTCCGCCGCGGTGCTTGCCGCGCAAATTAATGCCACGGCTCAGCCCAGGCCGCGCTTCGCGCGAAACACGATGCGAAGGCGTTACCTCCGCTTAGATTCGCGCTCACAGCGATGCACCTCGCGCGCCGGTGGCTTTGCCTAATAATCCTGTTTTGCCTAATAACTCTAGCGGGTGCCCAAAAAGCCTTCCCGGCAGATGCCTCCCTTCAAAGCGGAGGATTTTTCAAGCCAATTACAATCAATGCTTCGTGTTTTAGTGGGGGCGTGTATGCGAGGCCCGCTCCGATAGGAACTGGAGGAACTTCCTGTGGGGGATTTTCGGTAGAAAAAGCGATATGCGCAGCTGAAAATGCGTGCCGTAGAAATTTGACTTGGTCATTTTCTGGGCCAGGAATCGCTATTCCGAAAAACATCCCGCTGCTAGTCCACGGACGCAAATATATGCGCCACGCGCCGGTCATAGTGCCGGCAGGTTCGATGCCCAAGCCGCCCGGGGGCGGGGTTACGAAGCCCGCCCGCAGGAACCGCACCCGCTCCGTCAGTCGGCCGTCACCGGTGACGTCCCCTTTGATGAGCGGGATGACAAGATCGCAGTCGAGCGCAGGCGCAAAGTCAAATGATTTGTATGCGGCGCGTATTTGTGCCGATGAATCGGGGAGTTGAGAAAATTGGCGGCAGGCTTCGCAACAGCGGCGCCACATTCACTCGGAGAAGATTCGCACCCGATCGCGTACTTAATCCGATAATTGCGAGAGAAGTGAACCAATCCAGAGCCGCAGACACCGATTTCTGGATTGCTTCGTCGCCCTTCGGGCTCCTCGCAATGACGACGTGTGCCAGTCGCTTCGACGTTATTCGGTTCTTCACAACACCTTGCATTCGCGCGAGACCTGCGCGATGCCGCCGGCCGCTTTCACCCGCATGTCGTAGGTCTTCTTGGCGGTGCCATCGTTTCCGGCCGGACCGAGAATCATGACGGTGTGGCCCAGCGCGGTGCCTTTCACGCCGGCGACGTTGGCGAAGATTTCGCAGCGCAGCCGCGCGTCGCAGGTATTGGCGATGGCAATGACGTAGAAGATTGTGCGGCCGCGCGTGATGTAATCGCCGGTTTCCTGCAGGCAGGCTTGCAGGTCTGCGGGCAGGCCCGGCGCGGCCGTTTGCGGCGCGGGTGCGGGCGAAAGCGCGCCGGGCAGCGGATTCTGCGGCAGCTCAGGCGGCAACGCCGGCGCTATTTGTTTCGGCTCGCCGGCATCCTGCGCCGAAGCCGCGGCGGCAAGGCCGGCACACAGACCGATTGCGAGAAAGCAGAGCTTCAATACGGATACGGCGCGCACAGGATAACCCTATCGGCATGGACCGGGTATTGGTCGCGCGGACGCGCGAGACGGTTCAACGAGGATCAATTACTTCCATCTCGCCGCGCGCTTCTCGGCGAACGATGCAAGGCCCTCCGCGGCTTCCGCCGATAGCCGCTTGTCGGCATGGCTTTCCACCAGGCGATTGAAGGCCTGTTCGTCGAGATTGGCCCAGGCCGATTCGAGGGCGTGCGCTTTGGTCTGCGCAATCGCCTCGGGGCCGTTTTGCAAAATCTGCTCAACGATCCTGGCTCCGGCCGCCTGCAGCTCGGCCGCCGGCACGACCTCATGCACGAGGCCGATGCGGCGGGCTTCCGCGGCGCCGAAGCGCTCGCCGGTCAACGCGTAGCGGCGCACCTGGCGAACCCCGATGGCGTCGTTGAGCTGCGGGATGATGATCGCCGCGGACAGGCCCCAACGCACTTCGGCGATGGAAAAAATCGCATCGTCGGCGGCGATCACCACGTCGCAGGCGGCAAGGAGCCCGGTGCCGCCGCCGAAGCAGGCGCCCTGCACCAGCGCAATGGTCGGCACCGGCGCGCGATTGAGCCGCCAGATCGCCTGCGCGGTCGCGCGCGAGACGGCGATGTTGTCCTCGCGCGCGGCGGCGCGCACGGCGGCGATCCATTTGAGATCGGCGCCGGCCTGGAAATGCCGTCCGGCGCCGCTGATGATGACGGCACGGAGCCCGCTCGCCTTTTCCAGCTGATCGAGTGCCGCCAGCAACGCCTGGATCAGGTCGCCGTCATAGGCGTTGTTGCGCTCCGGACGGTTGAGGATGACTTGCGCGACGCCGCGCGCGTCGATCTCCAAGAGAACGGGCGCAGTCGAGTCCAACGTTGCCATGGGAAGCTCCAGACGGCACTGATTGCCTCAATGCGTCATACGCGGGCTTGACCCGCGTATCCATGCTGAACCGCCGCATGGATTGCCGGCAATGACGAGAAGCCCCGTGGCCACTTCGGCCATTTTGAATCGAATTTTATGCAATCTCCCGGCGCGGCGTTAACACGGCGTCGATAATTTCCGGTCCGCGTTCACACTCGCGCATACAAAAAGGCTGTTCAAAAATGACATTCGGAAAACGCTTTTCGATCCACAATGACCGCGCTGCCCCGGTCGTCCAGCGAACCTGCGTGCGGTGTTGCGGCACCGGCCGCGTGCGCGAGCGCGGCAATCGAATCATCTGCAGAGTCTGCGCTGGCGCCGGCAAGGTCGAAGCCGTGGCCGAGCAGAAAGCCTCCTGATCGGCCTTTGGCGACCAAGCAGCGGTTGCTATAGACGGAACAGCCGCTCCGCATTGCCGTGGGCGATGCGCTCCTTGTCGGCGGCCGACACGGGAATTTGCTCCAAAAAGGCGCGCGCCTGCGGCATCGATTGATACGGATGGTCGGCCGAGAACATCATCCGCTCGACGCCGCCGAGTTCGAGGAACAGATCCAGGAAGGTCGGCGGAAAATTGAAGCCCGAAAAGGTGTAATGCACGTTCTCGCGCAGATACTCCTTGTATGAGCGCTTCAGCTTGGTCACCGCCGGCGGCATGATGTCGAAACGCTGGAACATGAAGGGCAGCCCTTCGCCCATGTGGCCGATGACGATCTGCAATTGCGGAAAGCGGTCGAACACGCCGCCGGAAATCAGGCGGATGACATGGACCGCGGTCTCGATGTGCCAGCCCCAGGCGCCGCCCGCGAGCATCTCGGTCAGCATCGGCGCAAAGCCGCCGTAATAGGTGTCGAGCACCGCCTTGGGCGGCGGCGTCGGATGCAGGTAGATCGGGACGTTGAGCGCCTGCGCGCATTCGAGAATGGGCGAATAGAATTTGTCGTCGAGATAGCGCCCGCGATTGTGGCCGTTGATGACCGCGCCTCTAAAGCCCGCGCGCACCCGGACCTCGAGCTCGGCGGCGGCCTTGTCGGGCGCGGGCGTCGGCACCGCGGCAAGGCCGGCGAAACGCGCCGGATTTTTCTTCACCGCGTCGGCCAGGTAATCGTTGGTGTCGCGCGCCAGAGCGATCGCCTCGGCCGCCTCCAGTTGCTCGACGCCCGGCGAGGTGAGCGACAGCACCTGCATGTCGATACCGGCAGCGTCCATTTCCGCCAGCCGCTTGGCGCCGACGTCGCACAGCCGTTCGATGAGATTGGCGTAGCGGCCGCCGACGGTTTGAGCCCGGTTCTTCAGCTCGCGCCCCGGGCCGTCGAAAAATCCCGGCGTGGCAAAGTGTTCCTCAAGGGTTATGGTTTTCATGAATTTACCTCGTCATACGCGGGCTTGACCCGCGTATCCATGCCGAATTGCCGCTCGGCGAAGCATTAGCACATACCAAACTTCTGCATGGATTGCCGGGTCATAGGCGAGCGAAGCGACGCCGTTCTTCGAACGGCTATGCCCGGCAATGACGAAAGCGGGCTACAATTTAAAAAGCTGCTCGGCGTTGGCGTGCGCGATGCGCTCGCGGTCGGCGGCACTCACCGGGAGGTTTTCCAGGAACTCGCGCGCCTTGGCCATGGAGCCGTACGGGTAGTCGACCGAGAACATGATGCGCTCAACGCCGACTTCGAGGAGAAGATCGAGGAACGTCGCCGGGAAATTGAAGCCCGCGAAAGTGTAGTGCACGTTCTGCCGCAGATATTCGCCGAGCGAGCGCTTCAGCTTGGTCAGCGCCGGCGGCATGTTGCGGTCGAGCCGCGGCAGCATGAACGGCAGGCCCTCGCCGAGGTGGCCGACCACGACCTGCAGTTTCGGAAAGCGGTCGAACACGCCGCCGAGAATGAGGCGAATGGTGTGAACGGCGGTTTCGATGTGCCAGCCCCAGCCGGGGCCTGAGAACATCCAACTGACTTGCGGCGCAAAGCCCCCGTAGGACGTCTCGACCACGGCCTTCGGCGGAATTGTCGGATGCAGATAGATCGGGACGGCGAGCGCCTCGGCGCGCTCAAGGATCGGCCAGTAGAATTTATCGTCCAGGTAACGGCCACGATTATGGCCGTTGATGATCGCCCCCTTGAAGCCCTGCTGGCGCACCCGACGCTCCAGTTCTTCCGCCGCCTTGTCGGGCGCCGCGGTCGGCAGGGTCGCCAGGCCGGCGAAGCGGTCCGGATGCTTTTTCACCGCCTCGTAGAGGAAATCGTTGGCTTCCCGCGTCATCGCGATCGCGGCGGCTTCCTCCAACTGCTCCGTCCCCGGATACTGCAGCGACAGGACCTGCATATCGATGCCGGCTTTGTCCATCTCGGCCAGGCGCTTGTCGCCGACGTCGGCAAGTCGGTCGAAGAAATCGGCGTCGCGGCCGCCCGATTTCAGCGCCCGCTCCTTGAACTCAAGCCCGGGTCCGTCGAAGAATCCGGGGCTCGCAAAGTGCTCTTCAAGCGTGATGGTTCGCATCATCATTGTTCCTTCGTGTGCGGCGCCATTTCCCCCGCCCGTCCAATCTATACACATGGGCGCGGTTGGGGGATGACATGGCGCGAATCTCCTAGTAATCGCAAGTCATGCCATCGCGCCGTTTCCGCATTGGCCGCTCGGCGACCGGCCTCGGCCTATTTGCGACCCGACCGATCAAGCGCAGCGCCCATATCGCGACCTATCGCGGCCCGCGCCTGACCACCGAAGAAGCCGACCGGCGCGAAGCGCGCGGCGCCCGGTACATGTTCGAGCTCAACAGCCGTTGGACCATCGACGGCTCCGCGCGATCCAACGTCGCGCGCTACATCAATCATTCCTGCTACCCGAACGCGACGCCGATCAAACGCAAAGGCAAAATTGTCATCGTCGCGCTGCGCACGATCGGGCCGGGGGAGGAGATCACCTACAATTACGGCGAGGGGTATCTGGAGTATTTCCTGGAGAACGGCGGCTGCCGCTGCGCGGCGTGCCGCATCAAGGTGGCGGTCCGCCGGTCCAAGTGGAAGTCGGCGCGGAAGCCGGCGCGAAAGTCTTCCCGGCGGAAGCACTAGCCGGCGCGGCCGTAGGCCGTCGCGCCGCCTCCCGCCCGGAGGAGAATTATTTGTGCATCTCCTCGCCCGGCATGATGCCCCAGAGGTTGGAGGCCGACGGGTCCTTGGCCCAGACTTTCGGGCGCTGCGGATTGTCGCGGTGCCACGGCCGCGGCTCGAAATAGCCGAGCTCTTCGTTCATGCGGTCGAGCTCGGCGAACAGCTCGGTGATGAGTCCGGCCGGGCTGCGATGATAGGTGAACAAGTTATGGCCGATGCCGTGGCGGCCCGGTCCCCACAGAAGCTTGTAGCCGTTGGTGCTGAGGAAGTCGCACGCGGTCTGCATGTGGCCCCAGTCGCGCAGCTCGAACGCGGTGTGAAAGTGCCGGTTCGAGCCGGTCTGCATCAGATTGATGGTGTGGTGGTCGGGGCCGCAGCGCAGGAACGAAAAGAAGTCGGCCATCCAGTCGGATTCGCGAAAGCCGAGCACGTCGCAATAGAACTTGGTTGTGTGTTTGACGTCGGTGACGTGGAAAGCGACGTGCCCGAGCTTGTGCGGCACGATGCCCTTTGACTGGAATTTCTGGTGCGAGAAGTCGGCGCGTTTAAAAACTTCCATCGCGGTGCCCTTCGGATCCGCGAAGGTCAGCACATCGGAGATTGATGGCTCGGGATCCTTCCTGCGCTCGGTTTTGATGCCGTGGCTTTGCACCTGTTGCTCGAACGCGTCGAGATCGTCGCCCTCGCCGATCTGAAAGCCGACGCGGGCGCACTGCGCCTGCGCGCCCCGGCGCAGCACCACCGAGTGGTGATCGACCGTGTTGGCGAGGAACACCGCGTCCTTTTCCTTGGCCGCAACCGTCATGCCGAGAATGTTGGCGTAGTAGTCGGCCTGCTGTTCGAGGTCCGGCACCTCGTAGCTGGCATGGGCGATCTTCTTCACGCGGATCATACGGAGACTCCTCTTATCTTTTCGCTCTATCTTTTCGCTCGTTTTCGCCTCGCGGCTGTGGATTTACCGGATAGGCGACGGGACCGCGCTTGTTGCCGCTTTAGCCTTGCCTTCCGACCGCCATCGCTGCCCTTGCGCGCGAGACGGGGATTTTTGCGCGGCCAGCCACCGATGACCTCGACCAGAGCAGCGTGATCGTAATCACCGAAGCCCGTGTCTACAGCCCGCTGCATAACCTCCATGGCGCGATCCATCATGGGAGTTACCGTACCGACACTGGCAGCGAAGTCATGGACCATATGGAAGTAGTAAAAAAAGTCCGACGGCATCCCTTGGGCGGGGAGATAGCGCTTCTCCGCCATCCAGGGCGCACGGATCCCGAACTGGGTCGAGCCGCCGCTGCCGGTAGCGACCGCCTTGATCAACATGCCGACGTCAACGCCTGCCTTCAGGCCCAGCGCCATCGCCTCCGCCGCCGCCGCAATGTGAACTCCCACCAGCAAATTGTTGACGAGCTTCACCTTGCTCGCGGCGCCAAACTCGCCGAAATACAGGCAAGAGTCGGCAAACCCGGCAATCACGCGCTCTAATTTCTTGCACGCAGCCTGATCGCCGGCGAGATAGACGACGCCTTTGCGTGCCGCCACCATGCCGGGCGTCCCGGAAATCTCGCCGTCGACGAAAGCCGCACCCTTCCGAGCAAGCGGGTCAATCTGACGTTCCTTGACCGACAGTGGATGCGAGCCGAGTTCGGCGAAGATTTGCCCGGGTCGCGCTGAATGCACGAGCCCGTCCGGGCCTTGCATCACGCCACTGAATGCCTCGGGTGATGGCATGCACGAAAACACAACGTCGGCCTGCGCACTGACCTCGGCCGGTGAGCGCGCCGGGACTCCCCCGATTTCTTTGAATTCAGCGAGCGAGCTGCGGCGCCAGCCAACTACGCGGTATCCGCTCTTGATCAGGTGTTGGGAGATCGGCATGCCGATCCGGCCGACTCCCACAAAGCCGATGGTCTCCATGAACGTTTCCCCTACTCTGCTCCTTTTTAGGAGCGTTCTTCGCAAGCCTTCTGAATTCGCGTGTCAAGCGACTTCGATCGTTTGATCGGAGAGATTCACCCGCAGACCGAGCGTGCCCTCCATGATGGTCCATTCCTTGAGTTCGAAAGTGCGCAGCTTATTGACGAAGAAAGGATCGCCCTCGGCGAGCGCGCGCGCCTCCCCGGCATCCTTGGCGCGCAACACGGTCAGACCGAGGCCGGTCGGCGGCCCCTCGCCTTCCGACAACGGGCCCGACGCGAACACGAGGCCGCGCTTCTCCAGGCCAACCATGTATTCGAGATGCGCCGAAAGAAACGGCTTGAGCTTTTCCGGCTCCACGATCGGCTTCGACAGCAGCACATAAAGCTTTTTGCGCAGCATCTTGCGCGTCATTTCGGCAACACGCTCTTCAAAGAACATGGTTTTGAGCCCCGGATTTTGGCCCATGGTTGGTCCGCGCGGCGTCGCGAGTCAACACTGCCGCGCGCATATCATTACGGCTCATTCCCGCGAATGCGGGAATCCAGAGCAGGCAAACTGGGGGCCCGCTTTTGGGGTCCCCATGGCGCTTGCGCGACAGGGCGCCTTGGGGCGATGCGCGTGGAAAAAGGCGAAGCCCACAGCCTGTACTCATAAATGCGTGCGCCGACGTTCGGTCTCGGGTTGCCAATTGCGGCAGGCCACAACACTCAATCCGGGAACTTGCTCTCTGGAAAACGGCGTTCGCGGTCGAAGGCGCTCACGGCAACACGGCTCCGCGCCCAAGTCGTGAGTTGGTAGCTACCAAGAATCCAATTGGTGAGGACGCTCGCCGCCCAGCTCAAAGTCAGCGCGCCGGCGAGCACGGCCGAACCCTTCGCAATGGCGGGGATCGCAAAGTCGAGCAGCGCGAATTGCAGCCATAGCACAAAAACGTAATGATAAAAATAGATGCCGAAGGCATGCTCCGAAATAGTGTCGATGACCGGCCAGCGCTTGGCTGCAAAGCGCAGGAAGACGGCGCTCATGGCGAAACAGGTGGCGGCGGCGAAAATCACCAGGCCGAGATCGGCCACGACGCGCAATCCCGGGAACGAAGCGCCCGATCCATTTACAATCAAGGCCGAGGGGACGATCCACAGCAGGAACGCGGCGAAGCTGCCGATGACCCAAATCGGCCAGCGCCGCGCCAGCATGCCGTCAGCGGCGAGCAAGCCACGATCGTAGCCATGCGCTCCGACAGCGAGGCCCAACACGAAATAAATCACGTATTGCGGAGCAAGCGTCGCCTGAACCTCGAACGGACCGAACGCGATCCGTGTCGACGTCCACGACGAAACATCTGCGGCGATCGGCAAGTAGGCCGCCGCTGAAACGCCGACTAGGGCAATAAATAGTCTGCCTGGACGCGAGCATGCCGTATCTCTGATCAACGGCGGCGTCAGTAATTGACCGGCGCGCGGCGACAGCCAAAACAGCGCCGCAGCGCCAATATTCAAAACAAGCAAAAACCAGAGAAACCATATCGGACCTGTTGCGGTGACCGGCAGCGCGGTCCAATGCGACCAGAACGACATCCACCTCGGATCAACCGCGGTAACGAGATAGACCGGATAGAAGGCGACTGGCATCAGCAGGTACGTTCCTATGATGAACGGCACACCGAGGCGCACGATGCGGTGAGCCAGAAAGATGCCCCACCCCCTGCGCTGCAGGCTTTGCCAGACAAATAGTCCGGAAAGAAAGAACATCGCTTGCATCAGATAGAGGAATTGAAAGGCGCAAAACAGGTCGAAGCCGATCCATCGATCGCTATCGACGATGGGGAAGGCGCGCCATTCGAAGGGCGGCAGATCGAAAGCCCCAGGGGAGGCGGGCTGCGTAACGATGTAGGCTGTAAAGGAATGGAACGCCACAATCAAAACAATAAGTACCCCCCTCAGATTTCGGAGCGGTAAGCTTGCTTTCGGCATGCGGCTGAATTCCAAATGTCAGGGGCGGTGAATAAAAAAGTGTATGACAACAGTACTATTCTCTCACAACCGCGTAATAATGGTCGGGTCCCAGCAGAACGAAAATCTTCGCTATTCCGATCAACCACGTGTCTCCAATTGCCAGCCCGCTATCGCGGGCCTCGGGTGTAAGCCCATGGTCTGACGTTACGGCGCGGCGAGTCAACACTGCTGCGCCCACACCATGACCGCTCATTCCCGCGAATGCGGGAGCCCAGAGAGGCAAACTGGGGTCCCGCTTACGGGGGACCCTTTGCGGCGACGTGCATCGAAAAAGCCGGGCCCCACGCGTGTACTCGTAAATGCGTGCGCCGACGTTCGGCTTCGGGGTGCCGGGTAAAACCGACATGCCCGCTGTCAATCGGAATGATGTGGTGGACGGTGGCCGCTCCCGGCAGCGAGTTCCGATAGGGTGATCGCTGTCAACGAATCACATCAGGGAGCTGTCCATATGCAAATTACCACGATCGGTTTGGATATCGCCAAGAACGTGT
>JBAUYV010000178.1:0-2367 GCA_049584975.1 Xanthobacteraceae bacterium | reverse complement strand
TTGCGATGTGGCCGAGGCCGCGGTCATCGCCGTGCCCGACCCGCGCTGGGGCGAGCGCCCGTTGCTGGTCATCATGCCGCGCCCCGGCTGCCGGCCCGAACCCGAGGCGCTGATCGCACTCCTCGCCGGCCAATTCCCGAAATGGATGCTGCCGGGCGAAATCGTCACGATCGACGAGATGCCGCATACCGCCACGGGCAAGATCATGAAGACCCGCCTGCGCGAACTATTCTGCGCCCGCAATGCGTAGGATCTGACCGGGTTGGGTGGGGGAAGGGAAGCGAAGCGTAAGCACAACCCGCGCTCGAGCCGCGATGGCGGGTTTCGCTCTGAGGCTGGGCAAGAATCCGGATGCGATAAAAGATTTGGCAAACTCTCCTATCTCTTTCCGGCGCCGGCCGGGACCCATTCCTCCGCCGCTTGGAATTTCAAGCAGTGGCAAAGGCTATTACCCACCCGTGCCGTGGACGCGTGGGCCCCGGCCTCCGCCGGGGTGGCGAGTGAATGGGCGGTGAGCAGGATTCTTGCCCGGCCTCTCTGCTCCAGCCGCGCTACGAGGCTGTTCTGTCCGCGAACTCTCAATCGTTGATATCGGCTCTCGCATTCCCCATCCTTCGGCAATGCCTCCCACCGTCCGTTTCGCGCCGTCGCCGACCGGGTTTCTGCATATCGGCGGCGCCCGCACCGCGCTGTTCAACTGGCTCTATGCGCGCCATCACGGAGGCACCTTCCGGCTGCGCATCGAGGACACCGACCGGGTGCGCTCGACGCCCGAAGCGGTCAGGGCGATCATCGACGGGCTCGCATGGCTCGGCCTCGAATGGGACGGCGAGATCGTCTATCAATCGGCCCGCGCCGGGCGCCATGCCGAGGCCGCTCGGCAATTGCTGGCCGCGGGCCGCGCTTATTATTGTTATTGCACGCCGGCCGAGCTCGAAGCGATGCGCGACAAGGCGCGCGCCGAAAAGCGCTCGGTGCGCTACGACGGCACCTGGCGCGACCGCGATCCGGCCGACGCCCCGCCGTGCGTGTCGCCGGTGATCCGCCTCGAGGCGCCGCAGCAAGGGGCGACGACGATCCAGGACCTTGTCCAGGGCGAGGTCACGGTCGCCAACGTCGAACTCGACGATCTGATCATCCTGCGCGCCGACGGCAGCCCGACCTACAATTTCTCGGTCGTGGTCGACGATCACGACATGGACATCACCCACGTGATCCGCGGCGACGACCATCTGAACAACGCCTTCCGCCAGACCCAGATCTACCGGGCGCTCGACTGGCCGGTCCCCGAATTCGCCCATCTGCCGCTGATCCATGGCCCCGACGGCGCCAAACTGTCGAAGCGCCACGGCGCGCTGGGGGTCGAGGCCTATCGCGAGATGGGCTATCTGCCCGAGGCCCTGCGCAATTATCTGTTGCGGCTCGGCTGGAGCCATGGCGACGCCGAGATCATCGGGGCCGAGGAGGCGATCCGGTGGTTCGACCTCGACGCGGTCGGCCGCTCCCCGGCCCGTTTCGATTTCGAGAAGCTCGGCAGCGTCAACGCGCATTACATCCGCGAGGCCGACAATGCACGCCTGGTCGATCTTGTTGTTGCTCGGTTGGAGAAGCCCGGCTACTGCCTTTCCCTCCCCGAACGCGAGCGCGTTGTCCACGCAATGCCGGCGATAAAGCTGCGAGCAAGAACGATTGAAGAATTGGCCGCCAATGCGCGCCCTTACATCCGCTCGCGGCCGATTGAGCTCACGGAAAACGCAGCCAAGCTACTAACCCCCGAGGCGCGCCAATTGCTCGGGGACTTGAGCGCGGCCTTGGCTGTTGCGGTCTGGCGAGCAGCGGCGCTTGAAGCCCGCCTGCGTGACTTCGTCGCCGCAAAAGGCGTCAAGCTCGGTGCGGTTGCGCAGCCGCTGCGCGCCGCGCTGACGGGGTCGCTGGCCTCGCCCGGCATTTTCGAGGTCATGGAGGTGCTCGGCCGCGACGAGACGCTGGGCCGCATTGCCGACGCGGTCGAGCGGTCTTGACCTCCCTCATCTCGCACTTGCGAACGGTTTGCCAACCGACCGCAGGGCGACTATTTTCTGATTGAAGCCGGGAATGGTCCGCGGGCATGGCGACGAGAGGTGCAGCGATGGACGGAAACAACATGACGACCGGCACTATGACCCTTACGGACAATGAGACCGGCAAATCGGTCGATCTTCCGGTCATCGGCGGGACGGTCGGACCCAGGGTCATCGACATCCGCAAGCTCTATGCCCAGACCGGGCACTTCACCTACGACCCCGGCTTCATGGCCACCGCCGCCTGCCGGTCGAGCATCACCTACATCGATGGCGACGAAGGTGTGTTGATGTATCGGGGCTATTC
>JBAUYV010000177.1:0-28732 GCA_049584975.1 Xanthobacteraceae bacterium | reverse complement strand
ACATAACCCATCGCAGCGCGCAACCCGCCGATCAGCTGATGCAGCACGTTGGCAACCGGCCCCTTGTAGGGCACCTGGCCTTCGATGCCTTCGGGCACAAGCTTGAGCGTATCGCTGATCTCCTGCTGGAAATAGCGATCAGCCGAGCCGCGCGCCATGGCGCCGATGGAGCCCATACCGCGGTAGCTCTTGTAGGAACGGCCCTGAAACAGAAACACCTCGCCCGGCGTCTCGTCGGTGCCGGCGAGGAGCGAACCGACCATGGCGCAATCAGCGCCAGCGGCAATGGCCTTGGCAAGATCGCCGGAATATTTGACGCCGCCGTCAGCAATCACCGGCGTGTCGGTTTTTTTCGCGGTGTCGACCGCGTCCATGATCGCGGTGAGCTGCGGCACTCCCACGCCGGCCACGATGCGCGTGGTGCAGATCGAGCCCGGCCCGATGCCGACCTTGATGGCGTCAGCGCCCGCGTCGATCAGCGCTTTGGCACCTTCGGCCGTCGCGATGTTGCCGGCGACAACCTGCACGGCGTTTGATTGCCGCTTGATTCGTGTCACGGCTTCGAGCACGCGCTTGGAATGGCCATGGGCGGTGTCGACAACGACGAGATCGACACCGGCATCGATCAAGGCTTCGCTGCGCGCGTAACCGGCTTCTCCCACGCTTGTGGCGGCGGCGACTCGCAGCCGGCCCTGCTCATCCTTGCAGGCGTTGGGATGCGTCACGGCCTTCTCGATATCTTTGACGGTGATGAGGCCGACGCAGCGATAATCGGCATCGACGACCAGAAGCTTCTCGATGCGGTACTGGTGCAGGAGGCGCTTTGCCTCCTCCTGGCCGACGCCGTCGTGCACTGTGACCAAGCGTTCTTTGGTCATCAGTTCTGAGACCTTTTGCCGCCTGTCGGTGGCGAAGCGCACGTCGCGGTTGGTGAGAATGCCGACGAGCTTGCCGGCGTGGCCGCTGCCGCCGCCTTCGACCACCGGGATGCCGGAAATGTGGTGCTCCTGCATGAGCGCCAGCGCGTCGGCGAGGGTGGCATTGGGCTGGATGGTGACCGGGTTCACCACCATGCCGGATTCGAACTTTTTCACTTGCCGCACCTGCGCGGCCTGCTGGGCGGGTTCGAGGTTCCGGTGAATGACTCCGATGCCGCCGGCCTGCGCCATGGCAATCGCCATGTGGGCTTCGGTCACGGTATCCATGGCCGAGGCAATGATCGGGATATTGAGGGGAACGCTACGGGTAATACGCGAGCGGATATCGGCGTCTGAAGGTAAAATGTCGGACGCACCGGGCTTCAGCAGCACGTCATCGAAGGTGTAGGCCTCGGGCAGTGGGTGTTTTGAATTCAGTGCCATCGCCAACTCCGCGTGGCCCGCAACGCGGGCCAGCGCATAGGGATAAAACCCCGCGGGCCGAGTGAACCTTCAGGTCCCCTCGCCGAATCGATAACCCGCTTTTGGGTTGGCGGCGGTCGATAGCATGCCTCAACGGCAATTCATAGGCCTTACGGCACAAACCGGGAGGAATCACCGCCAAGTCGCGCAGTCCGCTGGTTCACCGACCCGAAAACCCACGAGGAAGCAGTCGCCATCGTCGCGCGTATCAACAAGGCGCCGCCAGCGCGCATGGACTGGGCGTTCACCGGCCGCGACCAGTATCGCGATCCTAACGGCATGCCTAACCTTGCGGCGCTGCAGAGCAATCTGCAGCTTCAGAAGCAGGTCGGCCTGCTCAACCAGGATATCGATGTGAAGAAATATGCCGACCTGAGCATGGTCGAGGAAGCCGCCAAACGGCTAGGATAATCTTGACGGCCTCCCGGATTTACCGCGGAGGCCGGCGCGGCGGACCAAGATCGAGTTCTCCGCGGCGCGGGCGCAGAGTAGACTGCACCAATGCGAAATTCACCGCTCCTGCAGCGAGGTCGACTTCGGCTATGGTTGGCGTTCGTAGCCGCAGCCTTCCTCTTCTCGCGGCCAGCGCACGCCCAGGATGCCAACGACCAACGGCGCTGCATCGGCGAATGGCGCGCCACGTTTGAGGAACGGGTAGCGTCCTGCACCACTCTGATCGACTCCGGCCGCTACCAGGGTATCAATCTCGCCATCCTCCACGACAATCGCGGCATGGCGCTGCGCGCCGAAGGCGATGTCGCCGGCGCGCTGAAGGACTTTGCCGAGGCCATCAGCCTCGATCCAAACTCGGCGCGCGCGTTTGCCAATCATGGCACCGCGCTGCTCGCCCAGCGCGATTTTGACGGCGCCATTGCCGACTTCGACCAGGCGATCAAGCTCGATCCAAATGACGCAAGCGCCTTCATGAAGCGCGGTAATGCCTACGACGCAAAGAGCGCTTTCGATCGCGCCATCGAAAATTACGACGAGGCCATTCGGCTGGTGCCGAACTACACGGCTGCATTCTTCAGCCGCGCCCTGGCGCACCGCCGCATGGGGGAGTTTGACCTAGCCATCGCCGATTACGATCAGGCGATCAGACTGGATCCGAGAGACGCGGCGGCCTTGAACGATCGCGGCATCGCATGGTTCGAGCAAGGCGAATTCGATCGCGCCATCGCCGACTTCAATCAGGCGATCCGCCTGGATCCCAATATGATGACCGCTTTCAACAATCGCGGCGATGCCTGGCGCGCCAAGGGCGATCTTGTCCGCGCCGCCGCCGACTTCGACCGCGCGATCAAGCTGTCTCCGCAATTCGCGCCTGCCTACAACAACCGCGGTCTCTTTTTCTATCAGAAACAGGATTACGAGCACGCCATTGCCGATTTCACCGCCGCCGTCCGCTTCGACCCAAACAATGCGGAGGCCTACCACCATCGCGGCAATGCCTATGCCGATAAAGGCGACCGCGACGCCGCTTTTGCCGACTACGCTGTGGCGTCGCGCCTCGACCCTACGAACGCTAACCTCTACTGCGATAGAGGCATCGCGTTTCGCCGCGCCGGCAAGCTCGACCGCGCCATCGAGGATTTTAACGAAGCCATCCGGCTCAATCCGCAGCTTGCTGGCGCCTACAACGAACGCGGCTATGCCTTGTACCAGCAGCACGATCTCGATCGCGCCATCTCCGACTACAATCAGGCGATCACGCTCAATCCTCGATTTGCCATCGCCTACGCCAATCGGGGCAACGCGCTTTACGACAAAGGCGATCCCGACCATGCGATCGCCAACTACAATCAGGCCGTGGCCATCGACCCGAGCGATGCGGCGACCTACTACAATCGCGGCCAAGCTTGGCGGCGCGAGGGACAACTCGACCGGGCCATCGCCGATTACGATCAGACCATAAGGCTCAAGCCGACAGCCGCGGCTTACAACAGCCGCGGCGACGCCTTCGCGGCCAAGGGCGACTATGCACGCGCAATCGCGGATTTCGATCAAGCCGTTACGCTCGACCCGCGCGCGCCGGACCCTTACGTCAACCGCGGCAACGTCAAACGCGCACAGCTCGACCTTCCCGGCGCGGTGGCCGACTATGCCCACGCCGTCACGCTGTCGCCCGACGATGCACTCGCCTATTACAACCGCGCCTGGGCGTATTTTCTTGCCGGCAACAATTCCGATGCCCTCGCCGACATCGATCGCGCCATCGCGCTCGATGCGCACTCAGCGACCGCATTCTCGGCGCGCGGCCTCATCCGCGAGCGGCTTGGCGACACCGCGGGTGCTGTGGCCGACTTCCGCCAGGCGCTTAAGATCGATCCCAAATTCCGGCAGCCGGCTGACGGTTTGCAGCGGCTTCAAGGCGACTCCGCCAAAAGTAATTGAGCCAGAGCAATTGAAGCGCGAATAAAAAGCTAACGAAGAGCTGCCAGAGTGCAATCGTTTTCATATTGAAAAGATTGACGTTCTAGCATCTTAGTGGAGCATGATCTCTTCGGAAGGTCGGCTTCCACTTTTCCGGATCATGCTCTAGACAGCCGAAATGCAGTCGAACACCAGCGGCCGCGCCGCACCATTGATCGTCGCTGTCTCGCTGTTCATGGAAAACATGGACTCCACCGTGATCGCGACATCGCTGCCGGCGATCGCACGCGATATCGGCTCTAACCCGTTGGCTTTGAAGCTCGCCGTCACCTCCTACCTGCTCTCACTCGCAATTTTCATCCCGGCGAGCGGCTGGACGGCCGATCGCTTTGGCGCGCGCAACGTGTTCCGCCTCGCCATCGGCATATTCGTGCTCGGCTCGATCGGCTGCGCGCTGTCGCATTCGCTCGAAGGTTTCGTGGCTGCGCGCATCTTCCAGGGCATGGGCGGCGCGATGATGACGCCGGTAGGCCGCCTCATCGTCGTGCGCAGCATCAACAAAGAGCTTTTGCTCAACGCCATGTCGATGCTGACCATCCCGGCGCTGATCGGCCCGATCTGCGGTCCGCCGCTCGGCGGCTTCATCACCACCTACGCGTCTTGGCATTGGATTTTCATCATCAACGTGCCGATCGGTCTCGTCGGCATCGCGCTTGCGACCCGCTTCATCCCGGATGTTCGCACCGAATACCCCTATCCATTCGACCTCAAGGGCTTCATTCTTTCAGGTATCGGCATCGGCGGGCTTGCGTTCGGGCTTTCGGTCATGGGGCTCGAATTCTTGCCCAATAGCGTGGTTGCCGCGCTGCTCGGCGCCGGTGCCGTTTCGTCCATTGCCTATATCGCCCATGCACGGCACGCTGCGGCGCCGATTCTGGATCTCAATCTGCTCAAGCTGCCGACCTTTCGCGCCAGCATTTTCGGTGGCTTTATGTTCCGGCTTGGTGTCGGCGCCCTGCCCTTCCTGCTGCCGCTGTTGCTGCAGATCGGATTTGATTTGACCCCGTTCCAATCGGGGCTGATCACCTTCACCAGCGCGGTCGGCTCGATGTTCATGAAGGCCGCCGCCGTCAGCGTGCTCAAGCGCCTCGGCTATCGCAACGTGCTGCTCTACAACAGCCTGATCAGCGCCGTTTTCCTCGCCGCCTGCGCGACCTTCACGCCCGGCATTCCGTTCGCCGTAATGATCGCGATCCTCCTCATTGGCGGCTTTTTTCGCTCGCTGCAATTCACCAGCATCAACACCATCGCCTATGCGGAGGTTGAGCCGCCGCTGATGAGCCGGGCGACTTCGATGGTCGCTGCCGCGCAGCAAGTATCGCTGTCGACCGGTGTCGCGGTCGGCGCACTCGTAGTCGAGACCACCCTGCGGCTCAAGCACGGCGCCACCATGGGCGCCGCCGATTTTCCGCCGGCGTTTCTCGTTGTCGCCCTTCTCACCGCCGCCGCCGCACTGATCTTTGTGCGGCTGCCTCTGAACGCCGGGGCGGAGCTTTCCGGACGGGCGGCTGCGGCGCCTGCGGCGGCCGCAGCAAAAGGCTCGTAATTCTCAAGCCGGCGCGTTACGTGCGCTTGTGGGTTCCGCCGCCCCTAACTCCGCGCGCCAGCAGATAAAGCTCTGCCGAGTCACTGCGACTCGCCGGCGGCTTCACGTGCTTGACGGTCGCGAAATCACGCTTGAGTTCGGCAAGTAACGCGGCTTCGGTGCCGCCTTGCAGCACCTTGCACAGAAACGCGCCGCCTTCGGCCAGCACTTCGCGCGCAAAATCGACCGCCGCTTCGGCGAGCGCCATGACGCGTAAGTGATCGGTCTGCCGGTGCCCGGTGGCGTTGGCCGCCATGTCGGAGAGGACGACTTCGGCCTTGCCGCCGAGCATCGTCTTGAGGCGTGCCGGCGCGGCCTCATCAAGAAAATCGAGGTGCAGAAACTCAACGCCGGCGAGCGGCTTCACGTCGAGAATGTCGAGCGCGACCACGCGGCCGCTCTGGCCGACACGCTGCGCCGCGACTTCGCTCCAACCGCCCGGCGCGGCGCCGAGATCCACCACGCATGCGCCAAGCTTGAGCAGGCGAAATTTGTCGTCGATTTCAGCAAGCTTGTAGGCAGCGCGCGAGCGAAATCCCTCGTGCTTGGCGCGGGCGACGTAAGGATCGTTGATCTGGCGTTCGAGCCAAGCCCTTGAGGACGGCGTACGGCGTTTATCCGGCTTGAGCCTCGCCATGGGCGCTTACGCTTCCCCCCACACGCCATCCTCGCGCATCATCTCGACCAGCATGCCCTCGCGCAGCCCGCGGTCGGCGACGCGCAACCGCGGGCACGGAAAAGCCCGGCGGATGGCGTCGAGAATGGCGCAGCCGGCAAGCACCAAATCGGCGCGCTCGGCGCCGATGCAGGGGTTGGCCGCGCGCTCGTCGAAACTCATGGCCATCAGTTCGTCGACCACGCCCGAAATCTGATCGTCGGAAAGCCAGCAGCCATCAACGCGGCGGCGATCGTAACGCTTCAGTTTCAGATAAACGCCGGCGATCGTGGTGACCGTGCCCGAGGTGCCGAGCATGTGGAAACCGTCGAGGTCGCAACGGTGCACGTCCTTAAATTTTTGTAGGAGCAGCGCGACCTCGTCGATCATGGCATCGTAGACTTCGCGCGACACCACAGTGCCGCCATAGCGCTCCGCCAGCGTGACGACACCGACGGGCAACGACGCCCAGCCGACGATGTCCGGCACCGGTGGTCCGCGCCGGCCGGCGCCCGGCCGGCCGAGGCGTACGAGTTCAGAGGAGCCTCCACCAATATCAAAAAGAATCACCCCCGATGCGTCGGGATCGAATAGTTCCGTACAGCCGGTTGCCGCCAGCCGCGCTTCGGTTGCGGAATCTACGATCTCAAGCTCAACGCCGGCTTCTTCCGCAATCTGCGCGCAAAAGGCGTGCCCATTCTCGGCGGCCCGGCAGACCTCCGTGGCGATGAGCCGCGCCCGGCCGACCTGGCGCGCCTGCATCTTGTCGCGGCAGACCAGGAGCGCGTCGACCGCACGCGCGATTGCCACCTCGCTGATGCGGCGCGAGGCGGCAAGACCCTCGCCGAGGCGAATGATACGCGAGAAGGCATCGACCACGCGGAATCCATTCGTGGTCGGCCGGGCGATCAGCAGGCGGCAATTGTTAGTGCCGAGATCGAGTGCCGCGTATGTGGCTGGCGGCTGGCCGGAATTGCGGGCGCGATCATCGTCGCGCTGAGAACCCTCGCGACGCATGCCGTAAGGCGTTCGCCGTGCCCAGCGGGGCCGCCCGCGACGGCCGCCATTGCCGTCGCGGCCGCCTTGCGGCGGGTCGTCCATGCAAAACCTTCCCGCCGCGCTGGAGCGCTCTCGCTCGACGGCGCAGCTTATGTTCAAGCCTAAATCGAGTAGAAATGTATCAGCAGTACCCGTCAGGGCAATACTGTGCTTTCCTGACCTAGGAGCCATGCCCCGTGCATGGCTTGTAGCTGTCTGCCAACTCCATTATGTCACCGCATCAATGCCTTACAGGATTCAGGGGCCATGAATTTGCAGTCTTCCGCCAAGGACCGCGCCGACCAATTGATGGCGGACCGAATGGCGGTCGAAAAATTTGCCGTGGGACAATCCGCGCCGCGCAAAGAGGACCCGATGCTGCTGCGCGGCCAGGGCCATTACACCGACGACGTCGCCCTGCCCGGCCAAGTCTACGCGGTAATGGTGCGCAGCCAAAATGCCCACGGCGTCATCCGCGCCATCGACGTGGAAGCCGCACGCAAGATGCCGGGCGTGCTCGGCGTCTATACGGGCGCCGATCTGAAGGATTATGGCCCTCTCAAATGCGTCGTGCCGTTCAACAATCGCGACGGCTCGCCGATGAAGAAGCCGCTGCGTACCGCGCTCGCCACCGACAAAGTGCGTTATGTGGGAGACCCGGTCGCCTTCGTGGTCGCCGAGACTGTGCTGGCAGCGAAGGATGCAGCCGAAGCGGTCACCGTCGATCTCGAGCCGCTGGCAGCCGTGGTCTCTGCCGAAGGCGCCGCGAGCGCCGGTGCACCGCAGCTTTACAATGACGTGCCCGGCAACATTTCGCTCGACTACCACTTTGGCGATGCCGAAGCGGTCAAGGCCGCGTTCGCCAAGGCGGCGCATGTCACCAAGTTGAGCCTTGTGAACAGCCGCCTCGTGGTCAGCGCCATGGAGCCACGCGCCGCACTTGCAGCCTACGACGGCAGCCGGTTCACGCTCTATGTCAGCTCACAGGGCGTATTCGGCATGCGCGCCAACATCTCCGAAGCGCTGGGAGTCCCCGCCAAGGACGTGCACGTACTCACCGGCCAAGTCGGCGGCTCGTTCGGCATGAAGGCCGCGGTGTTTCCCGAGTACATCTGCATGCTGCATGCGGCGCGCGCGCTCGGCCGCCCGGTGAAGTGGACCGACGAGCGCTCGGGAAGTTTTGTCTCCGACAGTCATGGCCGCAACCACGACGTCGTCGGCGAGCTCGCGCTCGATGCCGACGGTAATTTCCTCGCTGTGCGCCTCACGGTCTTCGCCAATATGGGCGCGTTCCTGTCACCTGTCGCCCCTATGCCGGGCACGATCAATGCCGTGAAAAACGTGCAGGGTATGTACCGCACGCCGCTGATCGAAGTCTCAAGCAAGTGCATGTTCACCAACACCTCGCATGTTTCGGCCTACCGCGGCGCCGGCCGGCCGGAAGGCAATTATTATATGGAACGGCTGATCGACGCCGCGGCCGTCGAGATGGGGATCGACCGCGTTGCGCTGCGCAAGCGTAATCAGATCAGCCCGCGCGACCTGCCGTACAAAACCGCGTCCGGTGGAACCTACGACAGCGGCGACTTCGCGGCGCTGACCAAGCAGGCCTTCGAACTCGCTGACGGTAAGAATTTTGCGCGCAGAAAACGCGAAAGCCGCAGGCACGGCAAGCTGCGCGGCCTCGGCATTGGCAATTTTCTCGAAGTCACTGCGCCGCCGTCGAAGGAGCTTGCCGATATCAAATTCAATACCGACGGCACGGTGACGCTGGCCACCGGCACACTCGATTTCGGCATGGGCCACGCCACGCCGTTCGCCCAAGTGCTCAGTGAAAAACTCGGCGTTCCCTTCGAAAAGATCTCGCTGGTGCAAGGAGACAGCGACCGGCTGATCGCCGGCGGCGGCTCCGGCGGCTCGAAGTCAATCATGCATACCGGCACCGCAATCGTCGAAGCCGCGGCAAAGATCGTCGAAAAAGGCAAGGACCTCGCGGCCCACGTCCTGGAGGCTTCGCCTTCCGACATCGCTTTCGACCATGGCCAATTCACCATCGTTGGCACGGACCGCTCCATTTCGATCATGGATTTGGCGCAGAAGCTGCACAACGGTCCCAAACCGCCCGCGGACGCTCCGCAATCCCTCGATGTTGCGCACGTGAGCGACGGACCGAGCGCTTCCACCTACCCCAACGGCTGTCACATCGCCGAAGTCGAGGTCGATCCCGCGACGGGCATCACCGAAGTCGTCAATTACGTTTGCGTCAACGATTTCGGCACGGTGATCAACCCGATGATCGTCGAGGGCCAGCTCCATGGCGGCGTGGTGCAGGGCATCGGCCAGGCGCTGATGGAGCTTGCGATCTACGACAAGGACGGCCAGCTGCTCACCGGCTCCTATATGGATTACGCGATGCCACGCGCGGCGGATGTACCATTCTTTTCTCTCGCCGACCACCCGGCTCCGGCAACGACGAACCCGCTAGGCGTCAAGGGTTGCGGCGAAGCCGGCTGTGCCGGCGCGCTGACCTCAGTGATGAATGCCGTGATCGATGCGCTCGCCGATCACGGAATCCGTCATCTGGACATGCCGCTGACGCCGTTCCGCATCTGGCAGGCGCTGCATTCCGCCGAGAGCGCCCGCCCGCAATGACGCAAGCCATTTCCGTACGCTCGATTCGGCCAGCCGAGTCGCGGTTGATCGCGGCCGTCTGCGCGGCGCATATGATGAGTCATTATTATATGCTGCTGCTGGCGCCACTGTTCATGTTCGTGCGCGCCGATTTCAACGTCAGCTACACCGAGCTTGCGCTGGCGCTGACCGTATTCAACGTCGTCTCCGGAGTGCTGCAGACGCCGGTTGGATTCCTGGTGGATCGGATCGGGGCGCGCATGGTGCTGATTGCCGGCCTGGCCGTCGCCAGTGTCGCCTACGCGATTGCAGGGATTGCGAACTCCTACTGGGTGTTTGTCGCGATGTACGCCCTCGCCGGACTGGGCAATACGGTCTTTCACCCTTCCGATTATTCGCTACTGTCGCACCACACGCCTAAGGAGCGGCTCGGGCAGGTCTTTGCCTTCCATTCGTTCGCCGGCATCGTCGGCTCGGCCATCGCGCCAGCGACGCTGCTCACCATGCAATCCTATTTCGGTTGGCGCGGCGCTTATGTGGGCGCGTCGATCTTCGGTTTCATTGTTCTGTTGGCGCTGATCGCGCAGCCCGAGCCGAAGAGCGAAATTGCGCAACCCGCCAAGACAGCCGCCAAGGCTCGTACCGACGCGGCCGCCGCTTGGCGCGTCATCTTCACGCTGCCGATCCTGCTCAATCTTGCTTACTTCATGCTGACGTCCATCATGAACGGCGGGCTCAACACCTATCTGGTGGTGGCGCTGGGTGCGCTGCATTCGACGCCCGTCGCAGTCGCCAACATGGCGCTCACTAGTCTCCTTGCGATGAACGCGCTGGGTGTGCTCGCGGGCGGGAGTCTCGCCGGGCGCACCACCCATCATGCACTGGTTGCGGCGTCTGGACTTGCCATTGGCGGAGTGGTTACCGCACTGGTAGGGTTGCTCGATCTTCATTCGGTCGGGTTGATACTGCTGATGGGGTTCAGCGGCTTCTGTGTCGGCGCGACCTACCCATCACGCGACATGCTGGTCCGCGCCGTAACACCGCCCGGCGCCTACGGCCTAGTGTTCGGCTTCGTCAGCGTCGGCTTCAATATCGGCGCCAGCATCGCGCCGATCATTTACGGCACCCTAATGGACAACGGCATGCCGCGTGCCGTCTTCCTGCTGTCGGCCGCCGTCAGCATCCTTTGTATCTCGACGGTGACGTTCGGCTTTTCGGGGCGCAAAACGGCTTGAGCGCGCAATGGCGGGCGTATTCCTGCGCCTTTGCTCGCCCTCACCTGCTTGCTAACCTTGCGGACACGGCGCTGAGTTTGCGCCGCACGGAGTGGGCGGAATGCGCAAACGGAGTGCGACGGCGCTAACGATTACAGGCAACACCGTTGCGGCGGCGCTTGTGCTTGCCCTCTCGCACGCGTCTGCCGGCGCGCAGGACGCCGCGCAGCATTCCTGGATCGTTCCCGATCTCCTCGGAGCCGCCAAGACCGAGGGTGCGCTCACCGTCTATGGTTCGATGAACGAACAAGAGGCGTTGCCGCTTTGGAAGACTTTTGAGGATGCGACCGGCGTCAAGGTGAGTTACGTGCGGTCCTCGGACACCCAGATCATGGCGCGGGTGGCCATCGAGAATCGCGCACGGCAGCGCACCTGGGATGTCGCGCTCACCACCACCGTTTCACAGCTCGCGCCCGACACGCTCATCCAGTTTGATCCGCCGCAAGCAAGCGGCCTGATGGCCGAGGCGCGTGATCCCGACCGCCGCTGGTATGGCGTCTACGCCAATTACAACGCGCCGGCCTACAACACGAAATTCGTCAGAAAGGCCGACCTGCCGAGGAGCTACGATGAATTTCCCGCTCACAAGGAGTGGGCCGGCAAAGTAGCCATCGACGGCACCGATGACGAATGGCTGGCGGCGATTTTCGGGGCTTATGGCGAAGATCGCGGCCGTGCGCTGATCAAGAACATCGTGGCCGCCCTTGACCCCGTCATCACTGACGGCCACCTCGCCCTTGCGCGCTCGGTGGGCTCCGGCGAATACTGGCTCGCGCTCAACAATTTCCTACCGCTTACGCTCAACGTCAAAATGTCAGGTGCGCCGACCGACTTCTGGCTGCTCAATCCGGTCGCGCTGATTTTCGGATCGGTGGGCGTCAGCGGGCTGGCACCGCATCCTAACGCGGCAAAGCTAGCGGAGAATTTCGTGCTCAGCCGGGAGGCCGAAACCTTCATGACGCAGAAAGGCCGCATCCCTACGCGACCGGACGTGCCGACCAATCCGCCGGAAGTCGGTGACATGCTCAAGTCGATGAAGATTGCGCCAATCTTGTTCAGCGGCGCAGACGAGAGAAAATGGCAGAAGACTTACAACGATCTGTTCGGGCGCAGTTGACGCTGCGAAGGAAATAGAGGGAGAGACTCATGAAACTTTGCCGCTACGATGATGATCGCCTGGGTGTGGTGCGCGGAAATCTTGTGCACGACGTCACCGAGGCGCAGACGGAAATTCGCAAATCGATGCCCTTTGCAATGAAGGGCGACGCGGTTATTGCAGCGCTGCCGCAATGGCGCGAGCGGATCGAACGCATGGCCGACAAGGCGGCAGGCAAGCCACTTGCATCCGTCAAACTGCTCCCGCCGGTGGCGCGGCCGACCAAATTGACCTGCGCACCGACCAACTATCAGGCGCATATCGAGGAGATGGCCAAGGCATCGCAGCAGCCAGGCACGCAAATCGTGCGCGCGCAATCCTCGAAAATCCTCGAAGCCGGAATGTTCCTGAAAGCCAATTCCGCCCTCGTCGGGCCGTCGGAAGGCGTCCCGGTCCGGTTTCCTGAGCGCCGCACCGATCACGAGGTCGAACTCGTGATGGTGATAGGCAGCGCTGGCAGCGACATTTCGCAGGCCAAGGCGCTCGATCACGTCGCCGGCTATTGCCTTGGCCTCGACATGACCGTGCGCGGCCGCGAGGACAGGAGCTTTCGCAAATCGGTCGATGGCTACGCCGTGCTAGGCCCGTGGTTCGTAACCGCTGATGAGATTCCTGATCCTGACGCGGTCCCGATCAATCTCACCGTCAACGGCGAGAAGCGTCAGGAAAGCAATACCAGCCAGCTCATCTACAATTGCCGCCGCCTCATCGAATTCGCATCCGAATTCTATACTCTTTATCCAGGCGATCTGCTCTACACCGGAACACCGGAGGGAGTTGGCCCCGTGAAACCGGGCGACGTCATCGTTTGCCGTTCGGCGCCGGTGCTTGGCGAACTGACGATCAAGGTTCGGGCGCATCAGATCGGCGCGGTCGATAGCGAACAGCCGGCCCACGCCTCAGCGTGACTGCCCAGAGAGTTTAAGGAGACGTTCCATGCTGCAAATCAAGCGCGCGGGCCACTCGACGCTGACGACTCCCGACATCGAACGGATGATCGACTATTTCACCCGCATCGTTGGCCTGAGTCTCTCCGCCCGCGACAAGAGCCGCGCCATTTTGGCCACCAAATCCGGCGTTGAGGCAATCGTGTTAGAGCGCGGCAGCGCGGTGGAGGCGCCGCGGCTGTCGTTCCAGGTCGCGCCGGGCAGCGAACTCGGCGAAGTTGTCTCGCGACTGAAGAAGGCCGGCATCAAGAGCGAACGGCGGAGCGACATCACGCCTGGGATCGGCGAAGCAATCGCCTTCAAGGACCCGAAGGGAACCACCCTGGAGATTTTCTCCGATTTCGCTTTCGCCGAGGAAGACTCAAACTTCAACGGCGTCATGCCGCTGAAATTCGGCCATATCGCCTATCAGTGCCCCGACGTGCAGGGCGTGGTGAAATTCTATTGCGACATGCTCGGTTTTCGCGTGTCCGACTGGCGCAGCGATTTCTTCGCCTTCCTGCGCTGCAGCCGCGACCATCACACCGTGAATTTCCTCCGTGACCCCAAGACGTCGATCCATCACATTGCATTCGAAGTGCGCGATTGGTCCGACATCAAGCGCGCCTGCGATCTGTTGGCGCGCAACAATATTTTGCTGACCTGGGGCCCGATCCGCCACATTATCGGCCACAACATCGCGATCTATCACAAGAACCCGGACGGCGTTACGATCGAGTTCTTCTGCGACATGGATCAGATGTTCGATGAGGATCTTGGCTTCTTCGAGCCGCGGCCCTGGCACCAGGACCGGCCGCAGCGGCCGAAAGTGTGGGGTGACGACACACGCTCGAACTGGTGGGGCCCGATGTCGCGCGGTCCGAGCCACGCCGCGGCCCCTGCGCCGGAACCGGCAAAGGAGCCCGTACGTAAAACTACGCCCGCCGCGAAAACGCCGGCGCTGGCGCACGCTCGCAAGCGCCAAGTGGAGAAGAAAAGCCCCAAGAAAGCGAAGCCGCGGCGTTAGCGCCAATCTTTTTGCTCGCGCGTGTTTGCGTTCGCCCCTTTGCGGGCGGCGAGTTCCGTCGGGCAAATGATCAATTGGGCATTTTTACGTAGATGTTTGTACGTACAATAATTTTTGTTCGCCGCCCTGCCCTTTTAACAGATCATTCCTTGTTGCAACTGCAGGATCGGCGCGGGAAAAGGCATGAGCGCGATCGGATCGGTCATGGGAACCGTAGTCGGCATCGCCAATACGACCCGCGACCGTTTGGCGGAGAATTGCGCTGAGGAAAAATTCCGCCTCGCGGTCGAGGCCTGTCCCGGCGCCATGGTGATGACCGACAGCACTGGTACCGTCGTGCTGACGAATACCGAAACCGAGCGGCTATTTGGCTACCCGCGTGACGAGCTCATCGGCCGGCGCATCGAAATTCTGATCCCGGAACGGCTGCGCGGCGAATATCTGAGACAACGCGCCGCGTTCGCTGCACGTCCGCGGGCGCGGCGCGTGCAGCCAAATCGCGAACTGTTCGGGCTGCGCCGCGACGGGACGGAGTTCCCCGTCGAAGTTTCGCTCAATCCGATCCGTGCCCCCGACGGCCTCTTTGTACTCAGCGTCATTGTCGACACCAGCGAGCGCAAGCGCATGGATCGGCTGAAGGACGAATTCGTTTCGACCGTGAGCCACGAACTGCGTACGCCGCTGACTTCCATTTCCGGCTCGCTCAGCCTGCTCATCGGCGGGGCGGCGGGAACTCTGCCGGGTGCGGCGGTCCGGCTGATCGGTATTGCGCAGACCAACTGCAAGCGATTGGTCCGCTTGATCAACGACATTCTCGATATCGAGAAGATCGAATCCGGTCAGATCGTCTTCAACTTCAAACGCCTGGATGAGCGCGCACTGGTCGAGCAGGTGATTGAGGCCAATCGCGGCTACGCCGATGGCTTCGGCGTACGAATCCGTCTCGATCCCGCCTCGCAGGCCGGCGACGTGGCGGCCGATCCGGACCGGCTCGAGCAAGTGGTCACCAACCTTTTGTCGAACGCGATCAAATTTTCTCCGCGAGGCGGAGAGGTCGTCGTCACGACCGAGCAGCTCGGCGATTCCGTGCGCGTTTCGATCCGTGACCATGGCGCCGGCATCCCCGCCGAGTTCAAACCGCACGTGTTCGAGAAGTTCGCGCAGGCCGATGCGACCGATACACGGCAAAAAGGCGGTACCGGCCTCGGACTCAGCATTGTCCGGGAAATTGTGGTGCGGCTCGGAGGCCGCGTCGCCTTCGCTGATGCCGACGGCGGCGGCACCGTGTTTTACGTCGACCTGCCGGCCTGGGCGCGGATCGCCAGTCGCGAAATCGATAGCGAGCGGGCGCCGGACGCGGTGCGAGTGCTTTATTGCGAGGACGACCCCGACGCTGCGATGACGTTGCGTGACGGCCTGCGGCCGCTCGGATTCTCTGTCGACTTCGCGCACAATCGCGGTGACGCGATCACCCGCGCGCGGGCCAACTTCTATGCGGCAATCCTAGTCGATTTCGAGCTGCCGGACGCGGGCGGCATCAGCCTGATCCGCCGGCTGCGCGAGCAACCGGAAACCCACAAGACTCCGATCGTAATCATCTCCGCCGACCGCGTCGGCGAGAAGGACGAAGCCTCCAAGCTCAATGTGTTCAAGTGGGTCGCGAAGCCGGTTGATGTCTATGAACTGGCGCAGATCCTCGAGGGCGCCGCCGAGCGCACAGAATACCGGCGGCCGTGCGTCCTGCATGTCGATGACGACCCCGACGTGCTCGATCTTGTCGCGCGCACACTGGAGTCGACGGCCAGTGTCACTTCAGTCGACTCGATCGATGAGGCTCGCCGAGCGCTGCTCACGCATCGCTTTGATCTCGCGGTGCTCGATATTACGGTAGGGACAGTCTCCGGTCTCGATTTACTGGCGGACCTGCACAACTGCGACGGCGCGCCTATCCCGGTCGTCATTTTCTCGGCGCATGGAGCTGAACTCGCCCCAAATCCACAAGTCGAAGCGAACTTGAACAAATCGCACGCTTCGCTCGACGACCTTGTCGCCGCGGTGCACGACCGGCTAATGCTGAGATCCTCGCAAAACGGAGAGAGGGTCGCATGAGCGCAATCCGCATTCTCCATGTCGACGACGAACCCGACATTCGCGAAATTGTCGATTTGTCGCTCAGCCTCAATCCCGACTTCCACGTGCGCGCATGCGCGTCGGGCGATGAAGCCCTCAGTACGGTGGCGGAATGGTCGCCGATGCTGATCCTGCTCGACGTCATGATGCCGCGCATGGACGGTCCGACCACCCTTTCACATTTGCGCGAAAATGCGCAAACCTCCGACATCCCAATTTTGTTCATGACCGCTCGCGCCCAACCCCGGGAAGTCGAGCAGTTTATCGCGCTGGGCGCACAGGGCGTCATATCGAAACCGTTCGATCCGATGACGCTTGCGTTCGTGGTGCGTAATCATCTACAGGCGCTCAAACGGATATGATGTATGCGCCTATGGCATCTGCCGGCAGCCGCCGCGGCATTTTTGATCGGCGCGCTGGTCTCGTTCAACCTGCGATCCGGTCCGGCGCCGGAGCAACGGCTCGACGGCTTCAACGTCATTGCTTCGCCGGACCATCCGTTCGGCAGCACATCGGCCAAGCTGTCGCTGGCTAACGCCAAACGGCTTGGCGCGAGCGCCATCGCCGTTGTACCGTTCCTGTGGCAAGCAGATCCGGCAAACCCCGATCTTGTCCGCGGCAAGGACATGCCGGACGAGGAACTGCGGGCCGCGATCCGCGATGCTCATGAACTCGGACTTGCCGTCCTGGTGAAGCCGCATGTGTGGGTGCCGCAAAGCTGGGCCGGCGCCGTTGTCATGAATTCCGACGCAAGCTGGTGCCAATGGTTCGCAAATTATCGAACCGAATTGGATCGCATCGCCCACATCGCCGAGCAGGAGCACGCCGAGGCGTTGGCCGTCGGCACCGAACTAGCGAAGACATCGCAACGACCCGAATGGGACGCGCTCATCAGCAGCGCCCGCGGCATTTATTCCGGCCGCCTGTTCTATGTGGCGCACAACATGGAGGAAGCCGAAATGGTGCCGTTCTGGCACAGCCTCGATGCTGTCGGGGTTTCGCTCTATCCCCCACTCGGCGCCGACGATGATCGCCTTGGCCGCCGCACCAAGATGGATGCCATAGCGGACCGCCTCGACGCGCTTGCGGCGCGCACCGGAAAATCCATCATCGTCGGGGAGATTGGCTTGCGATCGGCGCAGGATGCCGCGGCTAGGCCGTGGGAAAGCCCGGAGGAACGCGCGAGCACGCCGGCACCCATGCTGCAAGCCGACGTGCTGGCCGATTGGCTCGCTGTGCTCAAACGGCCCTCGATCCACGGCATCCTGATTTGGTGCTGGTCGACCGATCCGGACGCCGGCGGCCTAAAGGACACCGACTTCACCGTCCAGGGCAAACCGGCGGAACGTACTCTGCAGTGCGCGTGGACAGGAGCGTGTGAGTAACCTCGCGCCGACAGCGCTCAAAATCGATGCCACACGCCAAGGATCACCCCATTTTCTTCCAGCGCGTTGCGCCCCGCATAGGTCACGTAGCCGCCGCCTTGCAGCGACCATGTCGGCGTCAGCGCATAGACCGCACTCAACTGCACTTTTTCATAGTCATAGCTGCCGCCCGTATAGTCCACATTGCCGGCTCCTTCCGAGACGACATTGAAGCCTTGCAGAAGCAACAGCCAGCGCGGAGCAACGTACGTTCCGAGCGTAGCATCGACGCGAAATTCGCTGGGATAACCCGCGGTTCGCACCCGTTCGGCTACCTCGATGTCAAAGAATGATGCCATGCCGGCGATATCGAAGGAGTGGCCGAGCAGCACGCGGAGGTCCGATTCCACATCTGTGTAACCGATCGCGGCCGGGTTCGAGGTGTCGAAAGTGCCCGGAATACGAATCGTGGCTTGGCCGGAGAGAACCCAGGTTGGATCCTGGAAGAACGCGTAGCGCGCGCCGAACTCAGTATAGTCGAGACCGGTCCGCTGGGCGCTGACCGGCGGCGCGATGTCGATGTGCTGAAGCCCGGGATCGATTAGAACGGTCAGCCGATCGGTGATGCCGTATTCGACCAGCACATCCGCATCGACTTTATTGTAACGGGGCGCGGGGGCGAGCGCGCCGTTCTTTTCCCAAAACTCGGTCGCCGTGCTGGCGTCCAGCGTCGCGAGCCATTGCCCCGTACCTTCCGGCAGCGTCCAGGCGCTCGCCCACGCGGCGGAAGGCACCGACAGCACGGCAAACACGAACGCGACGCAACGCTGCAATACGCCCACCCCAACCCCGACGCCGACTAGATGCTCATCGCCAAAACCCGATTACCGCCCGCACGTGCGGCGTCCTGAACCCGCGAAACCGCCTGCGTGAGCAGCTGGACACGATCGACCGCTTGCTTCACCCGGCCGGTGATGGCCGCGACGCTGGCGGTGACATGGTCGGAGGCGACCGCTTCGGAATTCGCCAGACGAAGCTTGGCCACTGTCGCACGCAACGTCTCTCCGAGGTCGCGCGCCGGAACCGCTTCCAGGTCAGGCGCGACGATAATAATGGTGCCGTTGCGATAGGCCGCCGCCACAATACCGATCGTCGCCGCGAGCCGGCGCACCGCGCGCGCCACCTGCGCAAGGGCTTTGCGCGCGGCCCCCTCGCCGTTCGCCGAACGGAAGCCGTCGAAGCGATCGAGCGTAAGCGCGAGGATCGAAATGACCGTGCCGTTCTCGCCGCTTGAGGCGGCCGTCAGATAGGCCTCTGCCGCTTCGCCGACGAACAGGCCGGTCGTCTCGTCGATCAACGTGCTGGCGCGGTGATCCCCCCAGTTCGACACGAAATTCAGCAATTCCCGCTCGCGCGCCTGCCTGCGGTCGAGTTCCTGCTTAAGCCTGAGCGCCGCGCGCACGCGCGCGACCAACTCGACTCGGTTGACCGGCTTAGTGACGTAATCGGTGGCGCCGGCCACGAAGGCGTTGGCCAGCGAGTCCATATCGTCGAGCGCCGTCACCATGATGATCGGCAGATCGGTGTAGCGCGCGTCGTTGCGCATGCGTGCGCAGCATTCGACACCGTCCATTTCGGGCATCACGATGTCGAGCAGCACCACGTCGATGGGCGGACGCTCCTCCGCCCGGCCGCCGACATCAAGAATTTTCAGCGCCTCCCAGCCCGACGCCGCGGTGACGATGTCGGTGTAGCCGGCCGAAAGTAGCGCCGCCTCGGTCAGATCGCGCGAGTCTTCGGTATCGTCAATCAACAGTATCCGCATCCCGATATCCGCAGTTATACTTATGTTACTTGTAGAATTATTATACGGTTGCAAGAGTTACTGATGCAGAACAATTCCGTTGTTGAGACGCTCAAACAAGCGCCAAGTATTGTTTTGGTATATGACGCGATAACCGGGCGGCCCGATGCTGAACAGCAATGGGAAGGCTTTGTCCAGCCGATCGTTGGCACCGGCCGCGCTGAGCGGATCCGGCACCGCGACAAACGGCGCATCGATGCGAGCAAACAAGAGCGCGAGCGCGAACGCTTCGCTTTGCGGGCCGAGAAGTCCTCGCGCGCTGCCGCGCCCCAGCACAAAGGCCGGCGAGTTGTTGACGTCGACCAGCACGTTGTCGTGGCCGGCGGCAGCGCCTCCTGCGCCCAACGCGTCGATGCGACTATCGTCGGCGCTGTGTACGAAATCCGCGCGCAGCGTGCTCACGGTGACCGGGTCAGCCACTGCGAGACTCCAGAAACCGCCGAGCCAGCCGACCGTCAGCCACGTGATGACGAGCGTAAGACGTTCGTGCGCGACGGGTACGCGCGTCACCACGGCAGCGGCGAGCACCGGGGCGGCAACCACCATCGCGGCAGGATCGCCAAAAATGCCGCTCAGCACGCTGATTGCCGTCGCGGCAAGGACAGCGGCGGCAAATGCCACAGCGGGAACGATCAACGGCCGCCGGCGCCGTACCATCACCAACAGCACGATGGCGACCGGAGCGCCGATGGTGAGCGCAAGCCCCATCGTCACGCCCGCTTCAAGCGCGGGAATGGCAAGGAACCTATCGCCAATCAGCTCCTCAACAGACGCAGTCCAGGTTGCCAGGCTCTGCGCCGGCGCCGCGAAGAAGGTCCAGCCGTCGCCTGGAAAAATCCATGCCACATAGCTGAATGCAGCGATTGCGAAAAAGGTTGGGAAAACCAGTGCAATAATGACATTCAATGCAGAGTTCGCCACCAGGTTGGAACGAACTACGAAACCCAGAAACGGTATGATCGCAAAAGCGAACGCGGCGCCCATTGGGTGCGAGAATGCGAGCGCCATCAACGCGATTCCTACATTCATCACCTCCGAGGTGCTGCTGCGCGCGCGCAAGTCATAGAGCCCAAGACAGAGCATCAACAGAAAAACCGCGAGGAACATGTCGCCCGGCCCGGCGACAACTGCGCGCAGCAGCGCCGGGTGAAACGCCACCAGGATCGTGCTGAAGATCGCCGCAATGGCTGGCAGGCCGGCTTTGCGAAACAGGAGAAAACAGCTCGCGGCGAAGACGGCGAGCAGCGCCGCGGCCACCAGAGCAGGCGCCGGTGCGTCCGCGGGCGCGAGCCACGCCACCAACGTGGTGATGGTGAACGGCAGCGTCGGATAGGCCGCTACGATCCGCCCGATCGGCACTTCACCGTCGGCGGCCGTGCTGGCGCCGGCCCATAGCCGCAACGTGTCGTCGCCAACGAGCCCAAGGCGCACCGCAAACGCCGCCAGCGCCAAGATCGCGACGAATGTGGCCAAGCCAATCGGCGCGGCTACCAGCGCGCGTGCCACGCCACCTGTAGGCGCCGCGATATTGTCAATCGTTGCGTCGGTCACGGGACACCTTCGGCGCCGGTGAGCTGCGCCTCCGGGTGCTGCGATAGGCCATGCTCGGTTTTTTCCCACAAGAACGGATCGCGCAAGAGCTGCCAAAGCGCCCTATAGGAGGCCAACGAGATCAGGACCCAGTAGCCTGCCAGACTGAAACTATACGGAATGAGATAGAGAAAGCCGCGCCGAATGGGCGCCAGTATCGTCAGATAAGTGAATGCGCCATTGCCGGCGAGCAGGTTGAACAGACAAAGGTACAAAAGCGAATGGGGAAAGATCACATCCAAATTCACCGCAGCGGCGGCGAGCCAGATGATATAGAATAGCCAGAACAGCGGATTAAGAAGCCCGGTGAGCACCGTGCCGCCGATGAAGAACACAAATCCGAAAAGTCCGAGCAAGCCCACGCTGCGCGCGAACTGCACCGGTCGCCGCGTGTGCACCAGCAGCGTCTGCATATAGCCCTTGAGCCAGCGCGAGCGCTGGCGGAGCCACTGACCAACTTGGCAACAAGCCTCCTCGAACGTAGTCGAATCGACGACGCCGACCCGATAGCCCTTTTGCCCGATACGAATGCCGAGATCGGCATCTTCGGTGACGTTGAACGGATCCCAGGCGTGCAGTTCGCGCAAGACATCGATGCGGAAATGATTCGAGGTGCCACCGAGCGGGATCGGCATGCCGAGACGCTCAAGCCCCGGCAGCACCTGGTCGAACCACAACGCATAGTCGAGCGTGAACATGCGCGTGAGCCAGTTCTCTTTGGCGTTATAGTAGTTGAGGCGGCATTGCAGGCAGGCGGTGTTCGGCGGCGAGCGGCGGAAGGTTGCTACGACCTTACGCAACTGGTCGGGCTCGGGCCGATCCTCCGCGTCGTAGATGACCAGATACTCGCCGCGCGCAAAGCGGAGCGCGAAATTGCAGGCCTTCGGCTTGGTCTGCGGCTCGGACGGCGGGACAATGATGATTTCGAAAACGCCTTCAAGACCAAGCGCGCGCGCCGCCTCGATGGTTTCGAGATCGCCGGCCTCGAGTACGATCTTTATGTCCAGCTTGCCGAGCGGGTAATCGAGATCGCGCATCGCCTGCGCCAGCCGCGGCAACATCGCGGCCTCGCGGAACATCGGGACGAGGACGGTAAACACAGGCAGCTCGTTCTCGCGTAACGCGCGCGCCTCGATCGCGATCGCCTCATCGGCTGCGGCCGAGCGACCCCCGCCAACCGAGACCAAAATGCCTTTGAAAACGAAACTGCCGAAATAAAACAGGCTGAAGGCGACGTTTAGTACAATGAGGGCGGTGATCGGGGCTAAGGCTAAACCGGCCAGGACGCCACTGAGCAACAAGTAGGCCACGATCGTCTGCGCGGTGGTGAGGACCGTGCGCGCCGACATATGCGGATCGAGCTCGGCGAGCTCGGACACGGCGCGACGCGACAGATCCTCGCCGAATGCCGTCTGTAGCGTAAACACGATGTCGAACTTCGACACCACGACGAACTCGATGTCGTTGCCCCAGCGGCCGCGCGCGAACAGCAGAGTTTCGGGCCCCGGCTCGGCGGTGGCTATCTGAAACCGGCCCTCGTTCCGCCGCCACGGCATGGTTAAGCGGCTGGCATAAAGGTCGGCGTCGGCGGCTATCAGCAAAGTTGGATCCGGTGGGTCGCGAAGCAGATCGGCGAACGGCAGGTCGAAATTCTGCGCGAAAGTTTCGTAATAGAGTCGCGGGTCGATCCAATTGCGCGACAGCAGCGCATCGCCGAGCCGGACGTTCCATCGCTCCGCCAGCTCGACTGCCTCGTCGAGTTGCGGCAGCGCAATGACGCGGCGGCCCACCAACAAATCGCCGAGCGTACGATCGGACGGCGACAACGGCATGGGCTATTCGGACGGGCCGGCGGGCCGGCGGCGGAACAGCCGCTGCAGCGTTAACAATAGCGCGGCGGTCAGAAGGAGCCACAGCGCGCCGATGATCCAAGAGCGGAAACGCTCCGCCACTGAGAGCCACGACACCTGGTCCGGGTAAGAGATTTTGACCAGGCCGTCGTGCTCGGTCGACATGGCGAGCGCTACGCCCTTGTCATCGACGAAGGCGACGTCGCCATGATCGAGGTGAAGCTCGGGCGGCGACGGTGTCTGCCCGTTGGCCGAGAGCGGTTTGATCCATAGGCCGGGCGCATTGTTCGCTTCGAGAACCTGTATGACCGCGCCCCCGGCGAATCCGCCGAGATCGAGCAATGTGCGGCCGGACGGATCGACCACGACAACGCGTCCACGATCGAAGTTCACCCTCGGTGAAGCGCCAGCCGGCGGAACATCGCCTACGGCGATGAACGGTGCTTCCGGCACCGGTGGGGTGCCCGCAGCAATGTAGCTCACGTTGAGTGGTGCCGTATCGGGCGACAGGTTGCTTGCGAGCTCCGCGACAATACCGAGCACGCGGGTAGGTTGATCGCCGGAAACGGCCGGCAACAAGACATCGATGCCATGGGCAAAGTGCGACGTCAGATCGGCGAAATCATGCGCTGCGGCACCGACACCGCCGAGCAAAAGGGCTGACGATCCGAGTATTTGTGCCGGGTAGCCTTGCGGGCCGAACCGGCAATCGCCTCGCGCGATATCGCGCTCGACGACGACGCGGATGTTGGCGGTCGTTCCGACGAGGCCATCCGGTAACGGCAAATCGAGGTGGGTCGCTTCGGTGGTCGCCGCAACCTCGCTGCCGAGCAATCGCTCATTGACGAAGACGCTGACCACAGCCTTGGCGCCGCCGCCGTCGGGCGCCACCATGACGTCGAGCGACAGGCGCGTCGGGTACGTTCCACCGGGCAACCGGCGCGCGTCGACGATCGCACTGAGTTCAGCGCGGCCAAATACCTCGGCCTCCTCCGGCGGTACGCCAAGCTGATCGAAGGTCACGCGATCCTTGGACAGATCGACCGGCGCCACTTGACCGACCGAAGCGGAAATCACGCCACGGGTGGCCGCGAGCATCGGAGTCCCGAATAGGCGCGCAGCGCGCACGCTGTCGGCGTCGGCAATTACCAGGGCCGGCAGACCGCGAACGCGAACCGCGTCAATCGACCCAAACCCGTGAATGTCCCCGGCCACCGTGGCTATCGGCGAGTCGATGATGCCTGTGAAGTCGGCAAGCGGGCCGACCAGAACGATGCCGTGCGCCCAGTGACCTGCCTCGTCACGCTTTGCCAGATCCGGGATAGCGTCGAAGCCGTCATAAAATTTTACGCGCCGCCCGCCGCTGATGAGCGCGCGCCCAACTGTGAGCGCTGTTGCAAGTTCCGTTGTCGCCAGGTGCCGGCCTGGCAAAACCACCGCGACTTCGCGCGGCATCAGCGCCGCCGTGGTCGGAACATCGAGCCGGCCACCCAGGCCTACGTCAACCTCCACCGCCGTCTCCGGCTTGATGATCGCGCTGTCGCCCACATAGCGCACGTCGATGCAATGATCGGGCGTTACCGCGCCGGAATAGAGAAAAGTGAGCTTGAGGTAGCCGTTCTTGGGCTTGGCTCCGCCGAGCGGCACCTGAATGACGCGGTTTCTCCCCTTCCCGTCGAGCACGATGGCGGCGACGGTGCGATTGTTGACCTGCACTTCGAGATTGCGCTTGGCCTCATACGCGATGAAATCGTCAAGCACCAGCATGAGATTGCTCGCAACCACATCGCTGTCCTGTGGCAGCGGCACATAAAGCTCGTGCTGGCCGCCGAGATTGGCAAAACGCAAACCATTGGTGAAGCCGATGTCGGCGAGTGTGATCGCGGCAATCAGACTGTTGGATTTTGGTGAGGAAGCCGCAGCGGCCAGCACCGCGGTCGGGGTCTCAGCCGCGGCGGCACGCGGCGCCGGGAGCCCGCGCACCAATTTTGGCGGCGCAGGTTTCAGCCGCACCTGCGGCGCCGCCGCCGGACGCCGTATAATTGGCGTCGGAGCAGACCGCGTCTGGACTTGATCCTGGGAATTCGCCGACGCTGGGAGCAACACGAGAGCCCAGCCGAGCATGAGGGTAACACGCATGCACTGGGTCATTGTCACGCGGTCAGTGTGTGGGGGAGCATGATTGCAGTTCGCGCGCCGCCACTTCGCGCAGCGTCTGCAGCGATGTTGTCAGGAGGGAGATTTCGTCGGCGGTGAGCCCGCGCCCGGCATGATAGGGCGGGCGGAGCACGTCTTCAACATCGTGCGCCGCGGTGCCGACGGCAGGAAAGCCGACAGTCTTGCCGATGCCGACGATGCCGTGGATGCAGCGGTACGCTTCCGCGACAGCCGCGGCCGCGGCCGCGGCCGCGGGCGGCTCGGCTCCGCCCAGATCAGGAAGCGCCCCATAGGTGCTGTCGATTTTCGCCTCCAGCGTCGACATGAAACGCTGGCGCACCTTGGCCACACGGTCAGCAAAAACATCATCTGTCATTGGACAACCCCACGACTGACTACATAAGTTAAACGAGACAGCGAGTAAACAATTTGTCGAAAAATTGGTGAATCTATACTGATTTAGTACTTTCCCGTACAATGATTTTAAACAGTAATACGTGTTACCATTCCATTATATCTTTTAATACATAGGACTACGTAGGGATGTTCAAGTATAGCAGCCCGCTCAGAACCGCCATGCTGAGACCAGGCCCGTGGAAAATCTTGAGGACCGCGCCGGGCGTTGACCGCCCGAGCAGGCACGCGGCCCGCGCACTTGGAAAGGCGGCGCAGATGCCATAGATGATCTCGCTCCGGAAATTACCACTCCGGAACGGGACGGGACGGAGCCCTAAATCGGCAACCGCACCAGACCTTTTGGGGAATGGTTCAACGGTAGAACATCGGACTCTGACGAGCCGCGGACGCTGCTCCAAGGTCCACCAAGGTTCCCCGTAACCCATTGAATTTGCAAAACTAAAAGCCTCTCGCCTACAACACTGTGGTGCCTGGCAAACCCCTGCCTACACCACGGATTTGTGAGGCTAGGGAGAGGCTAAAAATGAGACTGACAGACCTCAGCTTAACTCCGAGAAGCGTCCTTCGCGCGCCAAACGGCGAGTTTCCTCGATGCACTCCGCCGCCGCCGTCTTAAAGCCATCTGCTACTTGGTCTGCAGGAGAGGTAAGTTGTTCACAGATTCGATCGATCTCATTCGGGTGAATTCGTTTAGGGAATAAATCTGCTCGCTCTGGAAACTTAACCTCAAATTCCCCCGCGTAATTTTTCGTTACTTCGACTACGGTTGCCTCCATCGGGCCATCGGAGATAGCCGCAAGGTCGGCCTTTTCGTTCGCCTCAAGCCCGAATACAACGCGGCATACAATCTGTTTTGGATCCTTCCCCCGGCGTTCACCGCGCGGCCAATCTCGGGTCAAATCATATTTAACGTTCTTATCGCGTGGATTGAACTTATGTAGCGCCTTTAGCAGGGATGTCTTCCCTGATTGATTCTTGCCGACAATGCAGGTTAGGCGTTCAGCAATGTCAACGAGCCCAGAGTCTTGAATGTTCCGATATTTGAAGATTTGAAATCCCTTTAGCTCCATATTGTTCTCCGCCCACCAGCGTTATCCTCCAACCGCGTCCCTCGGGGTTGTCATAATAGCACATTTGGGACTTTGCACGTGCCGTTCGGCCCGATTGATGTTTCTGCAACCGCAAATGCTACAAAATGGCAAAAGTTGTGTATATTTCTGCGATGGACCTGAACGAGGCAAAGACGCGGGCGTTGCTGATAAACCCGCTCTTTGTACGAGCCGGCTGGAATCTCGCCGACCATTCCCAAGTACAGTTCGAGGTACCGGTCCAGGGCTACGATCCGATGCCCTGGAACGGATTCACCGACTTCTGCCTTTACCACCCCGATGGGAGTGTCCTCGCGGTCATCGAAGCCAAGAGGACCGCGCGTAATGCGCGCGAGGGCGAAGAACAACTGCGTGGTTATGCGCGGTGGCTCGACAAGTAGAGAAAACCCGCAGTCTATCGGGCTGCATCCTCATAGGTCACTGCAAAAACCATGTCGGTCAACCAGCGACGAAACTCCGGATTGTCACTGAACTGCTTGTACAGCTCGGCATCATCCTTGAGAACTGCCGTCATGACGCGCTTCAGCGCTTTGTCGTGCTCGATTTTTGCATTTTGCTTGTCTGAATTTCTTCTAGCGTTCTGGTACGCCTTGTCCGCCGCAACCTTTCCCGGAATCTCCTCGGTCACGAGCTTTCTGACACGATCTCGATCCGACCATGCGACGCCGCCAAATTGGTCGTTAAAGGCTTTCAGTATATTGGAAAGCCGATCGAGCTCGGACCCAGCCCTCCCCCCTCCAGCATCGGTCGGCACTGGCTCTATTTCAACATCCTGATCGGGTAGTTGGATTTTAATCGCCGCTTTTTTCTCTATCCGATAGCTGTCCATGTCTATCGTTTCGAGGATGCCCGTGGACAAGTCCTCTTCTTTCGGGGCCGGAAGCTTGGGGACCAGAAAATTGAGGAAGATCGACAGCTTTTCCCACTGAGCATTCGTGTAAGGCAAGATCGCTGACAGAAAGCCATAGCTACGCAGAAACGCCTTTGCCTTCCCTTTGAAGTCGACCTGCCCGTCCTCGTCGAGGTTTTCGAGATACAGCGCAACACATCCGTCCAGAATGGGATCCAGCTTCTCGCGAGTCGCGCCGCCCAGGTAGGCCTGTACGAACTCATCGATGTCGCCGGAAGTATACACCCTCGCACCATCAAGATCAGCCTTCTGGTCGTGCAATTTATTCGGGTCTGTCTCCCCCGCTAAAAGCGTAGTCCTATAATACGGTTCAAACGCTTCCTGGATCGTGGCTACATCGTTCATAAAGTCGAGCACAAACGTGTCGTACTTCTTTGGACGCGCCCGATTGAGCCGGGACAGGGTTTGCACCGCCTTAATGCCCGACAGGTGCTTGTCGACGTACATCGTGTGCAGCAGCGGTTCGTCGTACCCGGTCTGAAATTTGTCGGCGCAGATTAAAAACCGATATGGATGTTCTCGAATCTTGTCAGCGATCTCCCGCGACGGAATTTTATTAAGTGAAGCTTCCGTCACCTTCACGCCGCCAAATTCATGCTCGCCCGAAAATGCAACGATCGCCTTGTATGGACTTTTGCGCTCCTCCAAATACGTCTGAAACGCGTGGAAATACCGAATCGCGCGATTTACCCCATTCGTCACCACCATTGCCCGAGCCTCACCGCCGATCTTTCGAAGGTCAATTACCTGTTCATGGAAATGATCGACCATGATTTCGGCTTTAACCTCGATCGCGTGCTCGTGACTTTCGACGTAATGCCGAAGCTTCTTCTTCGCCCTCTTAGTGTCGAACTCCGGATCACTTTCAACTGTTTTGACGAGTTTGTAGTAGCTATCGACCGGCGTGTAGTTTTCCAGCACGTCGAGAATGAAGCCCTCTTCTATAGCCTGCTTCATCGTGTAGCTGTGGAACGGCCGGTGCTTCGTGTTGTTGCCTTCCTGGTACGGCTCGCCGAAAATCTCTAGCGTTTTGTTTTTAGGCGTCGCCGTGAATGCAAAATAGCTCGCGTTCGGGAGAAGCTTTTTAGCTTCCATGATCCGGTTGATCTTGTCTTCCAGCGTTTCCTCTTCTTCCTCTTCTCCCGCTTTCGAAAGCGCTGTGCTGATCGCGGCCGCCGTTTTACCGCCTTGGCTTGAATGCGCCTCATCGATGATG
>JBAUYV010000176.1:0-2051 GCA_049584975.1 Xanthobacteraceae bacterium | reverse complement strand
GCGTTACACCCGAATCACAGTCTTATTTTTGTTTACGCGAAGCGCACGCCGCTCATTGACGATGACCAATGGATGATCATAGGCGTCGGACGCATTACATCGATCGGCGACCTGCAGGAATGGGACTACGATCCGCCAAAGAACGCGCCAATCCGTTCCTATCTATGGGAGCGGTCAGTCTGTCATGGCATCCGTGCCAGCGGCGGCGATGGCGTCTTGCTTCCCTACCATGACCTTCTGAGCCGGTGCGAAAAGGACGCCGACATTGACCCACGGGATTGCATCGCTTTCGTGCCCGGGGAGTACCGGGACGAATTCTCATACGCGAGCGAACACGTCACGCCGACCGGCGCGATTGCCGCGCTGCTCGCGGTGAAGGAAGCTCTGACCGCATACAATGAGCGGTTCGGCGGCGACTGGACTACACAATTAAAGTGGATCGATCAACGCCTCGGTGAATTGTGGAATCTGCGTGGGCCCTATCCCGGCCTCGGCTCGATCCTATGCGCGATGGGCGTCGAGTATGGCTATCAGCTCGCATATCATTGCTGGGAGTTGGCCGGAGAGAATGGCGATCCTTGGCCGCTGCTGGCCGCGCTCGTGAAGAATCCAAAGACGCTGCCGGGAGATCTGAAGGCACAGGTCACGGGGTTCACAGACACCTGGAAATATCTCGCCAGCGAACGCGGCGCGAAGCGGCTGGCACTCGCGAAGCTGCTCGCTCGCTTCGATCTTACCTTTGAACAAGCGGCACGTTGGTGGGACCCGGCAGCGCGGAACACAGCCGGGCTTCGCCAGGCGAACGAAGAAATCACCGATGCGGCAATACTGAAGAACCCCTACGCGCTTTACGAATGCGACCGCCTGCAATCTGCCCCGATCGCATTCCGTACAATCGACCAAGGCGCATTCCCGGAAACACCGATGGCGATCGCTCATCCGATTCCTGCACCGTCATTGATGACGGGTCCGGTCGATGGACGGCGTCTTCGGGCGGCGACTGCGGCCGTGCTCGAAGTGGCGGCATTGGACGGCCATACGTTGCTATCGCGCGAAGAGATCATCGCGCGGTTCAAGAAGTTCAATCTGAGCCCGGCATTGCCAGCGACAGAAGACCAATACGAGATTCACGGAGACAAGCTGCCGCCCGTCATCGCCCCGTGTGCGCTGGAGAATGGCAAGGCGGCGTACCAGATAGATCACCTTGTCGTTACCCGAGAGGTTATCGCATCGTCGGTACAAAAACGCGTCAAGATGACCAAACGCCTTTCGGTAAACATCAACTGGCGCGCCGAGATGGACCGCGAATTCAACAGCGCGCCGGCACCGAAAGGCTCTCTAGAAGATCGCGGGCGCAATGAAAAGTCGGCAGCGCTGACCGAGCTCGCGTCATCGAGATTTTCGGTTCTTATCGGAGCAGCAGGCACCGGAAAAACGACGCTACTGAAGTTCTTGTGTCGGGCCGCTCCCATCCAGACACGGGGCGTTCTGCTATTGGCACCAACGGGAAAGGCACGCGTACGCCTGCAACAGGCAACAGGTGTTGAGGCCCGGACGCTCGCGCAATTCCTGCGCCCCGCGCGATACAACGAAGCGACGCAGACTTACCGCGTGATCGGCGATGTCGAGCGGCATTCGAGCTGCAAGACGGTGATCGTCGATGAATCGTCGATGCTCACGGAAGATCAACTAGCAGCGCTACTGGACGCGTTGAGCGGCGTGGAACGGATTATATTGGTCGGCGACCCGAGCCAGCTTCCCCCGATTGGTGCAGGAAGGCCGTTTGTAGACATCGTCAAGCTCCTTAGTCCCGAAAGCTTCGCGGCCGACCATCTGCATATCTCCGCCGGCTACGCGGAGCTCACGATCGGAAGCCGCCAGAAAGGGGCGCACCGCCAGGATCTGGAACTTGCCGAACTGTTCAGCGGTCGGCCGACCGGACCTGGCGGCGACGAGATCATCTCCACCCTCGAGGAAGGGAACTGCGGGGAGCATCTGCGCATTTGCCCGTGGACATCGCCGTCACAGCTGGCCTCACTGCTACCGAAGGT
>JBAUYV010000175.1:0-2518 GCA_049584975.1 Xanthobacteraceae bacterium | reverse complement strand
ACGAGCCCTATGCGCATCTTTCACCCTAGGGAAAGCGCCAACTCTGAATTTCGCTGAAGCCAACGTTCAGCGAGAAAACCGGCAAAAACCTTACCGTCGCCTGTCACAAACGACAAGAGGTCACGGGCAAGAGAGCCTGTATTTGGGGCCTGCTGTTAGGGGTGCTGATCTCGCCGCCGACTCTCCACGCAGAGGAGCTGCACTGCCGGAGCTGGAACCGATGCCAGTCGCGCAAACGCTCTGCGATGAAGGCTCGGCGCGCCCCCTTTTGGCGATCTCATCAAGCGCGGTTCCCATATTGCTGCAACGCAGGAACCAGGGGCGAGTTCCGATGGAAACTTTTAGGGAAGACCTGTGTCCGTGGGTTCCGTAGTGTGTCGACCTGATTTAATGGGCGATAGTGTCTCGACTTGATTTAATGCGCGCTAAGATGTTGATCTGATTTTAATCACGGATGCTGGAAGCCCCGATGTCGACGAGCGGGGTGCGCATCTAACTATGCGATGGCCACGGCGGACGACGGCGAGGAGTCATTCTCCCACGTTAGGACCGTCACTGGTATCTGCCTCATGCTCCATCCGCGCCCTGCGTGGGCCTTACCGCGGCCCAGGTCGCCGGAAGAGTTCGACAGGAGATTGGTGCGCAGGATGTGTGTTGGGTACGGTTTACCAAGTTTATCGATTACGATCACACGCCAGTGAGTTTTCTCACAGTCGCCATGGCGATATCAAGCCACTCCCCCAAGCCCACGCTTCCAACCACGCGATAATATCGCCGCAATATTGTTGGTCGAGCTGTGTCTCTTGTCGATCGACTTCCCGCGGGAGGTTCTCAGGCTCAGGCCAGTGCCTATGGCCGGACCACACCCCGTCCTCAGGCTTACCAGTCCCTAAGGGCAGAGGCGGCTCAGCCCCGCTTCTGGGGGCGGACCGAGGGCTCGTCAACAACGAGAGCACTGCGAGAATGATCAGACCCACGAACAGTGCTATGCCGGTAATGGCCGTGACGACCTGGGCCTTACACGATGAAGACGCCTGTGCACCGGGGCTCTCATTCACGGCGACGGCCTTCGCCAGCGAAGTTTTAGCTCCCCTAATGCGGAATGGTGGCGTCTTCGATCAAGAATTGCAAGCTGGATCGCGAGCTGGCTGCGCCTCGAACAATAATGCTATCGGAACATTCACTTCAGATTTGATCAAGAACGTTCGCTCATTTGCCTTGGCTTCGCCCAACTCCGCGGGACGATGCTGGCTTGTAGCACGGCCCGCTGGAGTTTCTGACCCACTACCCGAATCCAGCCCCAGGGTTTTCAAAACCGGGCACCAGGTCGGAAATTGACCAGTACCGACCGGCGGTACTGGTCCCTTTTAGCCTCAAAAGGTCTGGCTAATTGCCATGTCGAAATCCGAATGCGTCATGTGTCTTGGTCAATGGCGTAAGGGGAATCGAGGGTGGTTGCCCTCCGCTAATTTCACGATATTTTTTCGTTGGCTCTCCGTGCAAATAGTCTTGTCTCAACGGCGCATCTGTCGGGGTGCATTGCTGACGCACGAGCTAAGCCAGCGCGTCATTGCCGACGAGCCCGCAGGCAAAGCGGCGATCAAACTCGTCACTAGTGGTACAATGGCGGCTCTCGCCCTATCTTCCGGACACATGCCCCTAGAACGCCGACGATTCCCGCAGCCGTGGCGGATCGAGGAACATACCGAATCTTTCGCCGTGCACGACGCGAACGGAGCGCCGCTCTGCTATGTTTATTTTGAGGATGAGCCGATCAGGCGCATGTCAATGAAGCGACTCGCGAAGGACGAGGCGCGAAGGATTGCAGCCAACATTGCAAAGCTGCCCGAACTGCTACGCAAAAAGGACAGCACAGTAGCGCGTAAGCATGACCGGTCGCGCAAAATTCCGCGAGCGCTCGATTTTGCCGGCATTGTGACCGTGACCACACTGGGCGACGTGCGCTTGCTGATCGAGAAACACTTGCCGGCCACTCACCGCGATCGGCCGCACTGGCGGAGGGTTGCAAGGGCGCTGACAAGTGCTGCGACTGGTGGCGATATAGTCGAGGTCGAGGCCGCCTTGATGCTGGCCGGGCGCCATCGAAGGCTTGAGCTGCCGCCCGACTAACCGACCCAGCCTACGACGGAGCGTGCCGCGGCGGCGCGGGACTGCCAACCAGGACGGCGAGTATGGCGCGGCGTCATGCGACGGACTGTCCTCCGACGCGGGGCGCCGGCCTTCAGGGGCCATACTAGTGGACCAAATCTGACATTTCGATTCACCTGTGGATTCCCGGCCGGACTCGCATGTGCGAGTCTACGGAATGCACGAGCGAAGGAAAATCCGATTGAACGCTGCCGACCGCAGTGAGCTTGAAGCGGTGGTGGCTAACCGCAACAGCCCACAAAAACATGTTTGGCGAGCAAAGATCGTTCTTCTGACGGCCGCTGGCCGCGGCACCGCCGAGATCACGCAGGCAACCGGTAAGGCCAAGACGGTGATCTGGCGCTGGCAG
>JBAUYV010000174.1:0-1789 GCA_049584975.1 Xanthobacteraceae bacterium | reverse complement strand
TCGAGGGCGACGGGCTCAATATCATAGCGATCTTCAATCCGCTTCGGTTTGAACTCATCCACGATATTGATCCCCCCGCCGGCGAAAACCGCGCCGCAGCAATTCGAGACCACCAAGGCCCGTCAAGACGAGGCCGATCACAAGACTAAGCATCGGCTCCTCATGCGGCGTCGGGGCGTGGTCAACGTACTTCAGCAAGCCGAGCAGCAGCGACCCCCCGAACAGGACCGACGCCGCCGGCAGCAGCAAGGGAAAGACGCCCTCGCGGCGTTCGTACGCTAACCGGGGCTTTTGAGTCGCCGCCACCGCCGGCGATTGCTCGCACTCCTCGACGGTTTTTCGCACGCGAGCCGCCCGCGATGGCGGCAACGGAATATCGCTCATCCTCGGCGGCAGCGGAATATCGCTCATGTCCTACCTCTCACCCAAGCCGGCGCGCGGCGAGCCGACCGCAACCGTCAGGCGGCACGTGTCCCCGGTCCATTCCACATTGACGCCTTCCGCCTTGAGCGCGGGCAGGCCGAACAGCGGGTTTTCCTCAGAGCCAAACGAAAACCGCCAATTCTCGTAAAACCGGACGCGCGGGTTCTCCCACACGACATCGCCAATTCGGATTTCACGCACGATCGCCCACGCGACCCGGCCATAGCGAGTGCCGGGGTCTAGCTCGAACCATTCGAGCGTCGCCCGGTCGACATGAAGCTTGTCGATATAGCTTGCGGGGAAGTCGGCCATCGTTGGATCGCCGGTGTCGATCTCGAACACCAGCGCGCGCCCGTTGACGGAACCGGGAACGTCGCAGCGATTTTCCCGAGCGCCTCCGCCGGTCGCTATCACGCGCCGAGCTGTTTCATTGACGGCGCGCGCAATCGGCGCGACTGGCTGAGCGACTGGCGCGACCGGCGCACCCAGGGAAGCTGGCGACGCGGACGCCCAAGCATCGAACAGCTTTCGTTCACCGAAAGCCAGCGCGGACAACACCGCCGTAGTGCCGCAGAGGAGGCGGAAGCACCACCCCGGCCCTAGGTCTTCGACAGCCTCAACCCTCTTGCCAATAAAACAAAACGCTGCCGGGAGCATAACCAAAACCCAAACGGCAAGGTTAAGAGTCTCATACCAATGAATTTCCTCTTTATTTGACGCCAATAAATACAGCGGCGTGATTAGGCCTAAGAAAAGCATCCCCAAAAGTCCGACTATGGACAGCCATATTTGATCTAGCAGCCACCACCTCAAATCCAGCCAACTACACTCGAAAAGCTTAAAGCGCAGATCCCCCCATGACCGCAAAAAGCCATGCCAAACCGCATTGATCCAGCGGCGGCGCGGCGGCCGTCGTTCTTCCCTTGCACGCCGCTCCATCCACGTCGGCAAGGGCGGCAACGGCGTCGGCAACGGAATGTCGCTCATACGCTCATCCTTTCGCGTGTCCGATCAAGAGCCGCTTCCGATCCAGGTTTTGCAGCAGCAGCGTCGCCGCCGGCGACGCCGTCGCGGCCTTCGCCTCGACCGCCTCGACGCCCTCGGCCGCGAGGACGGCGACCAGCTCGACCAATTCCTTGCCGACCTGATCGAACGACGAAATATCAAACGGCAGCAGCGCGCCGCCCGTGCGCTCGGCGATCTCGGCAAAGACGCCCCGCGCGTGTTCGTCCGATCCTTCTTGCAGGACGATGACGCGGATTCCGAGCTTGCCGAGGCGATCGGCAATCTTCCGCGCGCTCGCCGCCGACTCCTCCATTGCATCGCCGATGTAAAGGATCAGGTTCGCCTGCAGCGCCGCCGCGTG
>JBAUYV010000173.1:0-2364 GCA_049584975.1 Xanthobacteraceae bacterium | reverse complement strand
TCTCCGGACTGATTTTCACACCAGCATTTTGCCCTTCAACTGACACTCGTGCAAGCCGCTCTCTCGCAGAGAGAACCTAACTAGTTTCTGTCGCGAAATTGGTGGATTTTGAGCTGGGACAGGTGAGTTATGCAGATTTCATCGGCATAACTGTACTACCATGCGGGTGAATTTGCGAGCGCTTTTCGCGCCATTTTCGGCACGGGCCGGCCTCTGCGAGGTGCGGTTGTGCTGGGGGTCGCGATGAGGACGGCGGTTTGTTTCACCGCGTCGCCGGTCAGCTCAGGTCAGAAATTGTCGGTTGGTTTTGCGGATGCGTCTGGTGCGTTTGGTCAACAGTTTGCCGATGATCATGAGGTTGTTGGCGAGCACCGCGGCGGCAACGAACAAAGCGAAGCGCTCGGCGCCTTCGGCGCGGCAACGCTTCATGCCGCGGCCGCGCATCAGTACCGAGATGCGCCCCTCAATGCCGGCACGGAAGCGCTGGCCCTGCTTGAATGCCGCCGATCGTTCGTGGTCCCGGCGTTGCGGCGTCTTGCTGCCGCCACGCTGCGGGATCGAGACCGTGGCGACGCCGCCGTGCACGCACAGCGTCACATTGCGCTCGCTGAAGAAGCCGCGATCGGCGCCGTAGAGCTGCGGGGCGCGGCGGAAAACGCGGCGATGGCGCTTGAGCGACGGCGCCACATGAACCTCGTCCACCGGATTTCCTTTGAGCACCTCATACTGGGTGATCAAACCCTTGGCGCTTTCGGCGAGGAAAACTTTGTGGCCGAACTCGACCGGCGTGCGCACCTTGCCGCGCTTGATCAGGTCGGTGTGCGGCTCGAAGATCGAATAGATCTTCTCAGACGTGGGTACCTGTTCGCCATCGAGAACGCGGCGGCGCGCCTGGCCGATCACCCGCGTGCCGAGATCGCAATAATGGGCGATCTCCTTGCGCAGGGCCTCGATGTTCAGCGCGGTGAGCGGGTCCTTGCCGCGCATCGCGGCGGTATCGTCAAGCGCCATCCTGGCGCTCGTCACTACCTCCTGGGCAATGGCGATGAGCGCCCGGTAGGTCGCGATGTGTCGCGACCCTTTGCCCTGACGCTGCCGCGTCGTCATGCGTTGAATCTCGTACATGCGCCGATGGGCAGCACGCGAGCGATTGCGAAAACCCGCGATGCGCCGCAGTTCCAGCGCCTCGGCAAGCTTGTTGAGCAGCCGCGTGAGGACGCGCACCACGTCCCACAGCAAGGTGCTGTCGGTCGGGTGATGGATGTCGGTCTCCACCACCGTGGTGTCGACCCGCAGCTTGCTGCCGTCCTCCAGGCCGAGCTTGACGGCGGCTTCGACGACGAGGTCGTTGATGGCCTTGAGCGTCGCCGGCGTCAGCCGGTTGAAGCTGCGGTTGAAGGCGTCATGCTTGGGCACGTCCTCGCAGTAGAAGTCGGTGAACTGGCGCAGCGTTATTCCATCGGCGATACGTTCGCGCAGCTCGCGATAATCCCAGTTCTTCAGGCGCATCAGAACCAGTGCACGCAACGTCTGCGACGCGGTGAGGCCGTGGCGACCCTTCCGCGGCTTTTTGAGGCCGCCCAGCAGGTCGCGGCGCACCCGCTCGATCAGCGCCGGCTGCTTATCGAGAAAATCACAAATCCCCCGCAACAACGGCTCAAGCCGCACGCCCTGCCGTCGCAGTTCGAGATCGGCAAAGCTCATCTGCCGCGCCGCCGGCCGCGCCATGGATCAACTCAGCGAGCCGAGAACCGCCGGCCGCAGGCCAGCCGCTCCGCTGCTCATCCAGCAGCGGACGACATCGACAGGCTGTTCGGTGAGGCGGCGAATCATCTCTCAAATGAGAGACATCGCACACCATACTGGCAAGCAAAACTTGCCGCCCTAAAGCCCTGGAAACGCCGATTCTGCCGTACTATCTTGCCTTTCGCGACAGAAACTAATTAACCATGTCGGGATTCAACGGGTTGGTCGAGCGATGGGGGCCAACCACGAGAGTGAAGGCTCTTTTGAAATTTGCGTGGGTTAGGCGGCGTGGGGATTGATTGCCGAGAAGTTTAGTTTTCCGGCGATGAGGAAAAGAACGGTTTTCATGGTTTGGAAGCGGGTATAGCCGCGCGCCTTTCGTTGGGCGGCCTGGAACAAGCCGTTAAGGGCTTCAATGAATCCTGAGGTCTGGCGCGACCGCGCCCAGGCGACGATGCCGTCGAAATGACTGCGGATCATGGCGGCAACTTGCTTCATAGGTTCGACTTTTGATCGCATGACGTTGGTGCACCACTGGGTGAGCATAGCGGAGACGACATTGATCTGCTTGCGATCGAGGATGCCGCGCAGTTGTTCGCGACAGAGCCAGGCGCGCGC
>JBAUYV010000172.1:0-4359 GCA_049584975.1 Xanthobacteraceae bacterium | reverse complement strand
ATGGAGTGATTAGCACAAGCCCAAGCACCGGTGACAACGGGGCGGCCCAGAACACATGTGAAGACCGAGCCAACAAAATCAACTCGGCACTGCAGATCGTCGGCATCGAGGACAAAACTTACGGCTTATCGTTGGGTTGGAAGATTTCGCAGACGACCTTTAGCGTCGTGTCCTGGATGTTGGGTGAGCCCAATCTCGTCACCGACGACTTTTGCAATGGAGCGAAGAACACGACAAACGCGGCGAACGCGCCAAGCGAAACGGCTTCTCAGTCTAATGGGCAGGTCATCGTCAATGAACAAGTCGTGCTGAGAAACTCCTGCGTCCTGTTGTCCGTTCAGCGCGCGCTGAATAACGGCGCGCCATCAGCCGCTCCCGCACCGGCCGAAACGCTGCCCGTTCAGCGTCCTAATTAAAAGCGCCGCCGCGCCAAGCCCGCCGGCCAATCGAGCCGGTCAGGATTTTTTCTTCGCCGGTCCGGCCGGCAGCGCCACTAATTCCAAGAGTTCGAGCGCTTCAGCCACCGAGCGCTCGCGCACGCGGCGCCGGCCGATTTTTCCAAAAAGCCGGCGGCGCGCGATCGGTTTGCGGTTGCGGCTGGCAGCGGCAAAATGAACGAGCCCGACTGGTTTTCGTTTGGTGCCGCCGCCCGGCCCGGCGATGCCGGTGATCGCGACCGAAATATCGGCCTCCGAATTTGTCAGCGCGCCGGTCGCCATGGCGATTGCGGTTTCGGCGCTCACTGCGCCATGGCGTATGAGCGTGGAAGCCGGCACGCCAAGCATCGCTTCCTTAGCCGCGTTGGAGTAGACAACGAAGCCGCGCTCGACCACATCGGAGGCGCCAGCGATCTCGGTCAGCACCCCCGCCACGAGACCGCCGGTGCAGGACTCCGCCGTTGCGATCCGCAAACCGCGCGCGCGGCACAGATCGAGTAAGTGCTTGGCGGCGGCGAGTAGCTTCGCGTCGATCACGCCGCGCTCCAGGGCAAGCGGACCGTCGCGGTCGCCATGGCGACAATACCTTCGCCACGGCCGGTGAATCCGAGCTTCTCGCTGGTTGTTGCTTTGACCGCTACGCGATCGGGCGAAATTTCTGCGATCGCGGCAATGCGCGCACGCATGGCGTCACGATGCGGCGAGACGCGTGGCGCTTCGCACACGATGGTTACGTCGAGATTGCCGATCAGGCCGCCGCGCGCGCGAACGCGCTCGCAGGCAAAGGCGAGAAAGCGATCGGAGGAAGCACCGCGCCATTGCGGATCGTTAGGTGAAAAATGTTGGCCGATATCGCCTTCGGCAAGTGCGCCCAAGATGGCATCCACCAGGGCATGCAGGGCCACATCGGCATCGGAATGACCCGTCACGCCGTGCCGATGCGGGATACGCACGCCGCCGAGCATGACGTGATCGCCGTCGACAAAGGCGTGCACGTCGAAGCCGCTGCCGATGCGCACGTCGGCGAGCGCCGCCGCGGAAAGAAGTTCGGCGCGGGCGAAATCGTCATTGGTGGTGAGTTTCACGTTTCCTGCTTCGCCTTCGAACATGAGTACGCGATGCCCAGCCCATTCGGCGAGTGCCGCGTCGTCGGTAAAATCCTCACGGCCCGCGGCCGCCGCGCGCCGGTGGGCGTCGGCAATCAGAGCGAAGCCAAAGGCCTGCGGCGTCTGCACCATGCGCAGCTGGCTGCGATCGAGCGTTTCGGTCACCATGGCGGCTTGATCGATCTTCTTGACCGTGTCGGCGACGGCGATGCCGGGCGCCGCGGCACCGTACGTCCTCGCGGCCTCGATAGCGCGGCTGATGAGAGCGCCGCTCAAAAACGGACGGGCCGCGTCGTGAATAAGCACGATCTCCGGAGCGCGCGCCTGCAGGGCTTGCAGCCCCGCACGCACCGAACTTTGCCGGGTCGTGCCGCCAGCAACCGGTTCCAGCAAATTCTTCAAATCGCTGCTGGCCGCGCGGAACAGGTCTTCATCGTCAGGATGAATGACCGGCTGCACAAGGTCGACGTGAGGATGAGAAGAGAAGGCGAACAGCGTCGGCCGAATCGCCGGTGCGCCAGCAATCTTTCGATATTGCTTCGGAATGTCGCCGCCGGCGCGCTGGCCCCGGCCAGCCGCAACAACCACAGCCGCGACTATTCCCATCGTACGATGCTCCGTTCCCTGTTCCCGCGGACCTTTATCGCATCTTCGCCGCGCGCGCGAACGGACCCGGCAAGCCCGGAGCGCGCGCATACGAACAGAACAACGAAGCTGACGCCAAACAGATGGCATGGCGCCACATGCCGCTCGTATGGGTTAAAACCTGACACGCCAAGCTACGTGCAGCGCCGCACTAGGCTCGCCGATCAACACACCTACCAAAACAATACTGAGCGTTCGGCTGCGGCCGGCCGCATGCTTGGGCGCCTGCCGAACTGGGCGCAGCAGGGCGCCCAGGAGCATTTTCGGCTGACTCAGGCCCAATCTCGCGACTTTGTGCACAAATCGGCGGTTTTCGCGCATTCCCTGTGATGTTCACAGATTAGCGATATTGCAGTGCAGCACTTGCGCCGAGTCGCAATTTGGCTAAACTCTATGCAGAGGCTTAGCCTCGCCTAATTCGTGTGCATATGCCCCGACGACTTAACTGCGCTCGCCCGAATGCCAAGAGATTGGAGCCCAAAATACCGGCCTTAAGCAATCTTTTTCAGCCTGACCGGGCGTGGGCCGATGAAACCGCAGGGGGCGGTGCATGACCACTGCCGAGCCTTTGCTGATGGTTTCGGCACCCGACGCGGTGCTCAACGCGCTGCCGCATTCGGTCATCGTCGTGGCGCCGGATGGACGTGTGGTCGACGCCAATGCGGCCGCCGAAGCATTTTTTGAAGTCTCGCTGCCGTTGCTCCGGCGTCAATCGCTGCACGACTTAGTGCCGTTCGGCAGTCCCTTGCTGACCCTGATAGAGCAGGTCCGCGCCCGCGGCGCGGCGGTCAATGAATACAAGGTCGATCTCGGCACACCGCGCAATCCGGGGGACCGCTTGGTCGACCTGCACGTAGCGCCGCTGCCCGAGCCAGTAGACCACGTGGTGGTGATGCTGCAGGAGCGCACCATCGCCGACAAAATGGATCGGCAGCTTACCCACCGCGGCGCGGCGCGTTCGGTGATCGCGCTCGCCGCCATGCTCGCCCACGAGATCAAAAATCCGCTGTCCGGCATCCGCGGCGCAGCACAGCTTTTGGAACAATCGGTCAACGACGACGACCGGACGCTTACCCGGCTGATCTGCGACGAAGCCGACCGCATCGTGAAGCTCGTCGACCGCATGGAGGTGTTCGGAGACGAGCGGCCGGTCGAGCGCGAACCGATCAACATTCACGTCGTGCTCGATCACGTGAAGCGCCTTGCGCAATCGGGCTTCGGCCGCAACATCAAATTCGTCGAGGACTACGATCCGTCGCTGCCGCCGGTGTTGGCGAACCGCGATCAGCTCGTCCAGGTGTTTCTCAATCTCGTTAAAAACGCATCCGAGTCGATCGGCGACGCCCCCAGCGGGGAGATCGCGCTCACCACCGCCTTTCGGCCGGGCGTGCGCTTGTCGCTACCGGGCGCAAAAGCGCGAATCTCATTGCCGCTCGAATTCTGCGTCCGCGACAACGGCCCCGGCGTTCCCGATGAATTGATGCCGCATCTGTTCGATCCGTTCGTCACCACCAAGCCGACGGGGTCGGGTCTTGGCCTCGCGCTCGTCGCCAAGATCGTAGGCGATCACGGCGGCATCATCGAATGCGAGTCGCAACCGCGCCGCACCGTCTTTCGCATACTCATGCCCAAATACACCGCCAGCGAAGGGGTCGAGCCGGATGGCGCCTCGTGGCCACAAGGGGATCATTGATGCCCGCGGGAAACATTCTCGTCGCCGACGATGATGCTGCGATCCGGACCGTTCTCAATCAGGCGCTTTCGCGCGCCGGGTACGAGGTTCGCTCCACCGGTAATGCCGCCACGCTCTGGCGTTGGATCAGCCAAGGCGACGGCGATCTGATCATCAGCGACGTAGTGTTGCCGGACGAAAGCGCCTTCGATCTGTTGCCCCGCATCAAAAAGGCGCGGCCCGACCTGCCGATTATCATTATGAGCGCACAGAACACGTTCATGACGGCGATCCGCGCCTCCGAACGCGGCGCCTATGAATATTTGCCGAAGCCCTTCGATCTCAAGGAGCTCATTTCGATCGTCGGCCGCGCGCTTTCAGAACCGAAGGAGAAGGCGCGCCAACCGGTCAAAACCGAGGATTTCGAATCTATTCCGCTGGTCGGCCGCTCGCCAGCCATGCAGGAGATCTACCGCGTGCTGGCGCGGCTGATGCAGAC
>JBAUYV010000171.1:0-2282 GCA_049584975.1 Xanthobacteraceae bacterium | reverse complement strand
CCTGTCTGCTGCGATTTCGGCCGATCATGATGACAACTATGTGCGCACTTGTTGCCGGCATGCCCTTGGCGCTCGGCACGGGCGCCGGCTCAGACCTGAGGCGTCCGCTCGGAATTGCCATCGTCGGCGGACTTTTAGTGTCGCAGTCGCTCACACTTTACACGACCCCGATCATCTACCTCTACCTCGACCGTCTCAGCCAGTGGATGCAGGGAGAGCGTTCTGGGTCGACTAGTCCCGAGGCGACGTGAAGGCGTAATTCAGCACGGGAATGCTCCAGCAGAACAGGTCTTCCTCTTACCCCATACGGTTATGGCCGCAAATTTCAATCACATTCGCGCCGCGCTGAAGAACCGCCCTTCCACCTCAAAAATTAAGCGGGCGCAGAAAACTGCCTATTCGGGCAAGTTTCGCGCTGGCGAGTATCCAGTCAACGTGATTCCGATTATTTGTGAAATTCAGAAAAGTGGGGTCAAGTCCTTATGGACGATCGCAAACGCACTGAACGCGCGAGGCGTCAGGGGAGCGAGGGGGGGAAAGTGGTATGCGACCACTGTGCAGAAGTTGCTTGAACGAAATAAAGCCGCTGCGAGTGGACGGCCTCGGGGAGATAGAGGCTCGTGTGGATAATGCCTGCCCGACGATGTCGAGCTTCGGGCTTTGCTGCGGCGCTGGAGATTGGTGCCTTCGTTCTGCTGCGCTTCGCCATTTCGACCGTGCCTTCAGTTCGCGGGTTTGGCGGGCTCGCCGACGACGACAAACGGTGCCCAGTATTTGGGGTCAGCTTGTTCAGGGTGCTGGTCGATCATCGCCAGCATGGATTCGCGCAACGCCTCGGCGTGCGGCAGCTTTGGATCAGCGGCCAGCGCCGCGAAGGTGCCAACCATAGACCATCACATTTACCTGTCAGGTGTCCTGATTGGGGTGGCCCGCGCCGAATAGCGACATCGGCGTCGTCGCCGCGATAGCGTCGCGCGCGGCCTGTCCCGCAGCCGTTTGGAGACAGGCAAACCGTCAGCGAAGGCGGTGAGCGCGAACTTCGCAAAATCGTCTCGCCGCAATTTGCGGCCTAATCGCTTTTCTATGCATCCGACACAAAGCGCCCCCGCTTCCGACGGCAAGGCACCGTGCCACAGATCATCAACAACCATATAGTTCTCGTTGATTGCGTTGGTGTCGACGCCGCAATCCAAGCAGTACGGGTCACGGTGCTTGCAGTCCGCCATCAGCCGGATCGCTTCCGTGGCTTCCGACCCATCTTGGTTGCGTACGCGAATGGTGATGTATCTGGTCCTGGGCAAATGGAGTGTTCCTCAATAATTTATGCGCCACGAAACGACGCGTTGCTAATGCTCAGGTCGTGTCGTAATGTCCGGCACAGGACATAGTTGATTTGCATCAATGTCACTAAGCATTTCGCTCGCATAATAAAATCGTGGTCGATGGAGGAAAGGAAAATCATTATGCATAGGTTCGCTGTGACGATTGCGGCCGCAACCGTCTTCGTTGGCGGTTCGGCGATCATGAGGGCCAGTGTCGGTGCAGCCCCGATGGCTGGAGCGATTCGAACTGCGGCCGATAGCCTGAATGTAGTTGAGCGCGCGCAGTTCATCTGGCTCGGTCACAATTACTGCTGGTATGACGACGGTTGGAACGGCCCCGGCTGGTACTGGTGCGACCAATACCTCACTCCCGGCATCGGTTGGGGCGGCGGCTATGGTTGGCATCATTGGCGTGGAGGACATCCGGGCGGGCGGGTTGGTCATCCCAGCGCTCGGGTTGCCCATCCCACCACTCGGGTTGCTCATCCCACCGCTCGGGTCAGTCATCCCGGCGGTGGCCGTCCGTCCGGCGGCGGCCACAGAAAATAGCCTTCCAACATCCGCCTCCAGCAGGACATCGCGCTGCGGATGCCGGATTTTCACGACTTTGCCGAATGAGCACAGTCGTGGGAGTTCTTCTACCGCACTTCCCTATTGGGATGCCACCCGATGGTCCGTTCCATTGAGGAGCGTTACGGAAGCCGCGAACGTTATCAGGCCCTAGTAACGAACGGACGCCGCTGCGAAGCTGGTGCAGCAACGATATCTTTTAAAACAGGATGTGATATCCGGCGAGATTGCATTGGAGGTCTTCCAATCCCTGATGGGATTCGCCGCGCTGGCGCAGGTGGCGCAGAAGATCGGCGACGTGGTCAAGCTCATTCAGGATATAGCCGGCCAGACCAACCTGCTGGCCCTCAACGCCACCATCGAGGCGGCGCGCGCCGGCGAGGCCGGGCG
>JBAUYV010000170.1:0-4351 GCA_049584975.1 Xanthobacteraceae bacterium | reverse complement strand
CTTAACTGCTTACGCACGACAACGACGCCCGAATGATCAACCGCGTGAACCTGGAAAACGTTCTTTGCGAGATCGAGACCGATTGTCGTAATATCGCCCATGGATGGCTCCCGTTGCTGGTGATCTTTGACGACCACCATTTTGGCACCTAGATGCCGTCAGGGGGGCCATCCACCCCATCAGTTGGCGGCCTCGTCTTTGTCGGGCTGCATCATTTCCAAGATACCTTCATACTTTTCGAGCATGGTTCGGAGCTTTTTCAACCCCTCCAGATCGACAGATGCCTGAATATCAAGCCGGTCCCCGTTCATAACGACTCGAAGGGGCGACGCGGGCGGTATTGGCGGCTGTGAGCCCGCGCCGGGCTTAGGAGGTGTATGGACCTGCTGTGTCATGCCAGATTGCTCCGATTCTTCTTCGCTGTCGGCTTCTTCGAGTGAAGATTTATCAGAATCGGAGAGTTTTGCATAGGTGATAGTGGCGTCATACACCTTTAGAAAATCGTGTGCTCCAGCTACGCTAAATCCGTGCTTTTGCACCAATTCGTCAATGCAGGCCGCGTCGGCAGGACGATCCTTACCCCACAGATTCCAGAATATGGCGATCTGCTTAGGCCGGAGTGCCGCACGTTTAATAATCTCTTGTTTTGTCGCCTCTTGTTGTGCGAGGAGATAATTCCGACCTTCTTCAGAGACAACCACGCTGCGCTCTTTGCCGACCCCTTGATACTCAAGAAGTCCGAAATACCGCAATGCCGCAGCAATTCGGTCGGCATACGCCTTCGTTGTGATCTTCCAAGCATCACCAACCTTTTCAGAACGCGCCGCGCTTCGTTTGAAATGCGCCTCAAATTCAGCTAGGCGCTGCACCGCCGTATCGAGCGCGACCACAGGAAAGGCGGGGCTTCGATCCCGTTGTTGTGGGGCAGCCTGGTTGACCTCGGTCATGGCAAATCCTCCAATCTGCCATCTATCTAGAAGCGGCTCCGATAAAAGTCAACCGGCTTTGGCTAATCTTATCAGTTTTTATCATTGATAGGGGTTGACAGAAGACTGATAAAATACTAATCTCTTATCAACCTTAGGAGTTTCCAAATGTCTAGGAGGGTTGAAGCCCCCGGCGCGCTAGCCGAGCAAAGGGGGCAAGGAAAAGGGAGAGGCCGCCTTCCCGAGGGCTCAAAACCAGGGAAAAGCGGCCTCACAATCGGCCTCTAAGCGTTCGGGGCTCGTCTAACGGTAGGACACCCGCCCTTACCAGTGAGGAAATGTCGGTCCGAATCCGACGCCCTGAACCAGCTAACCGAACTAGTGGGGCCGTGCTGTTGAAGCAGCCCGGCCCCGGATCAAAACCCCGGGATTTGGCCCCGAAGCATGACCACTCAGGCAAATATAGCAGATTCCACGCTGATTTTCCAGAGTCCCGCTTCGGGCCGTCCCCAGATGACGGATTTGGCCCGCCATGAATATCCTCTCGCGCGACAAGCAAATTGAAATCATCGCCGCCCTCAGTGAGGGCATGTCGATCCGAAGCGTTGAGCGCCTGACCGGCGTGCACCGCGACACGATCATGCGCCTTGGCGCTCGCGTCGGCCGTGGCTGCGCCGAGCTGCACGACCGCATGATGGTCGGGCTTCGCGTGCCCCGGCTCGAATGTGACGAGCTTTGGCAGTATGTCGGCTGCAAGCAAAAGAACGTCACCCGCGCCAACGTCGCCGTTCGGGGCGATCAGTACACGTTCATTGCGCTGGCATCATCCGCCAAGGCCATCGTCGCCTATCGCACTGGCAAGCGCGATAGCGAGAACACGGACCTGTTTATCCGCGATCTTCGCGAGCGGTTGCTTGGCACGCCTGAGATTTCAACGGACGGCTTTCATCCCTACCGTCCGGCCATCCGCGACGCATTCGGCGAGCGCGTCGCCCATGGCGTCATCAATAAGACCTATGCCGTAAGCGATCTGCGCAAGGACGCTGCACACCGCTATTCGCCGGCTGCGGTAGTAGCCGTAGCCCGCGAGGCTGTAATCGGCGAGCCGACGGACATTTCGACCAGTTATGCCGAGCGGAGCAACCTCTCGCTCCGCATGGCGTCGCGGCGGTTTACCCGACTCACCAATGCATTCAGTAAGAAGCTAGACAACCACGCGGCGGCCGTGTCGCTGTATGTTGCGCACTACAACCTTTGCCGCGTGCATGAGGCGCTGTCCCCGAACGCGCGGAATCAGGCCACGCCAGCTATGGCCCTTGGCCTCACGGATCATGCTTGGTCGATTGGCGAGCTACTGGACGCCGCCCTGGCGGTCGCGACCCCTGATCCGACCGAAACTGCGCCGGATCGGCGGCGTCGGTTCCGGGTAATCGCGGGTGGGAAGAAATGAACCGAGAGCAGCATCACCACGACCATAAATTGCGGGTTTTACGCAACAGGTTCTTAAAAAGCGCAAAAAATAGCCCGAATCAGGAACAAAGGTGCCTATAAGGCCCTTGACAAGGTGCAACCGGCGTTGACTGCGAGAGCGCACCCATAGGATAGTAACTGCGATTCCAGATTAACATTTTTCGGATCACAGATTCAAGAAATGTCAAGCGGAATCTGGTTGACGACGATGGGGCCTCCTATATAGTCAATCACGCAACCGGCAATCCCAAGGAGGGGAAGGCGGGTGGTTTTGGCATGGGTCAAAAGGCACTTAGCCGACCTTACGAATGATTAACCAACTGTACAGCGGGTGTTCATTCGTAAGGTCGTAGATGGAGACGGCCTTAACTGCGAGGAAGGGGCACAAAATTACGGTGAATGTCATGGACGCAAAGACGACTGGAAAGAGGCCGCCGATGAGTACATCGGGCGACAAAGTCGTCCGTATGTACCCGAATAACGGGCTCAAGGAGCCTGTCCGCAAGTTCGAGGATACATTCAGCGCCATCACGGTGGTCAAAGAGATGTTCTTCTCGGGAAAGGCGAAAGCCTAAGCGGCCACCCGGTTAACCTAGTTAACCTAACGTAAAAAAGGCCTTGCAGGTTGCAGGGCCTTTTTTTATGCCAGAAAACTTGCGCTACTCCGGGAGTGACCCAATGGTTGTATTTACACGATTTGAGGAGCTAGACGAGGAGGCATTTTTTGTCGAACTCGTTTGCGGGCACTATCAAAATACTTGGGTCGAGGTAACAGAACAGGTTGGCCTGACGCCTGTAGTAGATGCAGGAAGAGCAAAGCTCGCCTTCGGCGCATACGCGCAAAATCTTAGAGAAATTAAAGCTTTACTGCACTCCCAAAACCCGGATCATTATAAACGCGCCGCCGCTCTACTTGATGTTCTCAATAGAACGGAAGTCATTACTGGCATTGAACTGGATGACCCGCTATTGCAAAGCTTCAAGGACCATACGGCGCACGGGCTTAGCAATGCTGATTGCGAATATCGTCTGAAGTTTGTTCAGTTTTACGAGGAATATTGCAACCAGCTAATGGCCTTTGACTTAGCCTTCCGCTGTTGCGCGGCATACGAGCGATCTGACAAGCCGTATAATCCAAACTACTTGGAAAATATGACGCACTACTTGAAGGAACACACTCGCGCGAATGTTGACGCGCTTTATATGATCTTCAAATCGTATTGGTTCTGATCTGAGTCGGCCGCGTGTCCTAATTTCCCTTAGCGGGTGTCCTAATTCGGACAGTACCGTAACTGTCCCGCATATATCCCCTATGGACATGTAGCCATGTCTAGTTATAGAAAAGCGTGTGCCCCTACTAGCCCTAGGACCGGGCTGAGGAGTCGCGCGTGCAGGATCATCCAATTATTCGATGGTTTGTGGAGCTGCCTTGGTACGTCAAAGGACCAGCGATCGTTGCTGGCTTTTTGATGAGTTCATTCTCCAGTCAATTTCCGCCAAACTATCAAGCCCTCGGCTACTACTGTGGAATTGCACTTGCTTTATGGGTGATAGCCGGAACGGTGTGGCATTGGACGGCTAGCTGGGAGACGACGCTTCGACGCATTTGCGTCGTTTTGGGAGTAATAATCGGCGTAGTTGCGATTTGGGAACTTTTGCAGGAGGCGCCGTCAGTTCCTCCGCCATCCGGGCTACCTTCAGTAATATTGTTGCCGGAACCTGGACGGTTGGTTCTCTACAACAAGAGCAGTGCTGATCTTTATCTATGGGGTGATAAATTCGACGACGATGTAGCGCCAAATATTGAAGACAAACGTAGGACGATTCCGTTTGGCGGCTTCTATTATTTCTTGACAGACAAGCTTGAGGCTCAAGCTAAAACAGTGATTGGCGCAAATGGAGAGAAGCTAGAGCCTTTCGAAGTGTATATTTCAGATAAATCTGATCGTCGCTAT
>JBAUYV010000169.1:0-8313 GCA_049584975.1 Xanthobacteraceae bacterium | reverse complement strand
GCGATTGGCCCGCCGCTGCGCCAGAACAGGTCTGGGCTCGTCTTCGCGGTAAGGGGAGATTAATCTTTATGGTAAACGAACGCTTAACGCAGGGAGACCGGTAATGACGAACCAAGCGGCCCAACGGCACAAGCGCGGCGGCCTTTATTTCGAGGGCTTTATCCCCGGCGAAGTGATCGAGCACCGCTATACGCGCACCGTCACGCAGATGGACAACATGCTGTTCTCCAACATGACGCTCAATCCGCAGCCGCTCCATATCGACCGGCATTTTTGCGAGCAGGAGACCGAATGGGGACAGCCGCTGATGAATTCGCTGTTCACGCTCGGTCTGATGATCGGCATCCAAGTCTCTGACATGACTGTAGGGACGACGATCGCCAATCTCGGCATGACCGACGTCAAGTTCCCCCATCCGCTGTTCGAAGGGGACACCGTCCATTGCACCACCGAGGTGACCTCCAAGCGTGAATCGAAATCGCGCCCCGGCGCCGGGATCGTCGAGTTCCATCACCGCGCCTACAATCAGGACAACAAACTCGTCGCCGAATGCCGCCGGCAGGCGTTTATTCTGATGCGGCCGAAGTGATAATGCGCTCCCTGCTCTTCGTCCCCGCCGACAGCGCCAAAAAACTCGACAAGGGCATGACGAGCGGGGCGGACGCTCTCATCATCGACCTCGAAGACTCGGTTGCGCTCGACGGCAAGGCGCAGGCGAGGCAGAGCGCGGCGGATTTTCTGAAGGAGGCTCTTGCGACAAAGCCCCGCCCGTATCTCCTCGTGCGGGTCAACGGGCTTACGACCGGGCTCACCGACGCCGATCTCGATGCCATCGCGCCGGCGAAGCCGGACGCCATCATGTTGCCGAAAGCCGAAGGCGGCGCCTCGGTCGTGCATGCCGACGCCAAGCTCGCTGTGCGTGAAGCAACAAACAACCTCCCCGACGGCCACATCAAGATCGTCGCGATTGCCACCGAAACCGCGGCGGCGCTGTTCCTCGCCGGAACTTTCGCCGGCGCCAGCGCGCGGCTGACCGGCTTGACCTGGGGTGCCGAAGATCTGTCGGCGGAACTTGGAGCGCAGGCGAACCGAGACGCCCAAGGCCGTTTCCTCGATCCATACCGGCTGGCGCGCGTGCTCTGCCTCGCCGCCGCGTCCTCGGCCGGCGTGCCGGCGATCGACACCGTCTATGTGGATTTTCGCGACGAGCAAGGATTCCGACGCGAATGCGAGGAAGCATGCCGCGACGGCTTTACCGGCAAGATGGCGATCCATCCCGCGCAGGTGCCGATCATCAACGAGGTGTTCACACCCTCGGCCGACGCCCTCGCGCACGCACAAGCAGTTGTCGACGCCTTTGCCAAAAGTCCGGGGGCCGGCGTGGTCGGCATCGGCGGCGTCATGTACGACCGCCCGCATCTGGCGCGCGCAGAACGATTGATCGCGCGCGCAGGCGCGTCCGCGCAGCGGCCGTAAGCGAATGTCATCCATTGCCGCAGCCTAGCGGGCGCGAGCTTTGTCCGCTCCACTGCTGTAGCCCGGATGGAGCGGAGCGAAATCCGGGAAACCATCGGCAAGTTTCACGGCCGCTCCCAGATTTCACTGCGTTCATCCGGGCTACAACGACAAAAGGAAAATGAAGGAAGCGGAACGCTGGCAGACGCATTCGTTGCAATGACCGCACGCAAACGGCGTGCGAGGCGCGCTACGAGCCGCCGACGTGGTCTTGTCAAAGGCATCCGATACGATAAAAATTATTGGGAACTGCCGAGCGGGCAAGGTCGATCGAGTTTGCATCGCTAAAAGCTGCAACGTCTTAGCGCCACACAGGACGCGCTACACCAGGAGTCATAACGAGATGGCGAAGCCCCTTGACATCGACGCCTACCTCGGACGGATCAATTACACTGGCCCCCGCACTCCGACCTACGACGCCCTCACCGGCATCCTCCAAGCCCATATCGCGAGCATTCCCTTCGAAAGCTTCGACGTCCTACTCGGCCGCCCGATCCGGCTCGACCCGGAAGGACTGCAAGCCAAGATCGTCACCGCTCGCCGAGGAGGCTACTGCTTCGAACACGCAAGTCTCATGTACGCCGCTCTCGAGCGGATCGGCTTCGCCCCCGTCAGACACGCATCCCGCGTCCTCCTCTTCGAACCGCGCCACGAAAGCGTGCGACAGCACATGTTCGTCACCGTCACAATCGGCGGCACCACTTATGTCATCGATCCTGGCTTCGGCCCCTTTGCTTGCCCTGTCCCTATACCCATTGATTGCACTCCCGTCCCGACGAGCGCTCCCACCCACCGCCTCGTCCGCGAAGGCAACGATTGGGTTCTCTACGTCACCCGTGATGGCGAACAAATCCGAGGCTGGGTCTCCACCATGGAGGAGGAGTACCCCGTCGATTTCGAGATGATGAATTACTACATGGCCACCCACCCGGCTTCCTTCTTCACCCACAACATCCTCGCCAGCGCCGTGACCCCAGAAGGTCGCGTCAACATCATGAACCAGGGCGTCCACATCATCCGCAACGGCGCCGCCGAACCAGCTGAATTGGCGGACCGCAAAGCCCTACGCACCCCATTGCACAGCATTTCGGGTTCGATCTTCCCGAACTTGAAACGATGAAAGTGGATGCCGTGCCCGACTGGCGGTAAGCGGAAGGCCAGGCCGCGAGGCTTCTGCGCCCGTCGCCCTTCGCGCTGCACAACGACACCAACGACGATGTCGCAGTTTGGGTCACGAACTGCCGCGCCGCTTGTTCGCAGTCGTGGCAGCAGTGCCTCCAACATGAGACACGAAACGCCGGCGAAGCCGTTGGTGTCGGCAGTGCCCCCGAAACCTGCTGCACCAACGCGGAGCGTCGCGGCGGTTGAGGGCCATTTCCAGACTCACGATTTCGGCTGCTCGCGACCGATTGCTGCGTCATACCAATGCACGAACGCGAACAGGAACAACATCCCGGCACCGATCAGTATCGCGGTCACTGCCGCGGCATAAACGCCCGCCAATAGCTCGCCAGGAACAACAATTGCATTTGCCGCCAAAGCCAGCGCGGCGATATCCATCGTCAGCGCGTATATCACCACCTCTAATGGCAAACGCGTCGGGTTTACAGCGTGCCGACGGCGCGGAAATGTCAGCGCCCAGCTCCCGAGAATAACAGCCATAACGCCGCTTGAAATACGCCAAGCGATCGGCGCCGGGGGTCCAAATAATAACAACAGCGGCGGCAGGATCGAGCCCAACGTCGTCATGAATCCCAGTTGAATCCAAGTGCGCGACACCCAGCTGTCCCACTTGTTCATTCGACCCCCGAGCATTTGCGCAAGGATCATTGTCAGGACAGACAGGCCCGCGAAGGTCATGCCGAGGGTCGCGATTGTGTAGAGATAACCGGATGCGTCCACATCAGCCCCCAGACCTGAGCCCCTTATTCAGCCATGACCAGACTCGCTGGTTAATTTGAGCCCATTTGGATCGGTAGAGCAACGGGATGGGCGCGAAGCCCGCAGTGTGGCGCCGCGTCCCATCCTACTAAGGTGCGTTCGACGACGCATCCTCAGGCGCGGATCTCCGCACCGGGGTCACGAGCACCCGATTCACGATGTCAAGGACGAGGCCACTATTGATCGGATAGCGATGAAGTCGCTGCATTACGGCTACCGGCGCTTGGGAGCCAATATGCACCTGCCGCCGCTGGTGACGTCGCGCTCGAACAGCGACAAACAGCCCTTATCCAGCAATCACGAGCAAAGATGACGACCAACTACTGTCGTTGCCACAAGGTCGGACCGTTCGCACCTGTGATCTCGACGTTGCGCGCGTCTACCGTCCGATAAGTTCCAGCATTGGATTGGCCGGTAACGGCCGAGAGCGTCCGCCATTGCTGTGCAGCAACAACACAAGTGCCATTGTCCTCAGTCTGTCCTGAGTAATAGTAGGTCCCGTCAGGATTATTCTGGATCGTCAGCGTCCACGGCATGCCGTTCTGCACAACAGTAGCACGCCAAATCCCGAGCATGACGGGACGAGCCTGATCAATCGGGGCGGTCGGCTGTGTGGGCCGGAATACGGTTGTTCCCGTCGCGCTTCTCACCTCTATGGCTGTGTTGCCAACCGCGCTTTGTCACGACTCGAATAGCTGATGAATGCGTCATGAGACATTGGCAGTAGATTAAATAGAAGCGAATGCGACTACACAACTGCACAAGCGAATTTGGCGGGCCGCCTCATCCGGCGCTCGGTGCCAGAAGCGGGAATCGGTGCGCAGAGAAGGCCGCAGGCAACTCGCTTTTTCCTGCGCCCTGTTGCAGCCATTGACGAAAATCGCGTCAGTGCTTCTATGCAAACCGATTTAAGATTCGACGAGGATCACCAGCGACTCAGGCACAACGCCATCAAAGGCCATCGCATCAGCGGCGGCCTTGCTCTGCATCGCCGTCGCAAAGGCATTAATGTCCGGTACGTCCATGAGGACCGCTACCCGAGTCGGATTCTGCGGATCAACGAATGTCCGGATGTTGGTCGCCCCGAGTGGGCCGAAAAGCTCTTTACGCTTCGGTGAGGTGAACCAGTGCTTCGCGCCTTTGGTAATGTTGTGATGGCCGATCATTGTTGGCATAGCATCCTCCCTGTTGGAACTTCGATCCATGTGCGCGAGCCACTTTCGCGCCATGGCGATGTTTCTTTCCATCAACACCAGCCGAAAGCAAGCCGCATAAAGTTGCGGCTTATCGTCCTAACGTCATTACGTGTTGCGCCCAAACGGCGCGCATTTCTTGCGACACGTACAGAATTTCGCATTTGTGCCATTGGCTGCCATCGCCACAAAGATTCAAGCCGCGAGCGTCCGGCTTCAGAATTATTCTTTCCCGTACACCGCTTTCGGATCAAACACCCGCTCGTCGCGAAATTCGAGCTTCACCGCGCCGCCACCCTGTCCAAGTGGCACGGTGCGGTAAAAGCATGAGCGGCGTCCGGTGTGGCAGGCGCCCGCCACCTGCTCGACCTTGATCCACACCGCGTCCTGGTCACAGTCGACACGCATCTCGACCACGCGCTGGGTATGTCCGGATGTCTCACCCTTGCGCCAAAGCGCGCCGCGCGAACGGCTGTAGTACCACGCCTGCCTGGTCGCGACGGTCTTCGCCAAGGCTTCGGCGTTCATGTGCGCGACCATGAGCACTTCGCCCGAAGCGGCGTCCGTCGTTACACAGGTGACTGTTCCGTCGGCGGCGAATTTGGGCGTGAGCGCGAGGCCCTCTTCCAGATCGGCGGCCGAGCCGGGGGCTGCAAATGGCGGATCGTGTGACATGAAAAGCGGGCCGACTTGAGGTCGCCTTATCCAATCGTTGCATGGCTCGACGGCGAAACCCCGGTCTCTCGCCGCGGCTCGCCGATGCCTATATAGTCGGTCACGATGCTGAACGAAGTCTACAACCGACGAATTATCGAGCTTGCGGGCACAATCCCGCGAATCGGACGCCTCCCCGATCCCGGCGCGACCGCGACCGCCCATTCCCGGCTGTGCGGGTCGACCGTTACGGTCGATCTGAAGATGGACGGCGACACGGTGACCGACTTTGCCCATGAGGTGAAGGCCTGTGCGCTTGGCCAAGCTTCGTCTTCGATCATGGCGCGCAACGTCATTGGCTCGAAGGCCCAAGAGCTTCGCGAGCTTCGCGAAACCGTGCGCAAGATGCTTAAGGAGAACGGCGAGCCGCCGTCGAGCGGCAAGTGGGCCGACATCGCGGTGCTCGAGCCGGTGCGCGACTACAAGGCGCGGCACGCGTCGACCCTGCTGACCTTTGACGCCGTCGTGGACGCTATCGGCCAGATCGAGGCTAAACGGGCTGCCGCCGCGGCGACCAACAGCGCGGCCAAGGATGCGGTAAAATCCACGGCGGAGTAACTTGCTCGACATTGTCAAATCCTGCCGCAACGCCCCTCGCCTGTTCGGGCGCGGCTTGGTTACGCTTTACCGGTACATGCTTTCCTGGCTTGTCGGCTCCCGCTGCCGGCACCTGCCCACCTGCTCCGACTACGCCGACCAGGCGATCGACCGGTTCGGCTTGTGGGCGGGCGGATGGATGACGCTGGCGCGCCTGCTGCGCTGCCACCCATGGGGAACGGCCGGACTCGATTTCGTGCCCGAGGCTTTGCCCGCGCGCGCACGCTGGTACCTGCCATGGCGCTATGGACGATGGCGCGGCGTGAATGACTGCGCCGCGACTGCCTGAGCTGGCCGCAGCGCACGACCATCATGGCCGGAGTTGGCCGAGATTGCTGCTACGGGGCACCGCCGCGCGGCCGAGGCTGCCCGGTTGCTGGGCTGAGCCGTATTGGAGAAAAGAGGTTGCGGTCAGCAATACCGCGGCCAATACGCAAAATACCTGAAATGTCCGGTGCAGCCACCGCAAGCCTCCCCTCATGATTTCCCCGAGCGTCGGGGCTGCACGCTACGCAACGCGCACTTAAGTCACAGACTCATTACGCACGACACACCACCCCTAGCCGCACCGGAACGCGTTTGATGGCCATACGCGGCCCCGTGCGACGCACCTTGACGGTCGTCAGCTAATAAGGCGCCGGTATGATCTCCCCATGATTTCGTTTTGATCTTTCCGCGGCGCGCTTGCCGCAATCTCGGTGGCGCGGCCGAGTTCACGACGCGCCATTCCGGGTTGCGCGACGCCCTCCACGTCCTATATCACTCCACCACGCTTACCTGCGTTCGTAGGCAGCGAGTGAGCAAAAGGAGCAGAGAATGGTCGCCCTGACCTTTCCCGACGGCGCGCGTCGGGAGTATCCAGCAAACAGCACCGGCCTCGACATCGCCAAGGGGATTTCGCCGTCGCTCGCCAAGCGCACGGTGGCCATGGCGATCGATGGCAAGCTCGCCGATCTTTCCGATCCGATCGACCACGACGCCAAGATCGAGTTTTTGACCCGCGACGACCCGCGCGCACTCGAGCTTATCCGCCACGACGCGGCGCATGTACTGGCGGAAGCCGTGCAGACCCTGTGGCCCGGAACGCAGGTAACCATCGGGCCGGTGATCGACAACGGCTTCTATTACGACTTTTTCCGCAACCAGCCGTTCACGCCGGAAGACTTCGCCGCCATCGAGAAGAAGATGCGCGAGATCATCGCGCGCGACAAACCATTCAACAAAGAGGTGTGGTCGCGCGCGGACGCCAAGCGCGTCTTTGCCGACATGGGCGAGAGCTTCAAGGTCGAACTGGTCGACGCCATCCCGCAAGACCAGCAGATAAAGATCTACAAGCAAGGCGACTGGTTCGATCTGTGCCGCGGTCCGCACATGACCTCCACCGGCAAGATCGGCAATGCGTTCAAACTCATGAAAGTCGCCGGCGCCTATTGGCGCGGCGATTCCAACCGCGAGATGCTGTCGCGCATCTACGGCACCGCGTTCGCCAAGCAGGAGGAGCTTGACGCCTATCTCAAGCAGATCGAGGAAGCGGAGAAACGCGACCATCGCCGGCTCGGCCGCGAGATGGATCTGTTTCACTTCCAGGAGGAAGCGCCGGGCTCGGTGTTCTGGCATCCCAAGGGCTGGACGCTGTTCCAGGCCCTGGAGAATTACATTCGCCGGCGGCAACTGGAGGTCGGCTACGCCGAGGTCAACGCGCCGCAGCTTATCGATTCCTCGCTGTGGGTGGCTTCGGGCCACATGGCGACGTTCCGCGATGCGATGTTTCTCATCGAGCCGCGCAAGGAGGACGAGCGCACTTTCGTGGTCAAGCCGATGAACTGCCCCGGCCACATCCAGATTTTCAAGAACGGGCTCAAGTCGTACCGCGATCTGCCGTTCAAGATCGCCGAGTTCGGCAAGGTGCACCGCTTCGAGCCGTCAGGGGCGCTGCACGGGCTCATGCGCGTGCGCGCCTTCACCCAGGACGACGCGCACATCTTCATCACCGAACAGCAGATTGCCGAGGAAGTCATCAAGGTCAACGATCTGATCCTGTCGATCTATTCGGACTTCGGCTTCGATGACGTGCGCATCAAATTTTCCGACCGGCCGGAAAAGCGCATTGGCGAGGATGCCGTGTGGGACAAGGCGGAAGCGGCCTTGATGCAGGCGCTCCAATCCTCGGGCCGGCCCTGGACCCTCAACAAGGGGGAAGGCGCCTTCTACGGCCCCAAGCTCGAATACGTCTTGCGCGACGCCATCGGCCGCGACTGGCAATGCGGCACCGTGCAGGTCGATCTCAACATGCCGGGCCGGCTAGGCGCGTTCTACATCGACGAGCACTCGAACAAGGTGACGCCGGTGATGC
>JBAUYV010000168.1:0-26111 GCA_049584975.1 Xanthobacteraceae bacterium | reverse complement strand
GCGTGCGCAGATTCAACGTCAGAGCCCCACCATACGCCTGATATCCGCCGCGCCGGCGCCGCCGGCGCGCAATTCGCGCAAGCTCGTCGCCTGCGTCGCTTTCGATAGCTTGCGTCCATCAGCATCGAGGATGAGCCGGTGATGATGATAGAGCGGCTCCGGCAGATCGAGCAGCCTTTGCAGCAGGCGATGGATGCCGGTCGTCCAAAAGAGGTCTTGTCCGCGCACCACGTCGGGTCACCTCCTGCAAGGCGTCGTCGACGACCACGGCGAGATGATAGCTGGTCGGCAACTCCTTGCGCGCCAGGATCACATCGCCCCACATTTGCGGCGCGGCGGTGATGCGGCCGCTTTGGCCTTGCGGCCCGCTTCCGGTCTCCGTCCAGGTGAGCGACCCGACGCGCGCGAGCGCGGCATCCATAGCGATGCGCAGCGCAAACGGCTCGCCTGCGCGTCGGCGGCGTTCGCGTTCGACGGGCGGCATCTTTCGCGCGTCACCGGGATAGAGTGGTGCGCCGTCCGGATCGCGCGGCCAGTTTCCCTGGCGCTCGCGTTCGACGACCAGCACATTGATCTCGCTGCGGCTCTCGAAGCTCGGATAGATCAGCCCGTCCGCTTCGAGTTTGGCGATAGCCGCCTGATAATCGGAAAAATTTTCGCTCTGCCGCCGCGCGGGCTCCTGCCAAGAGATGCCGAGCCAGCGAAGATCCTCGTAGATTGCCGTTTCATATTCCGGCCGGCAGCGCTGCGGGTCGATATCCTCGATGCGCAGAAACAAGCGCCCGCCGGCCTCACGCGCCATGTCATCATTGAGCAATGCCGAATAGGCATGACCCAGATGCAGGTAGCCGTTCGGGCTTGGGGCGAAACGAAAGATTCGGGTGTACATCGGCGCGGCGTTGTGGCGATACGCTATCTACTGGCGAGATTGACCAGACATGTTTTGCTAATCAATCCAGTTGCACGGAAGAGCCGCAGATAGGGATCCGCTAGCATTAGCGCACAATGCCATGGTGACCCATATCCATACCGAAGCCGATCTCGACTTGGCGCTCGCCGCGCTGGGGCAAGCCGATGCGCGCTTTCTCACCCTCATTGCAGCCGCAGGCCGGCCGCCGCTGCGGCGGCGGGCCGACGGCTTTGCCGGACTGGCCGCAACCATCGTGTCGCAGCAGCTTTCCACGGCAAGCGCCGGCGCGATCTGGGGCCGGCTCACCGCCGCATTCGAACCGCTCACGCCCGAAGCCATCCTGCGGGCGCGGCCGGCGCGGCTGGCGCGGGTCGGTCTGTCGTCGCCGAAAATCCGCACGCTCAAGGAAATCGCGCGCGCCATCACGCGTGGCCAGCTCGCGCTCGCGGCGCTCAGCGAACTCGCCGCCGAGGACGCGCACGCGGCGCTGACCGCGGTTCACGGCATCGGGCCGTGGACCGCCGACATTTATCTGCTCTCCTGCCTGGGCCACGCCGATGCCTGGCCGGCGGGCGATCTCGCTCTGCAGGAAGCGGCGCGCCTAGCTTTCGGACTGCGCGCGCGGCCAACAGCGAAGGAAATGATTCCACTCGCTGAGCCATGGCGGCCGTGGCGATCCGTGGCTGCGCGCGTGCTATGGACCTATTATCGCGGCGTCAAAGGGCGCGAAGGCGCGCCGGTGGTGGCAAAGAGCAAGCCCAGAACTAAAGCGACCAAGTCTAAAACAAAGAGAGGTGTCAATGGCCGCCGAGCTTGACGGTCCACGGCTTAATCCGCGCTCCGGCCCAGCGCGACAGCTCGTCGTTTTCCTCCATGGCTACGGCGCCGACGGCAACGATCTCATCGACATCGGCCGCGCGTGGCAGAAGTACCTGCCGCAGGCGGCCTTCGTTTCGCCGCACGCGCCGGAGCCGTGCGGACAGGCACCGGTAGGCCGGCAATGGTTTCCGCTCACCTTTCGCGATCCCAACGAGCGCTGGATCGGCGTCAACAAGGCGGCGCCCGGATTGCAGCGATTTCTCGATGCCGAACTTGAACGCCACAAGCTGCCGCCGTCGGCGCTGGCGCTGGTTGGCTTCAGCCAGGGCACGATGATGGCGTTGCATGTCGGGTTGCGCCGCGCCGCCACGCCGGCCGCGATCGTCGGCTATTCCGGGCTGTTGGTGGTTCCGCCCGAAGGCGACCTTGAAGCGTTCGCCGCCGAGATCAAATCGCGCCCGCCGGTGCTGCTGGTCCACGGCGACCGCGACGAACTGATACCGGCGGAGGCGCTGTTCCAGGCGACGCAAGGATTGGCCGCGCTCGGCGTCTCAGTCGAGTGGCACGTGTCAGCCGGCGTCGGCCACGGCATCGACGCCGAAGGCCTGCGCCATGGCGGCGAATTTCTTGCGCGCCGATTTACTACCGCGCGTTAACGCCTTAGCGCAGTGTAGACTAACCCTTTCATAGCAAATTCGACATAGAAAATTGCTCAATTGGAGCGCATGCGCGATGTTCGCGGCTTTTCGTCAAAGGCTGGGTCGGAGCGCAAATCGGCTTCGGTCCTGCAGACAATTCGCACTCTCTAAGAAGGCCTCCGCGGCGGTTGAATTCGGCCTGGTGGCGGGGCCATTCTTTGCCCTGCTCATGGCGCTGTTCCAGACGGCCCTGGTGTTCTTTGCCGGGCGGGTTCTCGATGTAACCACTCTGCAAGCCAGCCGCTACATCCTGACCGGGCAGGCGCAAAACTCGAACATGACCCAGTCCGGTTTCGAGACCTACGTCTGCAACAACACGTTCGCGCTGTTCACCTGCGGCAATTTCATGATCAACGTGCAACAATACAACAGCTTTTCGACCGCGACCACATCGGCTCCGACTTTGACCTTCAATAACAAGGGTAAGGTAACCAACACGTGGAGCTATGCACCGGGTGGCCCAAACGACATCGTGGTTGTCCAGGTGATGTATCAATGGCCAATCGTTCTTGGCCCACTTGGCTTCAACCTCTCGAATCTTTCGAACGGCAACCGGCTGTTGATGTCGACCGCGGTCTTCAAGAACGAGCCCTATTAATGACGCCAGCCGGGACCACAGCAGATCTCCGGGCGTATCTGCGGCGCTTCGCGGGCGATCGCAAGGCCATCTCTGCGGTCGAATTCGGGCTCATCCTGCCGCTCATGATATTCACGTATGTGGGCAGTACCGAACTGGGAGATGGTCTGGCGATCTCCTTCAAGGTGACCGAAGCCGCGCGAACCGTGAGCGATCTCGCCTCGCAATACGTCACCATCGACCCCACGACCATGGGCAACATCCTGGGCGCCTCCGCCCAGGTCGTGGCGCCGTACTCGTCGACGGGCATGATCGTGACCCTTTCGGAAGTTTCGGGCACCAACTCGTCCGGCCAAGGTACAATCACCTGGAGCTGCTCGCTCAACGGCACCGCCCGGACGGTCGGCGCCACAGTCACGCTGCCGACCAAATTGCAGACGCCCAGCAACGGCAGCGGCGGCAACATTTCGATCATTTGGGGCGAGGTTACCTACCCCTACACGCCGGGCATGGGCTATGCGGTTACCGGCACGATCGATATTTACCAAAGCGACTATTTTTATCCGCGACTGTCGAACTCGGTGACATTGACGTCGGGCTGCTCCTGATCGGCGTCCTCTCGCAGCTTCAACCAACAGCGCGAGAACGAGCGCCCGCTATCGGACGGCGCGTTCGCGCCACTGGCTTGCTTAGAAAGCGTTGCCTGAGAATGTCACCGCGCGGATTGTCAACGCGCGCAGTGCATCTGCAGAGCAGTCACCGGCTCAGACGGGCTGTGGCAATGGCAAGCTGGAACAGCGTCTGCATGGCCGCGGTGATGTCGCCGTCCGTGGTGATCTCGAAATACAGGCCCGGCGATGCACAGCTCTCCATGTTGGAGGCGAGAGTGCTTTGGTGTACCAGGAGTTTCCTTCGCTTGGCTTGCGCGGCGGGCCCATGAGCATGACCTGGAACGGCGCCTCGGACACCAGCGTGCACGCGAGCGAAAGCGCCAACAGCTTGCCACAAACATCCTGCCCGCGGCCTGAGCCGAGAGGATGGCTTATGCCTTAATGCCGCTGCAGCATTTTGGTTCAGGCTCGTTGGGTTCCCGACCGGCGCTGGAACCGCCATTTCTGCTGCACGAGGCTGGCACGGTCGCGCGAATGTGAAGCGGAAGGTGACCAGCCGTCCCGGATTTCGCCGCGATGCTCTGACGACGTGGCATGCATCTTCGCGGGACGGGAATTCCAGCATTCTCAGGATCAGTTAAGCGGCGAATACTGTAAGGAGATCCACACAGGAAGCCGCTTAGGGAGCCGCCGGTGGTGAGATTGGCGTTAGGCTGGTGGCGTGAGCTTTGGCAGGGTGGGTTGCCGCCGCGTTCGCCGTTGTCGTTTCTCTTCGCGCTGGCTTGCGTTGCGATTGCGACATTCGTTCGCATCGGCCTCGGCGAGATCAGTTCCGCCAGCGCGGTATTCGCGCCCTATTACTCGGCGACGCTGGTGGCCGCCCTCGTCGGGGGGTGGCGCGCCGGCGCTGTCGCGGCCCTGTCGGGCGCGCTTGCCGCTTTGTGGCTTTTTGTTCCGCCCGACTGGCAATCCCATGCCTTCGACCGCGAATGGTTCGTCAGCTATCTCCTCTTTGCCATCTCCTCGGTGGTGATCGTCTGGGCGGCGAAGAGCTACCGCGATCTGCTATGGCGGCTGCGCGAAGAACAAGACCGGCGCGAGTTGCTCAACCACGAGTTGGCACACCGGATCCGCAATACTCTGACGATCGTGCAGTCCGTCATCGGCCAAACGCTCCGCGACCAGCCCGCCTCCCTCGTCAAACTGAATGACCGCATCGCAGCGCTGGCGGCGACCAACGATCTGTTGGTCCAGTCTTGCTGGCGCGGCGCCTTTCTGAGAAAGATTCTTGCCGGCGAGTTCGCGCCGTACGATCCGGCGCGCTTTCATCTGGACGGCGGCGATTTCGAATGTCCGGCTGAGGTTGCAACCGTGCTGGCGTTGATGTTCCACGAGCTGACGACCAACGCGGCGAAGTACGGCGCGCTCTCCACGCCGCATGGCCAGATTACGCTCGCCTGGACCAAACATGATGAGCGCGTGGATTTTGACTGGGTCGAGAGCGGCGGCCCGCGACCGATTGCGCCCCAGCACGAGGGGTTTGGCAGCACGCTACTGCGTAAGGGCTTGCGGCAGTTCGACGGCGCCGTGGACATGCGCTTCGCGCCGGGCGGGCTGCGCTGCAGGCTTGCACTGTCCTTGCCGCCGCCACGACATCGCGATGCGTTCGACTTTGCAATCGAGCAGCCGCACCGCACACTTCCCTCGGCGCCGTCCGCGGATACGGCCGCGCCCAACGCGGCCTTCGTTGCTCGCCCTCGGCGCGCCACCGGGCAGAAGTAATTGCCACCGCAAAGGGTTGTCCGGAAGACGTCGACGGCATCCGGTAAGCCCCGGAACGGTCTTCACAATCCTGTCACGCCTCCCTATAAACTATGGCTCGACGCCGCACTGCGGCATAACGAGTCGCACCAGGAGCGCTGACTTGAACGTGCATGTCTCGCCATCGGGTTTTCCGGCGCTGGTCCTCAACGCCGACTTCCGCCCGTTGAGCTATTACCCGCTGTCGCTGTGGTCGTGGCAAGACGCCATCAAGGCGGTCTTCCTCGAGCGGGTGAACATCGTCGCCAATTACGATCGCGCGGTACGCAGCCCCAGCCTGGAAATGAAGCTGCCGAGCGTGGTGTCGCTCAAGACCTATGTGAAGCCGTCGACCAACCCCGCCTTCACCCGGTTCAACGTGTTCCTGCGCGACCGCTTCTGCTGCCAGTACTGTGGCACGCGCGATGACCTGACGTTCGACCACCTGGTGCCGCGCTCGCGCGGCGGCCACACGACCTGGAATAACGTCGTGGCCGCCTGCTCGCCGTGCAATCTGCGCAAGGGCAACTTGACCTCCGCCGAGTCGAACATGTGGCCGGCGCAGAAGCCGTTCCAGCCGACGGTGCAGCACCTGCACCGCAATGGCCGGCTGTTTCCGCCCAACTATCTGCACGACAGCTGGCTCGACTATCTCTATTGGGACACCGAGCTCGATCCGTAAGCGCGCCAGTCCGGCCTATCAGCCGAAGCTACCGTGAATGCGCAACCGTGGGGGCGCCGTTGTGGACGCCCGCGACAAAGAGGGCGGCCACGAGGGCGGCCCCTACAATCGCACGTGCAAACCGCCTAAGCCGCCGCTTCTTTGCGTCCGTTGGCGAACGCGGGCGCCACTTCGGACATGAAGCGCGCCATCTCATCCTTGACCTGGTTGTGCGCCTTCAGGCCAACGTTGAAGTAGAGGATCACCTCGGAGAGGCCGGCCGCTTCCACTTTCTTCAAAGAGTCGACGATGCGCGCGGACGAGCCAAGCAGCACCGAGTTCTCCGTCAAATCTGCAGGCCCGACTTTGCCAAGCCGTTCCACCATGTCGACGAAATAGCGGTAGCTCGGCGGCGCAGTCTTCGGATCGCCCGGCAATGCGGGGATCACACATTCCCTGTAGTAACGGATCTGCCGCGCGCGCGCGGCATCCTCCTGCGCCTTGTTGTCGGAGAAGTGAATGAAATAGCTGCACATCAGCCGGCCGGGTTTCTTGCCGTGCTTGGTGCTGGTCTCGTGATAGAGATCGGAAACCTGCTTCAAGCCGCCGAAGCTCAGCGCCGCCGCAAAGGGCGCCACGATCAACCCGCACTCCAACCGCGCGGCAAGCTCAATGGATGGCTTCGAGAATGAGCCCACATAGGTTGGAATCGGTTTTTGCACCGGCTTCGGCGTGATGCGCACGTCGTCGAAGGAGTAGTATTTGCCGTGGTGGGACATGCGGTCGTCGGCCGCCCACAGCCGCCGTATCACTTCGAGTCCTTCTTCGAAGATCCCCTGGTTGTCGTCGAACGAGATATGGAAGGGCTCATATTCGCGCCGGTCGTAGCCGCGGCCGCAGGCGAAATCGACGCGCCCGCCGGACAACAGATCGAGCGTCGCCCATTGCTCGGCGACGCGGATCGGGTGGTGCAGCGGCGTGACAGTAACGGCCGAGGCCAGCCTGATGCGCTTGGTTTGCGCGGCAACGTAGGACAGCACCAAGTCCGGACAGGACAGCACGCCGAGCGAATTGAAATGATGCTCGCCGATCCACGCCGAATGCATGCCGAGCTTGTCGGCATAGAGCGCCTGGTCGGTGATGTCGGCGACGAACTGGTTCGAGGAGCGCGTGTTGTTTTCGTAGTGATTGTCGCTCAGCGTGAAGTAGCCGAATTCCATGGAGACCTCCCTGTCGCACAACGTTTCGAGTAGAATAGTTGACAATGCATCTGTTGTAAATGCATTGATCTGCGCTATGATGTCGGCCGCCATGGCGCTACTAAAGCACCCCGCAAAGCTCGATCTCGGCGACTACCTGCCCTACCTGGTGAAACGGGTCGGCACCATCATTGCCGACCAATTCGGCGAAGAAGCCTTGGCGCCTCATGGGCTTAGCATCGCCATGTGGCGCGTCATGGCGGTGCTGGCCTCCACCGGCGGCCAGCGTCAGATCGACCTCGCCGACCTGACCGCCATCGACTCGTCGACCCTGTCGCGGCTGGTGACCCGGCTCGTGCGCCTTGGCCTGGTGACCCGCACGCGCTCGACGAGCAGCAACCGCGAAGTCGCGGTCAAGCTTTCGCCGAAAGGCGGCGCACTGGTGGCGCGGCTCATTCCCATCGGGCTTGCATTCGAATCCGCCGCGATTGCCGGACTCGCGCCGGAAGAGCTCATGACGCTCAAGCGCTGCCTGCGCCGGATGTACACGAATATGAAGGCGCGACCCGCTGCGGCGGCGAGCGTGCGCCCGAAGCGCGCAGCAGTTTAAAAATTATTCGACGGGGGTGCCCGGAGCGATGTCTTCGAACACCGACACCACCGGCGGTTTCCCGGAAAATCCGAGCTCGTTCCAGCGCGCCGCCACCTGCTCGTAGGTTTCCTTCGACAGCTTGGTGCGCTTGGAGAAGTTCTTGATGTGCCGGTAGTCCATGCAGGCATTGATCAGAGCCTTGGAGCCCCAGGGCCGGATCTCCGGGGGGTTAAGGCTCGGATCGAGGAACGTGCTCCAGGTCTCGCGCAAGATGTCGATGGACTGCGCCGGCCGCGAGCGCGTCGCCATCGCCCACAGCACCTGATGCACATTGGTCGGGTCGACGTCATCATCGACCACGATGACATATTTACCGAAATACGCGCCGCTCACACATTGCGCGGCGAGCGCCATGACTTGCGGGGCATGGCCCGGGTACATTTGTTTGATCGAAACGACGGTGATGCCCCACCCGGCGGCTTCCGGGATCGACCACACGCCTTGGATGCCGGGCACGCCGAGCTTCTGCAAGTCGGCCCAGATCGCCGCCGAACGCAACGCCGCCCAGAACAATCCGGCCTCGTTGGCAGGGCCGTCCGCCATGAGCGCACAGGTCAACGTCGGATTGTTGCGGAAACGGACTTTCTCGACCCGCATGTATGGCGTCGCGCCGCTCGGCCGGCCGTAATAGCCGGTGAATTCGCCGAACGGGCCTTCGGCGAAGGTTTCGTCCGGATAGACAAAGCCCTCGATAATGATCTCGGCCCCGGCAGGCAGCGGCAGGCCGGTGAGATCGCTCTTAAACAGCTCGATCGGCGCGCCGTTGATGCCGCCGTAATACTCGTACTCGCTTTCGGTTTTGGGGAATGTCGTGGCGCCGACCAGGAACAACAGCGGGTCGATGCCGTAGGCCGCCGCGATCGGCATCGGCTTGCCCATCTTCCACCATTTCTCGCGGTCGAGCGTGGCGTCCTTGCCGGGCGAGGTGTAGACGCCGATCTCGCGCGGCCCTTTGATCATCATCCGGTAAGTGCCGACGTTGATGCGGCCGGTCTCCGGACATTGGGTGACCACCGCGTCGCCGGTGCCGAGATAAAGCCCGCCGTCGAGCGGCCACATGCGCTGCGCCGGAAATTGGCGGATATCGATCTTGTCGCCGGTGACGATGTTCTGGTTGCAGATCGCGGTTTCGGCCGGCACCTCTTTGGGCTTCATGGTGCGGCCCATCTTACGCTGCAGCGCCTGCACCGCCTTGAGCGGATGGTCAACCAGCTCCTCGCCGATCATCAGGCAGAAGCGCGACAGGTTGCACCCGATCATGTTGTAGAGCGCGCGATGGCCCGGATGGCCCTTGATGTTCTCGAACAGGAGCGCCGGGCTTTTCTCGCTGCCGACCAGATAGGTAATGGTAGCAGCTTCGAGGTCGGGATCGACCTCGGCGGTAATGCGCTTGAGTTCGCCCATGGCGTCGACCTTGGCGAGCCATTCGTCGAGGTCGCTGGAATTCGGGCTCCTGTTGTGAGGGACCTTGGATTCGCCCGGCGACGCCTGTTTTTCCGGCGCGACTGACACACTCATGTCCATGGACATTTTCCTACCATCGCCAATCTATCGGCATTCGCTCATCATCATAGTTGGGCACGTATGACTTATCGAGGGTGATTCCCCATTGGCGCTGGGCTAAAGCCGTGCCAGCATTGGGGCAAACGGAGAATACCGCTTATGCCGACGAATCCGATCGGAGGCGGCCAGATCGGCCGCTCGATACCGCGCCTGGAGGCGCGCGAAAAAGTCACCGGCCGAGCCGAATACACGCATTTGATGCGGGTGCCCGGCATGCTGCACGGAAAAGTATTCCGCAGCACCGTCGCGCACGGCCGCATCAAATCCGTCGACGTTAGCGAAGCGCGGAAGTTGCCCGGCGTCTTTCGCGTGATCACGATCGATGACGTGCGCAAAGTGATTCCGCATCCCTATTACGGGCCTGCCTTCCACGACCAGCCAATTCTGGCCGACGAGAAGGTCCGCTTCGTCGGCGAGCCGGTAGCCGTGGTGCTCGCGGCGGATCCCCACGTAGCCGAGGCGGCAACGCATGCCATCGTTGCGGAATACGAGGAGCTCGAGCCGATCTACGACGAAGTCGAGGCGATGACCTCGGCGGCTCACGTCCACGACCAACTCAAGCCCGCCGGCAGCTTCGCTGATCTCAAGGACCTGAAAGGGATCAAGGACACCAATCTCGCGCTCCAGGCCAAAACCCGGCGCGGCGACGTCGATAAAATCTTCGCCGAGGCGGAGCAGATTTTCGAGCACGAATTCCGCACGCAAAAATGCCTGCACGTGCCGTTCGAGCCATTCGCCTCGATCGCCGACTACAAAGAGTCAGGTTTGACCATCTACAGCGGCGCCCAGGGACCGTCCTTCGTGCGATCGGAAATTGCGCGGCTGCTCGACTGGCCGGAGAACCGCGTGCGCATCAAAGTGCCGTATCTCGGCGGCGGCTACGGCGGCAAACTCTATATGAAGCTGGAAGCGCTGGTGACGGCGTGCTCGATGATCGCACGGCGGCCGGTCAAGATCGCGCTGACCATGGAGGAGCAATTTTATCAGATCACCAAGCATCCGGCGACGGTGCGCATCAAGTCCGCCGTCGACAAGGCCGGCCGCATCACGGCGCGAAAATGCGAGGTGTACTGGAACGGCGGCGCCTATGCGGACATCGGTCCGCGCGTCACCCACAAATCCGGTTTTACCGCCGCCGGTCCCTACGACATCGAGAACATCTCGATCGATTCCTACGCCATGTACACCAACGTGACGCCGGCGGGAGCGCTGCGTGGCTTCGGCATGCCGCAGCTCACCTTCGCGTACGAGAGCCACACCGACATGGTGGCGCGGGCGCTGAAGATCGATCCGCTCGAGTTCCGCCGCAAAAACGTGTTGCGCAATGGCCGGCCGCAGGCGACCGGCACGATCCTCAAGGATGCGGCGCTGGAAGCGGTGCTCGAACACGTCGCCGACCGCATGCGCTGGTCGGAAAAATTCGATCGCGGCAGCGGGACGGTAAAACGCGGCCGCGGCATCGCTTTCGCGCTGAAGGCCTGCGTTTCGCCGACCACATCGGTCGCCATCGTCAATGTCGGCGCCGACGGCAGCCCGACCCTTTACATTTCGACCGTCGACATGGGGCAGGGCTCCGACACCGCCATGGCGCAGATCGTCGGCGAGGTGCTCAACGTGCCCGCCGAATCCGTGCGAGTCATCGCCCGCGACACCGACATCACTCCCTACGACATGGGTACGCTCGGCTCCCGCTCCATGTTCCACATGGGACATGCCGTGCGGCTGGCCTCCGAGAATGCGCGACAAAAAATCGAGGAGCTGCGACGCGAAGTCGGCGAGCCGGAAGGAAGCAACACTCCCGTTTCCGGCCTGTTCGTGAAGAAATACGGCATGAAGGCCGGCAACATCGTTGGCAGCGGCAGCTATAAGCCCGAGTACGTCATGCCCGATCATGACACCGGAGCGTCGCCCGCCATAACGCCCTTTTGGATGGTGGCGGCTGCCGGCGTCGAGGTCGAGGTCGACACCGAGACCGGCCGCGTCCACGTCGCCAAGCTCTTCAACGCCGTCGATTGCGGCACGCCGGTGAACCCGCGCATCGTCGAAACGCAGATTTCCGGCGCCGCCATGATGCAGCTCGGCTTCACCATGTTCGAAAAGATCAATCTGGATAATGGCCAGATCACCAACGCGTCGCTCGCCGACTACAAGATCCCGGGTATCGGCGATCTGCCGCCAGTGATGTTGAACGAGGCCATCGACACCTATCAGAGCAACGCGCCGTTCGGCGCCAAAGGCGTCGGCGAGTCGGCGACCATGCCGCTGTCGCCGGCGATCGCCAACGCCATCGACGACGCGGTCGGCGTGCGGCTCACCGAGTTGCCGCTCACGGCCGAGGCTGTCTTCCGCGCACTGCGCGAGCGCGAGGGCAAGCCGCTGGAGGCGGCATAATCGTCGTTGCGGGTGAGACGAGTTCGACCCGACGGAGTCAAGTTCGTTGGCTACATCTGGAACAGAGGGCTTACCTCCCGTCCCGCAGGCCGTGGTGCGATCGCTGACGCGCGCCGCGATCTTTCTGGTGGTGACGGTCAATCCCGGGGATTCCAGTCGCGGAGCGGTCCGAGCATTCTGCGGAGATCTGCCGGCACTCCTCCGCGCCGTAGGCTTCCGCGATATTGAAGGAGACCTTTCCTGCGTGATGGGAATAGGGTCGGACGCGTGGGACAGGCTCTTTGGCCAGCCGCGCCCCAAGGAGCTGCATCCGTTCCGCGAAATCCGGGCCGACTCTCGTCACGCAGTCTCGACGCCCGGCGATCTGCTATTTCACATCCGCGCCAAGCGGATGGATCTCTGCTTCGAACTGGCGACGCAGATCGTCACGCGGCTTGCGGGCGCGGTCTGTCCGGTCGACGAAGTGCATGGCTTTCGCTATTTCGACGACCGCGATCTGTTCGGTTTTGTCGACGGAACCGAAAACCCGACGGCGGACACGGCGATCGAGGCCGCCTATATCGGCGCCGAGGACGCGGCGTTCGCGGGCGGCAGCTATGTGATCGTGCAAAAGTATCTGCACGATCTGCCCGGCTGGAACGCGCTATCGACCGAAGCCCAAGAACGCATTATCGGCCGCACCAAGCTCTCCGACATCGAACTCGACGATGCGGTGAAGCCGACATCGGCCCATAACGCGCTGACCACGATCGTGGAAAACGGAAGAGAGATTAAGATACTTCGGGACAACATGCCGTTCGGCAGCGCAGCGCGCGGCGAATTCGGCACCTATTTCATCGGCTATTCCCGCTCGCCCAAAACCATCGAGCAGATGCTGGACAATATGTTTATTGGCCGCCCGCCGGGAAATTATGACCGGCTGTTGGATTTCAGCCGCGCCACGACTGGGAACCTGTTCTTCGTTCCGTCCGCGACTTTCCTCGATAACGTCGGCGACGGCGCGCCGCCTGCCGAAATGAAGTCGGCGGACGAATCCACCGCTTCACCGCCGGAGCCCGCGGCACCGGCGCGTGACGGTTCGCTCGGCATCGGTTCGCTCAAAGGAGACCCTCATCATGAATAACCTGCACCGCGAGCTTGCCCCGATCTCCGAAGCGGCGTGGGCCGACATTGAGGAAGAAGCCACGCGCACGCTCAAGCGTCATCTCGCCGGGCGGCGCGTCGTGGACGTGCAAGGGCCGGGCGGCGTCGCGCTGCCGGCCATCGGCACCGGCCACCTGCGCAACATCAGGGCGTCAATGGATGGCATTCTGGCGCGGCAACGTGAGGTGAACGCGCTCGTCGAACTGCGCGTGCCGTTCGATCTCGATCGGCAGCAGATCGACGACGTGGAGCGTGGCGCCAACGACTCCGACTGGCTGCCCGCCAAGGATGCCGCGCGGCTGATCGCCTTCGCGGAAGACCGCGCCATCTTCGATGGTTACGCGGCCGGTGGGATTGGGGGCATTCGTGAAGGGACCAGCAATCCGGTGATGACTCTTCCGCCCAATGTGCGCGCGTATCCGGACGCCATCGCCAAGGCCGTGAGCCAGTTGCGTCTCGCCGGCGTGAACGGCCCCTACTCAGTGTTGCTCGGTTCCGATGCCTATACGGGACTCAGCGAGACCAGCGACAACGGCTACCCGGTGCTGGAGCACGTCAAGCGCCTGGTCGATGGCGAGATCATCTGGGCCCCGGCCATCGCGGGCGCATTCGTGCTCACCACCCGCGGCGGCGACTTCGGCCTGTACATCGGTCAGGACATTTCCATCGGCTACTTGAGCCACACCGACGCTGCCGTCCGGCTGTACCTGCAGGAGACCTTTACGTTCCTGCTGCTCACGACGGAAGCGGCCGTCGTGCTGGGGCCTCCGCGGAGCGCGCCGGCTACTACTCCCCGGCGGCGGAGGTAAAGGAAGCAGAGCCGGCAACCCGGGAGCGGTGGTGACCTATATCGTCTACATTCTCAACAACGCGCGGCTCGCGGCGCATCCGGAGTTGGCGAAGGCGCAGTGACGCCGGTAGTATTCCTGTCCGCCGGCCAACGCGGGACGGGGCCATGGACAACATTGTCGACAAGCTGAACCTGCTCAACTCTCCAGAGTACGAAGCGGCGAGACGAACGCTCGAATTCTTCTACGAGGCCCTGTCGGTGCTCGACCACAAGGCCGAGGCGCTGATGGTGTTCGACGGCATTCTCATCGCGGCGGCCACTTTTGTCCTCGATAGAGGAAATCTGCACCGGATCCACAAATGGCGCCGGATGATGGTTCTCGTGGCCATCATGCTCGCACTTTTCGCCGCTGCATCCTGCCTTTTTGTCGCGCGCGTCAAATATTCGTTCCTGGGTGACATGACGATTGCGGGCGGAAAGCCGCTGACCAACGAAGAATTCCAGGCGCTGTCCGTCGTATTGGCGCACCGGACTTTCGATTACGAACTGGCGTGGTATCTCTCGGTCAGCGCCGTTAGCATCTCCATTTTGGTGGCGGCCAGCAGTTTCTTCATTCCGATCCTGACGGGCGAAAGCGAAAAGGCCGAGCGCTCGTAATTGGGCGCGTCCTCGCCAAGGCGGGCGCTGGTGCGGCTCTCAGAACGGCTCGTAGGCGCGCAGCGCCGGAATCACCTTCTCGCCGAAGAGGCGAATTGAGCGCAGCAGGTCCGGCTCCGGCAGGTCGGAAAAATTGAACTCGCCCATGAACACGTTGAACAAGCCCTCGGCGGCGGCGGTGCGGATTTTCGCCGCGACCGTCTCGGGCGAGCCGATGAACACGAGTTCGTGCTGGCGCAGGTACTCGGCGTCGAACAGATGCTGCATGATTTCCGACGCGCCGGGCTCGCCGCGGCCGACGAACATCTTGGCGTGCTCGGCGGCGCGCTGCTCGAAGCTCTCTCCTAGTTTCGCCGGCGCCAGAAAACCCTCATAGGCGCGGCTCGCACGGAACAGGGCGGTCTCCATCGCCTTATCGTCGGTTTCGTCCACATAGACAACCGTGCAATAAGCGATGTTGGGTTTTTGCGGCCAGCCGGCGGCTTTCCAGTCAGCCAAGAATTTGCGGTAGCGCGGCGCCGCGTCGGTGCGCGGATAGACCAGAAAGTAACCGGGACTGATGGCATGGCGCGCGCAGAATTCGAGCGTCTGTGGATCGCGGCTCATCATCCACAGCGGTGGATGCGGGCGTTGCGCCGGCGGCACCGCAATGCGGGCGTTGTCGGTATGAAATTCCTGGCCATGGAACGAGAACGGCTGCGTCTCGCCGAACGCCGCGCGCAGATAATCGACGAATTCCAGCGTCGGCGACTTGCGCTGGCCGTAGTCGAGGCCGAACGGGCGGAAGTAATCCGGATTGATACCGGGCACGAGCCCGAGCTCCATGCGCCCGCCGAGCATCTGATCGACGATGGCGATTTCCTCGGCGAGCCGCAGCGGATGATAGAGCGGGACGATGTAGCCCATGGGCCCGATGCGCAGCCGCTTGGTCCGCGCGCCGGCACCGACCGCGTAGAGCGACGGCGACGACATCCAGCTCTCATCGGGCCGGAAATGATGCTCCACGCAGAACGAGTGGTCGAAGCCGGTCTCGTCGCATAACACGAGTTCACGCCAGAGCTGTTCGTAGCGCTGGTGCGGCGTCATCCCGGGCTTGGCCCAGATGTGGGAAAAGTGCGCGAATTTCATCGGGTCAACGCGGCTCCTGCGGCATCCGCTGCGCTCCGGGCGATCATCAGCGTTGCCAAGGATCACTTTGGCAAATCGTTTGCAGCCCGCCAATATGTGCGAGTGCCGGTCCAGAATTGTCCGCCTGGCAGGGAGAGCCCTTCATGATCGTCCGCTACGAATCCGACGGCACCATCGTCATGATTAACCAGAACGATCATGCGCTGATCTCGGGACTGTTTGCGGCCCATTGGGGCAACAAGGATTTCGAGAAGCCGCGGCCCTACCTGTCGGCGGTGCGCGCCGCCATGTGTCACGATCGCGGCTGGATCCGCTACGAGACCGTCCCTCAGCTCAGCCGCGAAACCGGCAGAACGCCGAATTTCCGCGACGTGCCTAACGACAAGGCGCAGCTCGATGCGTTCGAATGGGCCGGCGACTGGCTGAGCGACATCGACGCCTATGCGGGACTGCTGGTCGCCAAGCACAGGACCGGCCTCTATCAGTCGCGCTATGGCGTCATGACGCAGCCGCCAGCGATCCAGCGCGGCACGCTGCCGCCTGGGATCCAGGCGCTGATCGCACGCAGCGAGGCCAAGCAAAACACGGCGGCGGCAAAATTCGAAGCAGACGAAGTCGCAATGAACTACAACCTGCTCCAGGTCTGGGATTTGATGTCGCTCTACATTTGCAGCAACGAAGTGCTCAAGCCCGACTCCATCGCCCCGGTGCCGCGGAGCTATTCCGGCAAGGGCGGCCCCGCCATGACGCTCACGCCGACCGGCGACAAGACGATCGCGCTCGATCCCTACCCGCTCGATCAGCCGTCGCTGACCGCAAATCTGATTTTCCGCCGGCTGACGCAGACGAAATTCAAGGATTCGGCCGAACTGCAGTCGGTCTATTTCGGGACCGCGCCGCAGGTCGCCTCGTTCCGGCTGGTGCCGGCAAGCGCGGCGCATTAGGCCTCACGGGCACGTAACGCACATCGCGCCGTATCGCTGGCACACACCTTGCATTAACCTGCCCATCATGGCCCGCAGGATCGCCCCGAGTGGCCTATGAGGCCAGTTCTCGCCGCCGCCTCCCCGCAGTCCGGCACCGCGAGCGCGCAGCCGCTCATTGTCGCGCGCGGCCTTTCCAAGACGTACGCGGTCGCCGGCGCAAGCGAAGTCATCGCGCTCAAGAATCTCGACTTCGAGATTTATGACGGCGAGTTCGTTTCCGTGGTCGGCCAGAGCGGCTGCGGAAAATCGACGCTGCTCAAGGTGCTGGCCGGGCTGTTGCCGTATTCGGCGGGTTCCGTCGAACTCAACGGCATGCCGTTGTGCGGTCCGAGCAACGAAGCCGCTGTTGTGTTTCAGTCGCCGGTTTTGCTGCCGTGGCGGACGGTGCTCGAAAACGTGCTGTTGCCGGTCGAATTCAGGAAGCTATCGCGATCCCGCTACATGCAGCACGCGCTCGATCTGTTGAAGCTCGTCGGTTTGCACGAGTTCGCCGGCCGCTATCCGTATGAGCTGTCCGGCGGCATGCAGCAGCGCGCCGCCATCGTACGCGCCCTGGTGCAGGACCCTCGCCTGCTGCTGATGGACGAACCGTTCGGCGCGCTCGACGCCATGACCCGCGAGCAGATGAATCTGGAGCTGCTGCGCATCTGGAGCCAGAACCGCAAGACGGTCTTCTTCATCACCCACTCCATCGCGGAGGCCATCTTCCTGTCCGACCGCGTGATCGCGATGACGGCGCGCCCAGGCCGCATCGCCGACGTCATCTCCATCGATCTGCCGCGGCCGCGCGAACTGTCGGTGATCAACACCGACCGTTTTGGCCGCTACGCGGCGCATCTTCGTTCACTGCTCGATGCGCAGGAAGGAATATTCTGATGACCGTGCAAGCCGTCGATCAAACCATCGCGCACGCCACTGCGGCGCCGAGCGGCGCATCGGCGAGCATCCTGCGACGCTATCCGCAATTCACCATATCGCCCGCGATCCTCATCGCCGTCGTGGCATTGTGGTGGCTCGCCTGTCACGTGTTCGGCGCGCCCGCCTATGTGGTGCCGCCGCCGGAAGACGTCTGGCACGCCTTTGTACGCGGGCTGTCACGTGCCCCATGGGACAAGGCGGGCTACTGGTACCATAGCGGAGTCACGATCTGGGAAGCCGTGCTCGGCTTTGCCATCGGCTCGACATTAGGCGCAGTGCTTGGTTTCGCCCTGTCCCATTGGCCGCTGCTCGGCCGCTGCTGGTATCCCTATATCGTCGGTTTTCAGTCGTTGCCCAAGGTCGCGCTGGCGCCGTTGATGGTGGTGTGGTTCGGCTTCGGTCTCGAAGGTAAGGTGTTCATCACCGCCATCATCGCCTTCTTTCCGGTGCTGGTGAACACCATGGCCGGCTATCAGTCAGTCGAGCCGGAGCGCATCGAGCTCGCCCGCTCCTGCAACGCCAGCGAATGGCACCTGCTGTCGAAAATCATTTTCCCGAGTTGCCTGCCGTTCCTGTTTGCCGGGCTTGGCGTGGCGTCGGTGCTGGCGATCCTCGGTGCGGTCGTCGGCGAATTCGTCGGCGCCAGCGCCGGACTCGGCATGCTGTTGTTGCAGTACGACCAGCAGATGCAGCTTGGCCCGCTCTTTGCCGTCATCCTGCTGCTGGCGTTTATCGGCTTTCTGATGAATTCCGCCGTCGGACTCCTGGAGCGCCGCTATTGCTTCTGGGCGCAGCGCGCGAACGCATCGGCACGGCCCTGAACGATCCCATTCAATCGCGGAGACGACACCAATGTTCTCTCATTTCAACCGCATCACGATGGCCCTGACGGTCGCGGCCATCTGCGCCGGCTTGACCGCCACGTCAGCGCAAACGCTCAAGAAGATGACTCTGGTGCAGATGCATCCGATCATGGGCGTGGGTGAGGAAGTATTCCTCTACGCGGTGCCGAAGCATCTCGGCTTCTTCGCCGCCGAAGGTCTCGACGTGGACATCCAAAATACCCAGACCGGGATGATCTCCGCGCAGCTGCTGCAGTCCGGCAACGCCCAGGTCGGCACCACCGCCGGCGACGCCATCCTGTCGGTCCGCGAGAAGGGCGGCGATCTCGTCTCCTTCTTCAATCTCAAACGCAACCCCGGGACTTTTCTCGTGGTGCTGCCCGACTCGCCAATCCACACGCTGACCGATCTGAAAGGCAAAACCATCGGCGCGCCGTCGTTCGGGGCGGGCGGTGGCTTGGCCTTGAAGCAGAACCTCGGCGAGCTTGGCATCACGCCCGATCAGTACGGCGGGATCAACACCGGCGCCGGACCGTCGGCCGTTGCGGCGCTGCGCAGCGGCCAGATCGACGCACTGGTGATGTGGGACGCCATGCTGGCCGCCGCGGAGAACACCGGGCTCGCGCTGCGCATGGTCGACATTCCGCTGCAGGATAAGCTCGTCGGCACCACGCTGGCGACGTCTTCGGCATTCGCCGCCGCAAGCCCGAAAGAAGTTTCCGGCTATTGCCGCGCCATGACCAAGGGCTTGGTCTTCACCACGACCAACAAGGCGGCCGGGGTCAAAATACTCTGGGACGAATTTCCCAACATCAAACCGATGAACCTCGATGACGCCACCGCCTTGAGCAACGGCGTGCACGTCATGGATCGCTTCCTGCAAATGGCGCTGCAAGGCCAGCCCGAGAACACCCCGCTCGGCGAATTCATCCCCGGGAACTGGGAGAACACACGGAGCGACTTTTCAACGTTCGGCACCATCAAGGGCGCCGATCCGGTAACCGCCGCCTACACAACAAAATTCATCGCCGCCTGCAACGACTTCGACCACGCCGCCATCGCGGCGCAGGCGAAGCAGTGGACGCAATAACATTTGCGCGATAGCGCAAGCGCCAGGTCTGCGTGCAATTTATTGAACTGTGCCGCCTGATGGGTCTGCTCACGACAGCGAGTGTTGCGATCGATGGCAGCAAGTCAGGGCGCCGATTATCGACTTCCATGCTCATTTTCTTGGTGTGGCAAGCATGTTCCGTTAAATCCGCCACGGAAATCCGGCGTAAATTCCGTAGTTATGCCGGCGCTTCCCAGCGTCTCAACGGCAATTCCCCATTATCGCGGGCCCTCGCGTGCCCAAGCGGGCCGAGCCTTGCAGCGCTGCGACCGCGCCAAGACCCACTTGCAAGACCCACTTGCACTTGTGATCGGCTTGCCTAATTAATTCAGTAAGATGGTGTCTCCCGACCAGCTCGAGGCCGTATTGACCCGTAAGGTCCGGCTTCCAACCGAGGAAGAGCCCAAATGATCACGCTCACGGTCAATGGAACGCAGCACGACATCGATCTGGAACCCGACACCCCCCTGCTCTGGGCATTGCGCGATGCCGTCGGGCTGACTGGCACGAAATTCGGCTGCGGGATCGCGCAGTGCGGGGCTTGTACCGTCCATATCAATGGGAGGGCGATGCGCTCCTGCTCGGTACCGATCGGCACCCTGTCCGGCGCGAGCATCGTCACCATCGAAGGGCTTTCGCCGGACGGCAAGCACCCGGTGCAGCAGGCATGGCTGGCCGAGGACGTGCCGCAATGCGGCTACTGCCAATCCGGACAAATCATGGCGACAGTCTCATTTCTCAAACAATACCCGAATCCGACTGACGCCCAGATCGATGCAAACATCACCAATATTTGCCGTTGCGGAACTTATGAACGGCTTCGCCGCGCGATCCATCGCGCCGCCGATATGATGAAAGCGTGAGGGTAAAGAAATGAACGCGAATCTCACCCGCCGCCACTTCATCCTGACCGCAACAAGCGCCGCCGGCGGCCTTATGATCGGCATTGGCGCCGCGCCCGCGATTGCGGAAGCCGCGACAGTCCTCGCGCAGCCTTGGAACGAAGACAATGCCTACGCCGCCAACGAGATCGACGCGTGGATCGCCATCGATCCCGACGATTCCATCTTGATACGCTATCAGCGCTCGGAAATGGGCCAGGGAAGTATGACCGCGCTTCCGATGATCATCACCGAAGAACTGCAATGCGACTGGTCAAAGGTGCGCATCGAATACGCTTCCCCCAATCGCAATATCCGCGAGAACAAGGTCTACGGCGACATGTTCTCGAACGGCAGCCGCTCGGTGCGGGCATCACAAAAGAGAATGCAGCAGGTCGGCGCCAGCGCGCGCGAACGCCTGATCGCTGCGGCAGCCTCCCGATGGAACGTGCCGGCATCGGAATGCACAGCAGCATTGAGTGTCGTCACCCATGGCCCGTCGGGACGGACGCTGCGCTATGGCGAACTGACCGCGGATGCGGCGAAGATAAAGCTCGCGCAGGAACCCGCGATCAAGACGCCTGACAAGTTCACATTCATCGGCAGGCCGATGCCGCGCGTCGACGTAGTGCACAAGATCGATGGTTCGGCAAAATTCGGCATCGACGCACAGCTACCGGGCATGGTTTTCGCCGCGATCAATGCCTGCCCCGTTGCGGGCGGTAAACTGAAAAGTGTCGACGAGTCAGCGCTCTCCGGTGCGCCCGGCGTGCTTCAGGTGGTTCGGCTCGATAACGCAGTCGCGGTGGTCGCCGCCGGCAGCTACTGGCGCGCAAAGCAGGCGCTCGCACGGCTGCAGCCGGAATGGGACGTCGGCGCGGCGGGCTCCGTTGACAGCGACCAACTCTCGCAGGCGTTTCACACCGCACTTAACGAGACCATGGCGACTGCGCGCAATGACGGCGACGTCGATCAGGCGATGTCGGGCGCCGCGAAGACATTCGAGGCGATTTACGAGACACCCTACCTTTCGCATTCGCCGATGGAGCCGATGAACGCGACGGCGCACCTGCAACCCGACCGTCTCGATGTCTGGGTCGGAACACAGGCGGCGGATGAAGCAACGCAGGCCGCGGCCAAGGCCTCAGGTTTCAAGCCGGAGCAGGTTTATGTGCACAACGGTTTTGTCGGCGGCGGCTTCGGAAGGCGTGACGCAAGCGATGAGATTATACAGGCGATTGCAATCGCCAAAGTCGTTCAGAAACCGGTGAAGCTGGTGTGGACCCGCGAGGAAGATACGCGCCAGGACAAATTCCGCCCGCATGCTGTTGTCGCCTTCAAGGCCGCTGCCGGCTCCGACGGTTTGCCGACTGCGTGGTCGATGCGTGTCGTCACCTCGTCGATCTGGGCGAGCCTCGGCAGAAAGCCGCCGGCCAAGGGACCGGAGCCGCAGTCGGTCGCAGGATTGGCTGACAACGGCTACAAGGTGCCGAACACCCGCGTTGAAGCGCTGATCAAGAACACCCATCTGCCGGTCTGGTTCTGGCGCGCACCGGGCGCGAACCAGCACGTGTTCGCGATTGAGAGCTTCCTCGACGAGATCGCGTCCGCCAGCGGCCTCGATCCCTATCAGGTGCGGCGAAAGCTTCTTGAAGGAAAGCCGGACTGGCTCAAGGTGCTCGATACCGCGGCGGAGAAAGGCGATTGGGGCAAACCGCTGCCCCGAGGCACCGCCCGCGGCATCGCGATCTGCGAAGACACTGACAGCCTGTGTGCGCAGGTCGCCGAGGTCACGGTCAGACCGAATGGCGACGTAAAAGTGAATCGCGTCACCGTCGCCCTCGATACACGCTACATGGTCAATCCGCAGACGATTGCCGAACAGGCTGAAGGCAGCGTGATTTTCGGTCTGACGGCCGCGTTGTACGGAAAGATTACGATCAAGGACGGCGTTCCGGTGCAGGGAAATTTTGACACCTACCGGATGGTGCGGTTGGCGGAAGCGCCAAAGATCGACGTCCATCTGGTCCCCAGCGGCGGCAAGGTCTGGGGCGGTGCGGGCGAGCCGGCAACGCCGCCAATCGCCGGTGCCGTCGCAAATGCGATTTTCGCCGCGACTGGCAAACGCATCCGCACGCTACCGATCATGGACCAAGACTTATCGTACAGCGCGGTTTAGAGCGGCACCGTTTGCCGGTCCGCACGAAAACGCAGTCCGATTTATTGGGTAGTAGCGCAGTCAGGCGCTACGCCTAAGAGTTGTTCAGAAGATTATGAGCCGATTCAAGATTCTTGCCTTCATCCTGGTTCTGGCAGGCACCAGTTCCCCTTCGCATGCCCAGCAGACGGGGACTCCGAACAACAAGGGCGAGTATCTCGCGCGTGCCGGCGATTGCGTCGCCTGCCACTCCGTCCGCGGCGGCAAGGCCTTTGCCGGTGGCTTGCGGATGGGGACCCCCATGGGGGTGATCTATTCGACCAACATCACTCCGGATCCCGAAACGGGCATCGGCAATTATTCGCTGAAGGATTTTGATCGCGCAGTCCGCTCGGGCGTCGCCAAGGATGGACATCATCTTTATCCGGCGATGCCCTACCCCTCATACGCCAAGATCACCGACGAGGATGTGCAAGCGCTCTATACGTTCTTCATGAAAGACGTGCCGGCCGTAAGGCAACCGAACAAGCCGAATGAAATTCCCCGGTATTTGAGCCCGCGCTGGCCGTTGGCAATCTGGAATACGGTTTTCGCACCGAAGACCGGCTTTACCGTCCATCAGGATCATGATGCGCAGTGGAATCGCGGCGCCTACCTCGTCGAGGGGCTTGGCCATTGTGGCGCTTGCCACACGCCGCGCGGTTGGGCCATCGAGGAAAAGGCGCTCGACGACAGCAACCCTGCGTATTTGCGGGGCGCCGAGCTTGATGCGTGGTCCGCGCCGAACCTGCGGGGCGACAAGCTCACCGGTCTGGGCGGATGGTCTGTTGAGGATGTCGCCGCATTCCTGAAAAGCGGCCACAACGACAAAGGTGTTGCTTTCGGCTCGATGCTCGATGTGGTGAACAACAGCACGCCGTACCTGACCGACGACGATACCAAGGCGATGGCTGTTTTCCTCAAGTCGCTGCCGGCGACGGCAGTCCAAAGCCAGTTCGCTTACGACGATAAAACAGCAAAATCGCTGCAAGATGAAGTGCAACAGGCAGCTCCCGCGACATATCTCGGTTCATGCGCCGCTTGCCATGGCCCTGACGGCAAGGGCCAGGCGCCATTCATGCCACCGCTGGCAGGCAACCCGGCCGTGCTCGACCCGGACGCGTCGTCGCTCATCAATCTCGTGCTGAACGGCGCGGAACCGCTTGTCGTTAAAGGCGTGCCGGATGCGTACCGCATGCCGCAGTTCCGCGTTCAGTTGAACGATGAGCAGATCGCGGAAGTCCTGTCGTTTGTGCGCGGCTCTTGGGGAAATGATGCCGGAGCTGTATCGACAGCTCAGGTCAAGAAACTGCGGCCGGCAACCGATCCCAGCAGCGATCAGGTCATTGTTTTGAAAATGCGCTGACGGACCGGTTCTTGAACAGCAGTCCGGCCCAACACCGCACGCCGCAATCGGCTCTGTATTGCGCTCGCCGGCCAAACGTCGCAGCGTTTGTAGTGCTCCAGACATGACGCGACCGTCGATGGCGAAACAGTGCGGCGCGTCTTTTTCTTATAACGGGCAGCGGTTTCTTCGAGAGCGGCTATGGACACGCGCGTTGGCAGTCAGGTAGGAAGGGCTCATTCCGATGACAGCCGCCGATCTGAAGTATCCGTCAACGCCAACGGCACTCATCAGAGGTGTACTCGGGCGATGCCCGCGATGCGGCCAAGGCCGATTGTTGCACCACTACCTCAAAATCGTCGACCACTGCTCTATATGCGGCGAACCTTATGGTCATTTTCGCACCGATGATGCCGCTCCTTGGCTGACGATTCTTGTCGTCGGTCATATGACCGTGCCAATTATCCTCATCTGTGAGCTAAATTTCCAACTTCCACTATGGCTTGCCCTCGTTATCTACTTGCCGCTGATCGTCGGACTGACCTTGATGCTGTTGCCGCGATGCAAGGGGGTGATTGCGGCCCTGATGTGGGCGATGAAGGCAGAAGGTTCCGAAAAGATTTGAGATCGCCCAGCGCGGCTGCCCGCGGTTGCGGTAAATCGAACCCGCAGACGAGCGAGAGTAGTCAGATGGGCCGTTAAGGAGTGGTGACGGTGGCGATCAGCTACGACATATTATAAGCAGCTCAATTTCGCGCATGACGCGCTCGTGCTGCTCGTTGATGCTCTTGATCCGATACTCATACTCGCCGTTGCGCCTCGGCAGTTGCTTCGTGATCTGATACGTTCCGCCTGGCATGTTCCGCGCGATCGCGCGAGACAAAATAACGGTTTGGCCGACTTTGAATTTGTGGTCAGGCATGGAGAGGCCGTCAAGACGAAAAGGTCGAAGCAAAAACCTATCACGAAATCCGGCCCCTGTGCATTAGGCCGTGGCCACAAAGGCACACCCGTGATCTGGGGATCTGGCGTTATCGGGCTCAGCCATATAATCGAGCTCGAATCTGGAGGAGTCCATGCGGAAGAGCGTCGGAGAGAAAAAGAAACCCTGCAAAAATTGCGAGGGAAAAGGCACCCTCAAAAAGGGGGATAAGATCGTGAGATGCCAAAGGTGCGGCGGGACTGGGATCAAGCCGTCATAAGCGCCGGCGAATGCCAAGCAGGAGGACAGATCGATGGAATACAAAGAATATCTCATCACTGAATTCGTGAACGACAAGGGACAGTGGCAAGCGCACATTCGCCGACAGGACGGCAAGCACATGAGCGTGGAGGGAACGACGCTTCCCGTATTCACCACAATGCACGCGGATACGGAAAACGAGGCAATCAGAATTGCAAAAGAGGCGATCGACACGCGAAAGATTTCAGCGGCTAAAAGTTGAACTGGGATGAAAATCACGGCAATCATAACGGGCGCGACGGGCATGGTCGGGGAAGGTGTCCTCATCGAGTGCCTGAAGCACCCCGACGTCGAAAAGGTCTTAGTCATCAATCGAAAGTCGGGAGGAGTGTCGCATCCGAAGCTGCGAGAAATCGTTCATACCGATTTTTTCGATCTGGCGCCGATCCAGGAGCAATTGAGCGGATACAGCGCTTGTTTTTTCTGCCTTGGCGTATCGTCCGTCGGCATGAGCAAAGAGGAATATAGGCACGTAACCTACGACCTGACGCTGAACGTGGCGCGGCTATTGGCGAAATTGAATCCGGAAATGACCTTTTGCTACGTGACGGGCGCGGGTACTGATAGCAGCGAACAGGGACGAGTCGCGTGGGCGCGCGTGAAAGGCGCTACCGAAAATGCGTTGTTACGGCTGTTCAAGCGAGCCTACATGTTCCGCCCGGGTTTTATGAAAGCTACGCCGGGCCAGAAAAACGTAAAGAGCTACTACAAGTACTTTGCCTGGCTCTACCCTATCGGCAGGGTACTTTACCCTGCGGGGTTTTGTACTTTGCGGGAAGTGGGCCTCGCTATGATACAGGCTGCTAGCAAGGGTTATTCGAAACAAATTTTGGAAGTGAAGGACATCGTTACGTTGGCGAAATTGTTATTCGGCGTGCAATTTTGACCCCCTAAGCGCGGGGATCGGCGTCCAAAATTGACCCCCTGAAGGTTGGCCTGATGCGCTGCTCGCTTTGATTCCAAGCGAGCGGTGGGGGGAATGCTGACAG
>JBAUYV010000167.1:0-6836 GCA_049584975.1 Xanthobacteraceae bacterium | reverse complement strand
GAGGGGCAGACGGCCCTGCACACGCCGCTCGAAGGTACGCGGCACCTCGGGAATGAGATCGGGGAAATGGGCCTTGATCAGCGGCGGCGGCGTCGGTGTCGTGTCGGCGGCCAGCCACACTACCACGGCGCCCTTTTCCCGAATTTCGTCGGGCGTGACCGAAGGCGAGCGGTCGGGATCGGTTTCGAAGTAGACGCTTGGACGGCTTGGCGCGCCGATCGCCACGATTGCGGCGGTGGCTGTTTCGCCGGTGACAACGGCCAGCGGACGCCCGGTCCTGCTCTCGAACGTGTCGGCGAAGAAGCGGCCCATGGCGGCCGCCGGTTCCCCCACCGTCAGGTTGGTGCGCAGCGTCCACGGCAGCATGATCAACACCACCGGCACCAGCACAGCCGGCACGATCAACAAGCCGGCCCAGGCAAGCCCGAGAATGCGTTGGTGGTAGAGCTCGATGCTCTCGCCGGCGAGGAGGATCACGCCGAGCGCGGACAGCACCACGAGCGGCGCCGTGCCGCCGATTGGCAGCGCCCGTCCGAGCAGAACCGCAATGATTGTCGCCAGCAGAGCCGGCACAAGAGCAAAGAACTTCACAAAGGTTTTGCCGAACTCATCCACCGCGCCGCGCGTGAGAGCGGGCGTCGGATCGTTGCGGGAGCGGGGCCAGCCGCCCGCCAGCACCACGAGAATTGCGAGGCCGGCGTGCGCCAGGATGAGCGCGGCCAGAAGGCGGAGCCAGGCGAGCGTATTGTGTTGCACGCTGCCGGCGTCGCGTAGCTCTGCGATGGTCGGCGTCAGGCTATCAGCGGAGCCCTCGAGCCAGAGCAGATGCAGGAACAAAAAGCCGACAAGAACCACTGTCACGATCCACGGGTCCAGCCGGTTGAGTGCCGCGCGCCCGCGATCGGTGAACACCGTGAACAAGGCAAGCGGCGCGAGCAGCACGAGGGCTCCCTCGCTGGTCATCAACAGGAGAGCGGCCGCAGCGCCGAACACGTACCAGGATGTCCGCTCCCCCAGCGTGACCGCGCGCCAGTAGCGCAAGAGCACGATGGCCCAGAGTGCCATGGCCAGAATCGCCGGGTCGAAATCCGGCGTCGGCACCGTGAACGCCGAAACGCCGACCATGAGCAGCACGGCCACGACGGCTTGCGCCGGACCGACAATGGTGCTGCCCAGCCTGAACACGCACCAATACGTCACGATGACGCAAAGCTGCGATAGCGCGTAGACGCCGAACAGGCCGCCGATCCGATAGGCACATTCGGCGAACCAGAACGCGAGCGGCGGGCCGACGTTGCTGTCGAACTGGAATTCGTGGCCGACCGCCAGCACCTGCGCCAAACCGCCGGGCGGCGCCGAGTAGAACAGCATCGGCACGGCGATCCATAGCGCGGCCTGCGCCAGCGTAGCCACCCAGAAGATAATCGCCGGGCGGGTGCGGATCGCTTCAAAGTAAAGGGGAACGTAGAACATCGGGCTCAGCGCGTACGAGATACAGGATCGCCAGCAGGCTCGGTGTCGGAGTGGACCGCATAACTTCGGGGTGGGTGGACCGTATAACTAAAGCGGCCCGGCTAGAGTGGCAATACGTTGGCGATTGCCTCGTCGGAATCGGCATCCAACAAGCCGAGCGCATCCGCCACCGGCGAGAACGAGCGGCGATGGTGGATGGTCGGGCCTAGCCGGTCCAGCGCGGCGAAATGTTCGGGCACGCTGTAGCCCATATGGCGCTCGAAACCGTAGCCGGGATGCGCCGCGCCCAAACAGGCCATGAGCCGGTCGCGCGTCACCTTGGCGACGATCGAGGCAGCGGCGACGGAGGCGACGAGACCGTCACCGCCGATCACGGCCTGACAGTCGCAGCCAGCGTCGATGCGGTCGCGGCCGTCGACGAAGACCAGCCGCGGCTTGACCGGCAGCGCCGCTACCGCGCGCGCCAGCGCCCACAGCGACGCGCGCAGAATATTGTCGCGGTCGATCCGCCACGGCGGCGCCATGGCCACCGCGACCTGAGCCCGCGCGCAGATGCGCTCGTAAAGCACTTCGCGGCGTTCCGGCGTCAGCCTTTTCGAATCGTCGAGCCCGCGCGGTACGTCGTCGGGATCGAGGATCACGGCCGCGGCGACCACGGGCCCGGCCAGCGGGCCGCGCCCGGCCTCGTCGCACCCGGCAACCGGCCATACGCCGCGCTTGAGCGCCGCGCGCTCACGGCGGAACGTAGGGCGCGCGACTTCTTCGCCGAGCGGCAGCCGCGCGGCCGCCTTTTCGTTTCCGTTGCGACGGTTTTGATTGCGACTCATCGGCCGCATGATGGCGGCGCGCGCCGGGAACCGCAACGCGGCCAACGCCGCACGGGGATAGCGGGGAGAAAGCAGCCCTAGAAAAGAGCCAGCTGCTCCGCCGCCGGCCGCGGCGGCCGGAAATGTTCGGTGGTGACTTTGCGCTTGGTGGTATTGAAGCCGAGGCGCTCACAGGCGACCTCGAAGCGGCGCCCGATCATCCACGCGACCGGCCCGGAACCGGTCATGCGCTTGCCCCAAGTGGAATCGTAATCCTTGCCGCCGCGCGTGTCGCGCACGAGCTTGAAAACGTGGTTGTGGCGGTCCGGAAAGTTCTCTTTCAGCCATTCGCTGAACAAATCCCGGATCTCCAACGGCAGCCGTAACAGCACATAGCCGGCGTTGCGGACACCCATCGCGGCCACGGCTTCGAGGATGCGCTCGATCTCGGCGTCGTTGATTGCCGGAATGACCGGCGCGACCATGGCGGAGGTCGGTATCCCGGCCTTCACCAATTGACGCAAGGCTTCGAGCCGCCGCGGCGGCGTGGCGGCACGCGGCTCCATGACACGCGCGAGCTTCGGATCGAGCGTCGTGACCGAGATCGCCACCTTCACCAGATCGCGCTGTGCCATGCGCGCGAGGATATCGAGATCGCGCAGCACCAGCGCCGACTTGGTCACGATGCCCACCGGATGACCGGCGCGATCCAAGACCTCGAGGATGCCGCGCATGATTTTGTACTGGCGTTCGATGGGCTGATACGGATCGGTGTTGGTGCCGATGGCGATGACTTTCGGCACATAGCCCGGCGCCGACAATTCGCGCTCCAGCAATTCGGGCGCATTCGGTTTCATGAACAGCTTGGATTCGAAATCGAGTCCGGGCGACAGGCCGAGATAAGCGTGCGTCGGGCGCGCGAAACAATAAACGCAGCCGTGCTCACAGCCACGATAGGGGTTGATCGAGCGATCAAACGAAATATCCGGCGAGTCGTTATGGGTGATGATCTTGCGGGTCGAGTCGACCGTGACGCTGGTCTTGAACGGCGGCAGGTCGTCGAGTGCCTGCCAGCCATCGTCGAAGAGGATGCGGGCGCGCGGCTCGAACCGCCCGGAGGCGTTGGAAAGCGTGCCGCGGCCGCGGCGGCGCTCGCGGTCAACGGCGGTTCCCAACTCGCCCGCCGGCGCGGAGGGCAACGGCGCCGGCGGGCGTCTCAAGGCGGATGATTGAGCCATGGCCTTAAGCTAACGCGCCTCTGCGAACAAAACAAGAACAATTCTGCGTGAAGCTGCAGCGCAGCAAGGAAACTGTTGGAAACTTGCCGCGCTGCACTTATCGAGGGTTGGGACTCCAACCGGCCGGCGAAACCGGCGGCCTGCAGCGAATGCTGAGCATCATCATCGCCACCCTCGACTCCGAACGCGCGCTCGTGGCGAGCTTGGCGGCACTCGTTCCCGGCGCGATGGAGGGCTTGGTGCGCGAAGTTATCGTGGCCGATGGCGGCTCGCACGACGACACCGCGACCGTGGCCGATGTGGCCGGCTGCAACTTCACCGTCATCGAAGGCACTCCAGGCCGGCGGCTGAAGACGGCCGCGACAACGGCGCGCGCGCCCTGGCTCCTGTTCCTGCGCCCCGGCACCGTGCCGGAAGCGGCTTGGACCGGCGAGGTGCGGCGCTTCGTCGAACAATCGCCGCCGGATGCCCGCGCGGCGGTGTTCCGGCGCGGGCGCGCGGCGCAGCCGGCGTTGAAGGAGGTGCTGTCGATGCTCATGGCAGCGCTGGGCGCGCTGCCGCGTCCCGAACAAGGCTTGCTCATCGCGCATCCCTTTTATGACGAGCTCGGCGGCCATTCCGGTCTGGCTGCCGATCCCGAGGCCGATCTCATTCGCCGCATCGGCCGCCGGCGCGTATTGACGCTCGCCGCCGGCTCCTCGTCCCGCTAGATACTTGACTAAGTCAAGTACCTGGGCGAGGCTTTGCCATGTCCCGCCGCCAGCATGACAGCCGTATCGCAGCCGTGCGCCGTTTCAACCGGTTTTACACGCGGCAGATCGGCGTGCTGCGCAAGAGGTTCCTCGACAGCCCCTACTCGCTCGGCGAAGCGCGCGTGCTCTACGAGATCGCCAGCGGGCACTCCCTCACCGCCACCGACATCGGCCGCGCGCTCGACCTCGATGCCGGTTATCTGAGCCGCGTGCTGCGAAACTTCGAAAAGCGCGGCCTTATACAGCGCACCGCTTCGGCGACCGACGCGCGGCAAAGCCACCTCGCGCTCTCGCCGCGCGGGCGCGAAGCTTACGGGCCGCTCGAGCAACGCTCGCAACGCGACACCGGAAAGATGCTCGACAAGCTCGCGCCCGCCGACCAGGCGCGTTTGATCGCGGCGATGCAAACGATCGAATCGCTTCTCGGCGGCGAAACCCCTGCCCCGGAGCCTTCGCACCCCGCCTATCGGTTGCGCGCGCCGGTGCCGGGCGATTTCGGCTGGATGGTCAAACGCCACGGCGAAATCTACGCCCAGGAATACGGGTGGACCGAACCGTTCGAAGGCCTGTGCGCGCAGATCGTCGCCGACTTCGCCAACAAGAACGATCCCAAGCGCGAGCGCTGCTGGATCGCCGAAATGGACGGCGAAGTAGTCGGCTGCGTGTTCCTGGCAAAGGATTCGGCCAAGGGCTCAGCGAAGGTAGGCCGCATCCGTCTGCTGCTCGTTGATCCGAAGGCGCGGGGGTTGGGCGTGGGCGCCGGGCTCACCGATGAATGCATCCGCTTCGCCCGCCGCGCCGGCTACAAGAAGATCACGCTGTGGACCCACAGCGTGCTCACCGCCGCACGCCACATTTATCAGAAGGCGGGCTTTCGGCTCATGCGCACGGAGCGGCACCGGAGCTGGGGCCGTCCGGTGGTGAGCGAGCATTGGGATTTGGAGTTGTAACTCTTCACTGTCATCATCCGCGCAAGGCGGATGATCCAGTAGTCACCGCGTTGCGAGCTGAAGTTCGACCGGTCAGACCGCGATGATTACTGGATGCCCCGCCTTCGCGGGGCATGACACGTCAAACCGTCGCCCCTTGCGCTTTCGGCCGGCGCAGGTGCTCATCGAGCCGTGGCATGATCTCGACAAAATTGCACGGCCCGTAACGATAATCGAGCTGATGCACCAGAATTTCGTCCCAGGCGTCCTTGCAGGCGCCCGGCGAACCCGGCAGGCAGAAAATGTACGTCGCACCGGCGACGCCCGCGGTGGCGCGCGATTGGATCGCGGACGTGCCGATCTTCTGGTAGCTGATCATCAGGAACAGCGCCGCGAACGCGTCCATCTTTTTCTCGAACAGCGGCTCGATGGCCTCCGGCGTCACGTCGCGGCCGGTAAAGCCGGTGCCGCCGGTGGTGATGATCACGTCGACCACCGGATCGGCGATCCAGCCTTTGACGCGAGCGCGGATCGTCTCGATGTCGTCGGGCACGATGCCGTGTTCGGTGACGACATGGCCGGCGCCGACGATGCGCTGCACCAGCAGCGCGCCGGATTTATCGTCTTTGATTGAACGCGTGTCGGAGATCGTCAGCACCGCGATCTTGAGCGGCACGAACTTTTTGTTCTCATCAAGCCCGGGCATGGCACACCTTGCGCGCTCATCCGCTCCTACAATGAACTCGCCGACAACGTATCGCAGGCCGAGATTTCGCCGGAGTTAAATCCGTTCATGAACCAGCGCTTTCGCTGCTCCGAGGTGCCGTGAGTGAAGGAGTCGGGCACCACGTAACCTTGCATCTCCTTCTGCAAACGGTCGTCGCCGATGGCAGAGGCCGTTTGCATTGCCTGATCGACGTCGCCTTGCTCAATGAAGGGATGCTTCTTCTGGGCGCGGTTCGCCCATAGGCCGGCGAAGCAATCGGCCTGCAACTCGATGCGAACCTGCAGCGCGTTCGCCTGGCCCTGGCTCGAAGCCACTTTTTGCGCACTGGTCACGCGCGACAACGTGCCCAATTCGTCCTGCACATGATGGCCGACCTCGTGGGCGATCACATACGCTTCCGAGAATTGGCAAGCCTTGCTGTCGGTGCAACCGCCGAACTTGTTCTGCAAATCATCAAAGAAGCCGGTGTCGAGATAGATGCGCTGATCGTTCGGGCAGTAGAAGGGCCCCATGGCCTCTTTCGCCAAGCCGCAGGCGCCCGGTTCCGAATTGTGGAACAGCCGCAACTTGGGCGGATGATAGGTGCGGCCACTGGCGCTGAAAATCTCGGTCCAGCGATCCTCGGTGTCGCCGAGCACCAGGGCAACGAAGTGGCCCATCGCATCGGTGGGCGCGCCGGCGTTCACCTGAGGAGCTTGAGTCGGCTGCGTCGTGACCTGTCCGTTGCCGGTGAGAATCTGCGCCCCGTTCAACAGAACGCTTGGATCGATGCCGAAGTACCAGCTGACCAACCCGATAATGATGATTGCTCCGATGCCCAGGCCGCCGCTGCCGCCAGGAACCCCGCCCACGCCACGGGATGCGCTTTCTTGGCGATCGTCTTCGACGTTGTCGCTGGGCCGGAAATCATC
>JBAUYV010000166.1:0-38128 GCA_049584975.1 Xanthobacteraceae bacterium | reverse complement strand
GCGTTAGTCGAAGTAATATGAAAAAGAGAAAGCGGCAATACGTGATGACGGCGCGGGCGGCCAAGGCCGACGCCACGAAGGCGCGCATTCGCGCAAGCGCGATGGAAATCTATCTGCAAGAATCAATCGATGGTTTCACACTAGAGGCGGTTGCGAGCCGTGCGGAAACGACGGTGCAGACCGTCCTGCGCATTTTCGGCAGCAAAGACGAGCTTATATACGCCGCGCTTGAGGAGATGGCCTCCAGCGGTGTGTTTCTCCGACCGGCTCAGCCTGGCGACATCAAAGCGGCGGTTTCGGCCTTCTTCGACATCTACGAATCGGTCGGCGATCTGGTCATGCAACGCCTCAACGAAGAGCGCCGCCGCCAAGCGTTGAAGCCGTCGCTGGACCAGGGGCGCGAAAATCATCGCGACGGCGTGAAGACGATTTTTGCTCCGCAACTTAATAGGCTTCAGGGCGCCGCCCGCGCGCACTTGCTCACCATTCTCATTGTGCTGACGGACGTCTACGTCTGGAAGCTTTTGCGACGCGATATGGCGTACGGCAGAGCGGCGGCGGAAGCGATCGTTCGACAGATGATCTTGAGTGTAATGCAACAGGAGAAGCCAGATGGCACGGATACTGTGGCTGAACTGGTCCGGCGGCGGGAACCTGCCGCCTAGCCTCGGCATCGCGCGCGTACTCACCGAGCGCGGCCATGCGGTTGCTTTCGCCGGCCGGCCCGAAATGGTGCCGCGCGTCAAGACGGCCGGCTTCCGCGCAATCGAGATCACCCAAGCATACGCCCAGGTCGATCGCTATCCGCAGGGCAGCTTTCTCACCCGCATGTCCTGCTATCTCACTTCGCCCGCAGTCGAGGAGCAGGTACGATCGATCGTCGCCGCAGAAGCGCCCGACATCGTGCTTATCGACGCGATGTTTCCGGCTGCCCTCGCCCAGGCGCCCGCCTTCCGGCAACCGACCGTCGTGTTCGTGCATACCTTCGTGTTCCGCCAACTCGACATGTGGCGCAAGATGATTGCGACGCTCGACGGCATGCGCCAGCAGGCGGGCTTTGCCGCGCTGCCGCCGCTTGATGAACTGTGGCGCACCCGCGACCGCATCGTCTCGACAAGCCTCGGCGCGTTCGACGCGGCGCCGGGCTGGGATCTGGTCCGCCACGCCGGGCCGGTCCTGGAAGACGAAAAATTTGCTTTACCGACGCCGTTGCCTTGGCCGGAGAGCGACTCCACGCCTCTCGTGTTGGTGAGCTTCAGCACCGGTTTTGAGCAGCGCAACCTCGACAAGGTGCAGCGCGCGCTCGACGCTCTGGCGGATCTACCGGTGCACGTGGTCGCGACGACCGGCGGCATCGTCGCCCCGAACGAAGTGGCTTCGCCCGCGAACGCCGTCGTGCTCAATTACGCGGCGCACGATCCAATCCTGCGGCGCGCCGCCCTGGTCGTGACCCATGGCGGCCACGGCACCGCGATGCGCGCCATGCGCCATGGCGTTCCCATGGTGGTCATTCCAGGACTCGCCGGCGATCAGCCGTTCGTCGCCGCAGCCGTGCAGGAATGGGGCGCCGGCCGGGCGTTGCCTAGTGACGCGGGCACGGACGCCATGCGTGCTGCGGTGCAAGAGGTGCTATCCACCCCCTCTTTCCGCCGCACGGCAAGAGAGAAATCCGCATTGCTGGCCGGCATCGATGGCGCCGCAAACGCCGCTAACGAGGTGGAAGCACTGCTCGGCTCGAAGGCCGCAACGGCTTCTTTCGCGCACGCGGGATGAAGTCGCAATCAGTGCCAGTATGGTGCGCCAGCCGAATATTGCTTTCATCAGGCATGGAGCGCACACTCAAACGGCAGTAGCGTTGACGCTCTGTTTCAGTTGGGGAGGGTATGATGAAGGCATCTGCGCTGTGTTTCCAGGCTGCGGTCCTGTTCGTCATTGCGGGCATGATCTGGGGCATCACCATGGCGATCTCGGACGATCATTCCGCCATGCCGGCGCACGCTCACTTGAATCTCTTGGGCTGGGTATCGCTCTTTCTGTTCGGCATCTACTACAAGCTGCATCCGTCGCTAGAAGACGCCAAGAGCGCCATGGCGCAGATCTGGATCTGGATCGTTGGCACGATCATCCTCACGATCGGGGTCGGCCTTGTGCACACCGGACACCCAATCGGCGATCCGATCGCCGCCATCGGCTCGTTCATCGTGCTGCTCGACATGGTGCTGTTCGGCTGGCTGGTCTATCGCGGCGAGCGCGTCGACACGAGCGCTAAGCTGGCGTCGGCCACGCGCTGAAACCTGTTGAAGCGTCATGCCCGCGCATAGCCGTTTGAAGAACGGCGTGCTGAGCACGCCTATGTCGCGGGCATCCACGCCTTAAATTGTGCAGCAAGCTAAGACGTGGATGGCCGGAACAAGTCCGGCCATGACGAGCTACCGCGTTGCTGCTAGTCCTCGAATTTCAAGTTCGCCGCCTTGACCACCGCGCCGAACTTGGTGATGTCGCTGGCAATGATCTGCTTGAACTGATCGGGCGTTGCGCCGCCGGGATTCACCGCGAGCGCCTTGAGCTTTCCAGACACACCTGGATCGGCAATCGCTTCGTTGGTCGCCTTTTGCAGCTTGGCGACGATGGCCGGCGGCGTCCCGGTCGGCGCGAAGATGCCGCTCCACAGGTTGACGTTGACGTCAGGATAACCGGCCTCGGACATGGTCGGCGTGTCAGGCAATTCGGCGGAGCGCTGCGATCCGGTCACCGCCAGCGCCCTCTCCTTGCCGCCTTTCACCTGCGGTACCGTCGGCGGGCCGTCGGCGATGGTCATGGCCGCTTGGCCGCTGATGACGGCCAGGTTCATTTCGTTGCTGCTCTTGTAGGGGATCATCACGCCGGGCATGCCGGACTTCAGCTTGAACAGCTCGGTCACGATGGTGAAGGCCGGCGAGGAACTCGCGTAGTTTGCCTTGTCGGGATGCTGCTTCATCCACTCGACGAATTCCTTGAGGTTCTTCGATGGATTGTCCGCTCCAGTCACCATGATGAGCGGAAAGTTCGCGATCATGGCGAGCGGCACGAAGCTTTTGAGCGGCGAATATTTCAAGTCGGAATAAATCGCCGCGGCGATCGCCATGGCGCCGCTCGGGCCGACGAACAGTGTGTAGCCGTCGGCCGGCTGCTGCGTAACATATTCAGGTGCAAGCCGTCCGCCGGCGCCCGGCCTGTTCTCGACAACAATCTGCTGGCCGAGGATCTCGGAAAGCTTGGCGCCGACGAGGCGCGCGAAAATATCGTTTCCGCCGCCAGCCGCGAAACCGACAACAAGCTTCACCGGTCTATTCGGATAATCGCTCTGCGCCGCTGCGGGCGAAATTGCCAACACGAGCACCGATAGCGCCGCGAGCGCCAATGCAATCGGCCCGCGTCCTGATCCATCAAGCTTCATCGTACGCGCTCCATTCCTTTATGCGTTTCATCCCGCCCCGCGTAGAGGGTCGAATCAAGCGTTAGCACAGTCCAGATGCCCGCGCCCTCCCCTCCCCGGCGGCTGCGGCAATTGCGCCAAAGCTCCCATTCGCCGAACGCAACCGTCACGACTTCATCCATTCGACCAGCGCGCTCGTCACCGCCTCTGGTTGCTCGAACGTCGACAGATGGCCGCTCTCGGCAATGACGACAAGCCGCGAGCCGCGAATGCCAGCGGCCATCTCCCGCGCCAGTTCGGGCGGCGTCAACTGATCGTCGTCGCCGACCAGCACGAGTGTTGGGCATGCGATCGCCGCGAAGCCGGGACGCGAGTCCGGACGAGTGATGATGGCCTGCTGCTGGCGGACATACGCATCCGGGCCGGTTTCTTCGTTCATGGCGCGTACGATGGCTTTCAGCGCGGGGTCGCCATGCCGCTTACGGTGCACGAGCAGTAAAAATTGGTCATCGGTGATTTCGGCGAAGCGGCCTTGCCGCGCCAGTTCCATGAGCGGCTTGCGCGCTTGCGTACGCTCGGGTGCTTCGCCGCGCGCACCGGTATCGAGTAGCGCCAATTTCGCCACGCGGCCCGGCGCCTGGCGCAGGATTTCGAAGGCGATGTAGCCGCCCATAGACAATCCGGCGAGCGCAAAACGCGGTGGCGCGTTGGCCAAAATTCGCCGCGCCATTGCCGCCATGCTGTCGTCGCGCCGGTGGTCGGCTACGGTGACAGGGCCAAATTGCCACAGCGCGGGGATCTGCCCGGCGTAAAGGTGCGCCGAACAGTTCAATCCGGGCACGAGCACGACCGGCAGGGGATCGGAACTGGAATTGGCCATCATGGTTGCTCCATCGGGGAAAAAGTGAAGGAATCCGTTCAACTTAGCGCATTGCAACGCGGCGTTTGCCGTTGACTTTCGCCCATTTGACCATATGTTGCGTGGAACCGGGTGCGAGGCAGATTCGGCCGCACGGTGCGTTTCTCCAGCTTGGTTGAATTGTGCGCCGCGGGGCGGCGCTGATACGAGGTTTTATGTCTTTCTCACATCTCGGCTTGTCCGATAAAGTTCTCGCGGCCGTTGCGGCGACCGGTTACAAAATTCCCACCCCTATCCAAGATCAGGCGATTCCCCACGTGCTTGCTCGGCGCGACGTGCTCGGCATTGCACAGACCGGCACTGGCAAGACGGCGGCGTTCGTGTTGCCGATGCTAACCATGCTGGAACAGGGCCGCGCCCGCGCGCGCATGCCGCGTACTCTCATCCTGGAGCCGACGCGCGAACTCGCAGCGCAGGTGGAAGAGAGTTTTGACAAGTACGGCGTCAACCACAAACTAAATGTGGCGCTGATCATCGGCGGGGTCTCGTTCGATGACCAGGACGCCAAGTTGAGGCGGGGTGTCGATGTGCTGATCGCGACGCCGGGCCGCCTGCTCGACCATTTCGAGCGCGGCCGTCTCTTGCTCAGTGGCGTCGAGCTGCTCGTCATCGACGAGGCCGACCGCATGCTCGACATGGGCTTCATCCCCGACATCGAGCGCATCTGCAAGCTCGTTCCGTTCACCCGTCAGACGCTGTTCTTCACCGCGACCATGCCGCCGGAAATCCAGCGCATCACCGAGCAGTTTCTGCACAATCCGGTTCGCGTCGAGGTGTCCCGCCCGGCCTCCACGGTTGCTGCCACCACCCAGCTTCTGGCCCGGTCCGGCCGCGAGTCCTACGACAAGCGCGAGACCCTGCGCCGCCTCATCCGTTCGGCCGAAGGAATGAAGAACGCCATCATCTTCTGTAACCGCAAGCGCGAAGTTGCGACGCTCTATCGCTCGCTCCTGCGCCATGGCTTTTCGGTCCAGGCTCTTCATGGCGACATGGATCAGCCGGCCCGCATGGCCGCGCTCGATCAGTTCCGCAAGGGCGAGGTCACGCTGCTGGTCGCGTCCGACGTCGCCGCGCGCGGCCTCGATATCCCGGACGTGGGTCACATCTATAATTTCGACGTGCCGCATCATGCCGACGATTACGTACACCGCATCGGCCGCACCGGTCGCGCCGGCCGCACCGGAACCGCAATCACGATCGTGGCTGGTGCAAACGACGTGAAGGCCGTGGCTGCGATCGAGAAGTTGATCGGTCGCACGATCCCCTACATGGACCAACCGGCGGAAGCAGCGTCTGAGACGAAAGAGCCAGCGCCGGCACCGGCACCGCGGCAAACTGAACGTCATCCGCACGCGCGTCACGGGCGGCCTAGCAGAAACAATCAACCGCAGCGGCCCGCCGCTTTGGTCACGCGCATCGACGATGCACGCACACGGCGCGCTCCCAAGCGCGCGCCGATCGAGGACGGCGACACTTCGCACCTGCCGGCGTTTTTGCTGCGCCCGGTGCCGCTCAAGGCATAGCTTCCGTCGCGTTATCGTATAGTGTGCGCCGGTTCATAGCCCGACGCACATGGCTTCCCAACGCCCCATCCTCATTGCCGGCGCCGGCCCTGTTGGCGTCATTACCGCGCTGGCGCTGGCGCGCCAGGGTTTCGAGGTTGCGGTCTTCGAAGCCGAGCAACGGGTCAACGATAACCCGCGCGCCGCGACCACGCACGCCGCAACACTGGAAATACTCGAAGACCTCGGATTGGTGGATGACGTCATCCGGCGCGGCTTGATCGAGCCGAAATTCCGCATCTGGGATCGCGCCAGCCGTGAACTGATCGTCGAGTTTGATTTCGGCGCTCTCAAATCCGACACGCGGTATCCGTTCGTCGTGCAGTGCGAACAGCACAAGCTCGCCAACATGACCATCGAGCGCCTCGCGCAGGGCGAGCAGGCGTCCGTGCATTTCTCTTCGCGCGTGGTGAATTTCGAGCAATTCGACGATCGGGTCGAAGCCGAGATCGAAACCACGACCGGCACACGGCGCATCGCCGGCTCTTATCTGATCGGCTGCGACGGCGGCCGCTCGACAGTACGCAAAATCCTCGACATCGCATTTGAGGGCTATACGCACCCGGAGCGCTTTCTGGTGCTCACAACACCGTTCTCGTTCGATACCGTCTATGCCCAGTGCTCGCGAAATTATTTCTCCGACGCCGACGAGTGGTGCGCGCTATTCAAGGTAAGCGGCGACGACGGCAAGGGCCTGTGGCGCGTGCTATTCCCGACCCGAAGCGGCGAGACCGACGCGCAGGCCCTCGATGAAGAGGCGGTGCAGCGGCGGCTACAGAATTTCTTTCCCAAGGCCGGCGAGTATCCGGTGGCTCACCGCAACATTTATAACGTGCACCAGCGGGTCGCGGCAGCCTTCCGCAAAGGCCGCGTTTTCCTCGCCGGCGATTCCGCTCACGTCAACAATCCGCTGGGCGGACTCGGATTGAACTTCGGTATTCACGACGCCGTCGAGCTGGCCGAACTGCTCGGCCAAGTGATGCGGGGAACGGCTTCGGCCGAGCTTCTCGACAGCTACGATCAAAGACGCCGGCCGCTGAACGTCGAATATGTGCAGCAGCAGACCATCGCCAACAAAAAACGTCTTGAGGAAAAGGACCCGGCCGTGCGTGCCCGCAACAACGCAGCGTTGCGCGCCACCGCGGCCGATCCGGCTGCGCATCGGGCATATTTATTGAGGGCATCGCTGATCGACAGCGTACGCAAAAGCCCTGCAAGCGGCTAAGCGCGATGGTCGGCGCCTAAACGGCTTCGAACGACGCGCCTGGCGCATTCAAGGGTGCATGTCTTCCGTAAACCAAGCCGTCGGCAGCCGTTCACCCATCTTCCGCGTCTCCGCCGCCGAGAGGATGTGCTTGGCCACCGCGGCGAATTGCAGCCCGGTTCCGACCGGATTGAGGAAGACCACGCGTTCTTCGGCATTGGCGCGTCCCGGCACGCGGCCACTGACGACATCGGCGAGGTCCGGGGTGTTACCCGCGAGTGATTTCAGGAGATCGCGGACGTCACCATCACCGCGCTTTTCGCCGAACAGCGTGTCGACAAAGTCGGTATCGCGGAAAGGTTCGTTGCCCTTGCCTGCCATATAGTTGATCGGATCGAGATCGTGGGTGTGGAGGATAATGCGGTCCGCCTGCGTCAGGATTTCTCGGCCGAGTTCCTGCGCCTTGACGCAGGCGACGACGGCACCGGGTTTGATCCATTCCGGCTCGACGACACGATCAAGTGCATTGGTGGCGGTGACAACGACGTCGGCGTCAACCGCCGCTTGTTCGCGGGACTCCACCGCCTCGATATTGAGGCCCTCCCCCCGGCAGCGCTGCGCGAGAGCTAGGCGATTATTCCGGTTGGGACTCCACAGCCGTATTTCGCAATCGGGAAGCGCGGCCGCGATCGCCATCACCGCACCTTCGGCCTGCGACCCGCTGCCGTAAACACCGACGGTGCGTGCACCCGGCCGCGCCAGATGGCGGACGGCGACCGCCGTAGTGGCGCCGACGCGGCGGCGCTGCACCTCGCCATCAGGCATGATGCCGCGCAGCTCTCCGGTCAACGTGTCGAACACGAAGACCAGCCCGACCCAACGGCCGCCTTCAGCGGCCGGTATCTTCTCCTTGCGCAAATTGCCTTCCCGCCTGGTCCAGGAAATCACATCGGAGTTGATGCGCAGCGCAACGACATGGTCCTTGGGCAGCATCCCGACCATCGACTTGAAGACGCAATATTGATTCTCGCCAGGCGACTCGCCGTATAGATCGATCCGCGTCTGATTGACGGCCCGGCCCAAGCCGTATTCGCGATAGGCGGCCTCGATGGCATCGACGTATGCGCCGATCGGCATGAGTTCTCTGACCTGTTCGTTGGTCAGCACGATGACGGGCACTGGCGTTCTCCCTTTGATTGCCACCCGCTATTGGCGCGGCAATACGCTCCGGTTGTCTTTTTTAAGTCCGGCCGGAGTGGGAAGCTATGCGCGCTAGGCAGGCATCAGCAGCGCGTTGCGCTCATGGGCACTGACTGTAGACATTGATCTTGGGCGCTGATTGCCGCACGCCGCAGTTGAAGGAACGCAAGCAGATACGCGTGAACTTAAAGAACAGAACACCAAAAAGCCTAATGCGCCTCAGCCGCCCTGTCGCCAGTTGCCGGCTCTATCTGCACGGACTCGCCGCACCCGCAAGCAGCCGTCTGGTTCGGATTGTTAAACACGAACTGAGCCGAGAGCTTCTCGATCTTGTAATCCATCTCGGTGCCGAGCAGGAACAGCACAGCCTTCGGATCGATGAGGATGCGCACGCCCTTCTCCTCGACCACCTCGTCGAGCGGCTCGATCTTCTCGGCATATTCCATGTAATAGCTCATGCCTGCACAGCCGCCGTTCTTGACGCCGACGCGCACGGCCGCGATGGGCCGCTCAGCCTTTGCCATGACGGTCTTGATGCGATCCGCTGCGGCGTCGGTAAGCCGCATCACCTGAGGTCTCGGCCGGGGAGCGGCCATGGTCTCGTCCTCCTTGCGTTGCCTCAGCAAATAGGCGAACGCGACTGTTGCGATTGAGAATAAATCAAAAACTTAAAAAACGTCCTCACTTTCAGATCATGTAATGCGCCGGCCCTCGCGGCGCAACGCGACACATGAATTCACCACATGTCCAGGGCCGTGCGGGCTTCATCCGACATGCGGCTCTGATCCCACGGTGGATCCCACACGATGTTGACTTTGGCTTCGCGCACCCCGGGCACGCCCCCAACCGCATTCTCGACCTGTCCCGGCAGCTCAGCCGCCGACGGACAGTTCGGCGTGGTCAGCGTCATGTCGATGGTGACGGCGCGGTCGTCGTCAATGTCGACCTTGTAGATCAAGCCGAGTTCGTAGATGTCGACGGGAATTTCCGGGTCGAAGACGGTCTTCAGCGCGGACACAATCCCATCGGTCAGCCGCGCCATCTCGTCGGGCGGGATCGCCGACGGCCGCTCCGCGCCATCCGCTGCGGGGCTGTCGCCGAGATCGGTCCTCGGCGCCTCCACGGCATGCGCCGTGGCGACTTCACCAGCGTCTGTCTTCGGTTCTTCGGTCATGTGAAGAACTCCTGCGCTTTCACCAACGCCTGCGCGAGCACATCGACCTCCTCGCGCGTGTTGTACATGGCAAACGACGCGCGGCAGGTTGCCGTCACGCCGAAGCGGGCAAGCAGCGGCTTGACGCAATGAGTGCCGGCACGAACCGCGACGCCAGCCCGATCGATGATGGTGGCGACATCGTGCGGATGCGCGCCCTTCATCTCGAACGAGACGATCGGTCCCTTGTCCTTGGTGGTCCCAAACAGGCGCAGCGAATTGATTTCGCGCAGCCGGTCGTGGGCGTAGTGCATCAGGCCGTGCTCATGGCTGCGGATGCGCACCTTGCCGACCGAATTGACGTAATCGATGGCGGCGCCCAGCCCGATCGCCTGCGCAATCGCCGGGGTGCCGGCTTCGAACTTGTACGGCGGCTCGCCGTAGATGACGCGATCCTCGAAAACCTCACGGATCATCTCGCCGCCGCCATTGAAGGGCGGCATGGCGTCGAGGTGGGCGTACTTGCCGTAGAGCACGCCGATGCCGGTCGGGCCGTACAGCTTATGGCCGGTGAAGGCATAGAAGTCGCAGTCGATATCCTGCACGTCGATGTCGAGATGCACCGCGCCTTGGGCGCCGTCGATGAGCACCGGAATGCCTCGCGCGTGCGCGATCCGCGTCACCTCCTTCACCGGCACCAGCGTACCCAGCATGTTGGACATGTGGGTGATGGCCACCATCTTGGTGCGCGGCGTGAGCAGCTTCTCGAATTCGTCGATGAGAAAATGGCCCTCGTCGTCGACCGGCGCCCATTTGATGACGGCGCCCTGGCGCTCGCGCAGAAAATGCCACGGCACCATGTTGGAGTGATGCTCCATGATCGAGAGCACGATCTCGTCGCCGGGCTTGATACGCTCGTGGCCGAACGTGTAGGCGACGAGGTTGATGGCCTCGGTGGCGTTGCGAGTGAAGATAATCTCTTCCTTGCGCTGGGCATGGACGAACGCCGCGACCTTTTCGCGCGCCAGCTCGTAGGCCTCGGTCGCCTCATTGGCCAGATAGTGCAGGCCGCGATGCACGTTGGCGTATTGCGACGTGTAGACCTGATGCAGCCGGTCGAGCACGGCCTGCGGCTTCTGCGCCGACGCGGCATTGTCGAGATAGACGAGCGGCTTGCCGTAGACCTTGGTCGCGAGAATGGGAAAATCCGCGCGGATGCGATCTACGTCGTAGGCGCCGATGGTTGTTGTGTCGTTCATGACGCACGCGCCTTCAGCCAAGCCGCGACCTGATCCATCAGCGCCTCGCGCAGGCCGGCGTGCTCGATGCCTTCAATCGCCTCGCCCAGGAATGCATGGATCAGCAAGGCCTCGGCTTCCGCGGCCGGAATGCCGCGCGCCATGAGATAGAATTTCAGATCGTCATCGAGGGCGCCCGCCGTGGCGCCATGGCCGCATTGTACATCGTCGGCAAAGATCTCAAGCTCCGGCTTGTTGTCCGCCTCGGCGCGGTCGGACAAAAGCAGCGCCTGAGTCATCATCTTAGCGTCGGTCTTTTGCGCGCCGTGACGCACGATGATGCGGCCCTGAAACACGCCGTGGGCCTCGTCGTCGAGGACCGTTTTGAAGACCTCGCGGCTCTGGCAGCCGCGCGCTATGTGGTTGGCGACAAGCGTCGTGTCGGCATGCTCACGGCCCCTGATGAGGGTCGCGCCGCGGACACCGGCGACGGTGTTCTCGCCGTCGAAGTTCAGGAACATCTGGTTGCGCACCACCGCCCCGCCCATGGTGAACGTAAAGGCGTTGAAGCGCGCATTGGCGCCGACCGCGGCGGCGAGCGTGGAGACGTGCAGCGCCAGCGCGCCCTCGCCGATGATCTTGACATGATCGACATGAGCTTTTTCGCCGACGAAGAGTTCGACCGCGGAATTGACCTGATAATCGCTGCCAGCCGGGCCCTCATAGCTCTCGATCAGCATGGCGCGCGCGCCCTCCCCCACGACCACGAGCGAGCGCGTGAAGGTGGCGGCTGGGTTGTCCGAAGCAACAAACAGCAAATGAATCGGCCGCTCGATGGTTGCGCCGGCGCCGACGCGGATGACGGCGCCGTCACCCATCAACGCCGTGTTGAGCGCGACGGCGACGTCGCCCGAGGGTGCGAGCTTGCCGAGATGGGCGTCAAGAAGCGGCGCCGTGCGTGAGAAGGCATCGGCGAGCGAACCCACCTCGAGGCCGGGCTCCAAGCCCGCCGTATCGGAGAGTTCGGCAACAAAGGCGCCGTCAACGAAGACGAGCCGGCGCGTCTCCACATCGCCGAGCAATTTGCCGGCCGTCTTTGCGCGGGCCTTCGCGGCGGCGTCCGGCGGGCTCGCCAGCGGCTTTGCCTCGCGCATCAGCGCGCGCAGGTCGGTGTATTTCCACTCCTCGACCCGGCGGTGCGGCAGCCCCTCGCGGGCAAACAGCTCGAACGCCACCTTGCGCTGCGCGGTGATGCCGTCGTCGCCGGGCAGCCGCGTGCGCGCCTGGTTGAAGGCGTTCGCCAACGCGGTCTCGGCCGCCGTCTTGATGGTGCTGACCTCGGCGTTCACGCCGGCACCTCTTCCTGATACTCGTGGTAACCGCGCGCTTCGAGCTCGAGCGCCAATTCCTTGCCACCGGTTTTGACGATCCGCCCGCGCGACAGCACGTGCACGATATCTGGCACGATGTAATCCAGCAGCCGCTGATAGTGCGTGATGACCACAAAGGAGCGGTCCGGCCCGCGCAGCCGGTTGACGCCGTCGGACACGATTTTCAGCGCATCGATGTCGAGACCGGAATCGGTCTCGTCGAGCACCGCAAGGCGCGGCTCAAGCAGCGCCATTTGCAGGATCTCGTTGCGTTTCTTCTCGCCGCCAGAAAAGCCTACATTGACGGCACGGCGCAGCATTTCGCGATCGATACCGAGCTGACCCGCAGCCGCACTCAGCCGCTTTTGGAATTCGGGGACGCCCAGCTCCGGCTCGCCGCGCTTCTTGCGCTGCGCGTTGAGCGCCGTACGCAGGAATTGGATGGTGGCGACGCCGGGAATCTCCAGTGGATATTGGAATGCCAGGAACATACCGGCCGCAGCGCGCTCGTCGGGCGTCATGTCGAAGATATCCCGACCGTTGAACAACACTTCACCCGCAGTCGGCGTGTAGTCGGCCTTGCCGGCGAGCACATAGGCGAGCGTCGACTTTCCCGAACCGTTCGGGCCCATGATGGCGTGCACCTTGCCGGCATCGACCGTGAGATCGAGACCTTTGAGAATTTCCTTGCCGTCGATTTCGACGTGCAGATTTTTAATTTCGAGAAGCGCCATAATTCCTTTTTCCTAATGCGGCCGCAACCGGCCGGCCGCTTATGATTGGGGCGACGCGTCCTGGGCGTCGCTCGTTCTTCTTCGCGGACGAAAGAAACTCGCCGGCAATTTCTTATTGCTGATCCCGAGGCTCTCCGCTTTCTTTCTTGCTTCCCGCATCTCCGCCGGCGAGCACGGATAACCGCAAATCCGCCAAGCCAATTCGTCGGTGTAGCCGTAGATGCGGGTTGCTTGCGCGGCCTCGTGCTGGAAGTGCACGCTGTATTCATCGTCCATCACGCGGACGTTGAAGAAAATCAGCCCTGGATATTCGAACGTCACGACTTTCTCGTGGATCACGGTTTTGACCGGACGATTGAGCGCCTCGACGATAGCGGCCACTGCTGCGCGCAAGGCATCCGTATGGGCCGGCTGCTCGTTCATCTCCCGCAACGCCGCTTCCAGTTCCGGCACGCTCATCCAATGCGCCATAACGGTCGCCCCCGCCCCCTCGTCGCTTCAGTCCGATCGATGAAACGGCGTCTCACGGCATAACCTTCTTCAACCGACGCTGCCTTCCAGCGAGACCGAGATCAGCTTCTGCGCCTCGACCGCGAACTCCATCGGCAATTGCTGCAGCACGTCCTTGACGAAGCCATTGACCACGAGCGCAGTCGCTTCTTCCGCCGAAAGCCCGCGCTGCCGGCAGTAGAACAGCATCTCCTCGGAAATCTTCGACGTGGTCGCCTCGTGCTCGAACACGGCCTTGGAATTTTTCGCCTCGATGTAGGGCACCGTATGGGCGCCGCACTGATCGCCGATCAGGAGCGAATCGCAATTGGTGAAGTTGCGCGCGCCAGTGGCGCGGCGGTGCGCGGTCACGAGCCCGCGGTAGGTGTTGTTCGAATGGCCGGCAGCGATCCCCTTGGAGATAATGCGGCTCGTCGTGTTCTTGCCGAGATGCAGCATCTTGGTGCCGCTATCGACCTGCTGATAGCCATTGGAGATGGCGATCGAATAGAATTCGCCGCGAGAATTGTCACCACGCAGGATGCAGCTCGGATATTTCCAGGTGATGGCCGACCCGGTCTCCAGCTGCGTCCAGGAAATTTTCGAGTTCTTGCCGCGGCAATCGCCGCGCTTTGTGACGAAATTGTACACGCCGCCGCGGCCTTCCGCGTCGCCTGGATACCAGTTCTGGATGGTCGAGTATTTGATCTCGGCGTCATCGTGCGCGATCAGTTCGACCACCGCGGCGTGGAGCTGGTTCTCGTCGCGCGCCGGCGCGGTACAGCCTTCGAGGTAGCTCACGTAGGAGCCGCGGTCGGCGATGATCAGCGTACGCTCGAACTGGCCGGTGTTGCGCTCGTTGATGCGGAAATAGGTCGACAGCTCCATCGGGCAACGTACGCCAGGCGGCACGTAAACGAACGAGCCATCGGAGAAGACCGCAGCGTTGAGCGTGGCGAAGAAATTGTCGCTGATCGGCACCACGGTGCCGAGATATTTCTTCACCAGCTCGGGATGCTTATGCAGCGCCTCCGAGATCGGCATGAAAAGCACGCCGGCCTTTGCCAGCTCCGCCTGGAAGGTGGTGGCAACCGAAACGGAGTCGAACACGGCGTCGACGGCGACCTTGCCGTAGCCATTACCGCCCTCGCCTTCCACGCCATCGCTGCCACCGTTCTGCGCCGCCGGCTTCTGGATACCGAGCAACGCCTCGCGCTCGCGAATCGGAATGCCGAGCTTCTCGTAGGTGCGCAGGATCTCCGGGTCGATCTCGTCGAGCGACTGCGGCGCCTTCTTGGGCGCGGAGTAGTAGTAGATATTCTGATAGTCGATCGGTCCGTACTCGACCTTGGCCCACTTCGGCTCGCGCATGGTGAGCCAGCGCCGGTAGGCGTCGAGCCGCCACGCCAGCATCCAATCGGGCTCGCTCTTCTTCGCCGATATGAACCGGATCGTATCTTCCGAGAGGCCCTTGGGCGCCTTCTCGGATTCGATCAGCGTCTCAAAGCCATACTTGTATTGATCGACGTCGATACGGCGGACCTGTTCGACGGTCTCTTGCACTGCCGGCATTCGTCCCTCCGCTCACGGTTTCAAGGACCGCGGGTTGGATTAAGTCCGTTATGGTCGGTGTCCTGTGCCGGTCACCCGCTCCATTCTTTAGAATGATTCAAACCCTGCTTGAATGATTCCAAGGGCCGTCAAAAGCATCATTCACGCAGCAAGTTATGCCGCAACCTCGTGTCCCCTAGATAGTGCACTTGCGAGCTTTCTCCAAGCACCAACGAAGCCTTCGACGTCGGCTTCGGTGGTATTCCAGCCCAGGCTCACGCGGACGGCGCCGCGCAACAGCGCCTGAGGAACTCCCATGGCGGCCAGCACGTGCGATGGCTGGACCTTGCCCGACGAACAAGCGGCGCCGGAGGAAACCGCAACGCCCTCGAGATCGAAGGCAATGACCGCCGTCTCCGCCTTCATTCCCTCGACTGAGAACAGGGTGGTACTGGGCAACCGCTCGGCCGTTTCGCCAAATATTACAGCGTTCTGAGAGACGGCCTTAAGACCCGACTCAAGCGCATGCCGCAGCCCCTTCATGTGCGCGGCCTCGGCGGCAAACTGGTCGCGGGCGGCTGCCGTAGCGGCGCCAAAGGCCGCAATACCGGCCACGTTTTCGGTGCCGGCCCGAATACCGCGCTCCTGGCCGCCGCCACGAATGAGCGGGTCGGGGAAGTGGATATCTTCGCCGCGGCGCACGATCGCACCGACGCCCTTCGGCCCCCCGATCTTGTGCGCAGAAAGGGTCACAAGATCGGCACCCAAGCTACCGATATCGCAAGCGATTCGACCCGGCCCCTGCACCGCATCGACGTGCAGGAGACCGCCGGCCGCGTGCACGATGGCCGCAGCTTCCGCCACCGGTTGCACCACGCCGGTCTCGTTGTTGGCCAGCATCAGCGAGACCAGCGCACGGGAGGTTTTGCCGATTTCCTCGGCGAGCACCGTGAGATTGACCCGGCCGTCTGCCGCAACGGGAATGTCTCCCACCATCTCGGGCGGAAACCGGCCTCCGGTAAGGACCGAAGAATGCTCGATCGCCGACATGAGCAGCCGGTCGCGCGGCTGCTTTTGGCCCGCGGCCTCGATGGCAGGTGTCAGCGCCAGCATGTTCGCCTCGGTCCCCCCCGAGGTGAAGAACACGTCGTGCGGCTGCGCGCCGACGAGCGCCGCCACCTGTTCGCGCGCCCGTTCGATGAGCCGGCGGGCGGCGCGGCCTTCAGCATGCACGGAGGACGGATTGCCGGATACCGAAAACGCCTCCCGTAACGCCTCCTGTGCCTCTGGCCGCAGGGGCGCCGTCGCGTTCCAGTCCAAATAGATGCGCTCGGCCGGCATGACGCCTATATAAGCCCTGTTCTTGATAACCCCTGCTCTTGGTGCTTGCTTTTTGTCCCCCGGCCTGTGCTAGAAGTCGCGACCCAATGCCAAGGCCGCTCAGTCCACATCGCCGGTTCCAAAATCTGAAATAGTTCTAGCGGTTTACGTACGCCCCATGGCGGCGTCAAGCGACTCAAGGCGCTGAGCACCGATCGAGGTTTGACACCCATGCCCGAGGTTATTTTCACGGGGCCCGGAGGCCGCATCGAGGGCCGTTACCACCAGGCGCGGCAGAAAAACGCGCCGATCGGCATCGTGCTGCACCCACATCCGCAGTTCGGCGGCACGATGAACCACCAGATCGTGTACCAGCTCTACTATTCGTTCGTGCACCGCAACTTCTCGGCGCTTCGCTTCAACTTCCGCGGCGTCGGCCGGAGCCAGGGCGGCTTCGACCACGGCATCGGCGAACTATCGGACGCCGCGGCGGCGCTGGACTGGGCGCAAACCGTCAATCCCGAGGCGCGAAGCTGCTGGATCGCCGGCTTCTCGTTCGGCGCATGGATTGGCATGCAGCTGCTGATGCGGCGGCCGGAGATCGAGGGCTTTATCTCCATCGCCCCGCCCGCAAACCTTTATGATTTTTCGTTCCTCGCACCCTGCCCTTCCTCCGGCCTGATCATTCACGGCGACAAGGATGCGGTGGTGCCGCACCGCGACGTCACCACGCTCGTTGAGAAGCTCAAGACGCAGAAGGGCATCATCATCGAGCAGAAGGTCATCCCCGGCGCCAACCATTTCTTTGACGGCAAGATCGAGCCGCTGATGAGCGCGATCAGCGCCTATCTCGACAAGCGGATTGGCACAAAGGGTGGCGGCCGCACGACCAGCGCGGCGTAGCGATTGGGGTCATAACGGACATGTCGCCGTTTGGGAAAAATCAACGCTCGTGACACTCAACCGCCGCGACGCGGGTGCGAGCGCGGCAACTGCCTGGGGCGTCGCCGACGCGACTCCAACGACGCGGCGGGGCAGTTCGTGACGACCCTTAGCGTTCGTTTGCTACCAGACTTCGGTGCGGTGCGGCCGAGGCATATACCACCCGCTCCGTCGCGTAGGCGACGAGCCCTCAACAACCTCGGCTCCCGGTTCAGGACACCAGGGCGACCTTACTGGGCGCCTCCGCTATACGGGCGACGCCGAAAGCAACTGCCTTACCTGAAGCAGACCATCGTCCCATTGGGCATACGAACGGCTGGATGGCCCGTATGTCTCAGGCACCAAGCTTGATTTTGACCGCCCCATATGCATTGGCCCGTCACACTGCTGCGATGGTAGTTCGGGCCGCAGCCGCCTAACGCGAACGCAGGCGTTACCGCCGATGATAGGGTGGTGGAAAGAACCACGATTCCGAGTAGCGCAGTCGAAAGCTTCTTCATGAAAACCTCCAATGGACGCGCGATCATCGAGCTGAACCTTAGCAAGTCATGTTCAGCCCGCTGAACAGTGGTTGCTCAGCTATTTTATCTTAGGGTCCGACAACCTGAACCTGTCATGAACGTCGCCTCCGTCGGCGGACCCGCGCCCGGCCCCAATCGCGATGGCGTTGCTTTGCTCGGCAAAATGACACGATTGGCCCTAAGCCGAAGTGGTTGACTGTCTGCTCTTGCGCCCCTGTTGGAGGATAAGCGCACATCAAATACACTGCATCGGACCGCTCTGACTCATGAGCACACGGCCTACGAAAACTTCTTCACCGCCAGCACGGCGTTCAGCCCGCCGAAGGCAAACGAGTTCGACAAGGCGGCGTCGATCGGCATCTTGCGCGCTGCGTTCGGCACGTAATCGAGATCGCAGGCCGGGTCCAGCCCGAGATAGCCGATGGTCGGCGGCACGATGCTTTCACGCACCGCCAACAACGTTGCCACTAATTCGAGCGCGCCGGCGGCGCCGAGCGCATGGCCGACCATGGACTTGGTCGACGAGATCGCAAGCTTGGGCGCGTGCGGCCCGAAAGCCTCGTGCAATGCCTTGGTCTCGGTCTCGTCATTGGCGGCGGTGCCGGTTCCGTGGGCGTTGACGTATTGGATGTCCTGCGGCGCCAACTTCGCGTCCGCAAGCGCGCCTTGCATGGCGCGCACCATGCCGCCTTGGTCGGGCGCCGTGAGATCTGCGGCGTCGGCGCTCATGCCCAGGCCCACGATCTCGCCCAGAATCTTAGCCCCGCGGGCCTGAGCACGCTCCAGCGGCTCCAGCACCATCATAGCGGCGCCCTCCCCGAGGATCAGGCCCATGCGGTCCTTGGAGAACGGGCGGCATACATCGGGTGCCATCACCCGCATGGCTTCCCAGCCGCGCAGCACACCGAAGGTAATGCAGGCCTCGGCGCCACCGGTGACCGCGCAATCGACCGAACCCGCGCGCACCATGTGGAAGGCAATACCGATGGCGTGGGTCGCCGAGGCACAGGCGCTCGCGACCGCGAAGGCCGGCCCGCGCAAGCCGCACGCCATGGAGATCTGGCTCGCGGGCGCGTTGACCATGAGCTTGGGAATGGTGAGCGGGAACACCCGCGTCCGCTTTTCCAGATAGATGCGACGGAAGCTGTCATCCTGGGTGGTCAAGCCGCCGGCGCCGGTGCCCACGATGGTCGCGGTGCGCACCGAGAGCGGCATATCGAAACTGATGCCGGCCTGCGCGATGGCCTCGCGCGCAGCCACGACGCCAAATTGCGAGACGCGGTCGAGGGTCGACAGCTGACGCTCGGGAAAATGCTTCAGTGGATCGAACGCTTTAACTTCGGCCACGACCTTCTGCGTCAACTCCTCGGGCGTCGGCGCAAGCGTGACCGGACCGAGGCCGCTCTCGCCGGCCTTCAGGCTTTCCCAGTAGGAAGCGGCGGTTTGGCCAAGCGGAGTGACGGCACCGAGGCCAGTAACGACGACACGGCTCACAGGATCAGGACTTCTTCTCGGCAACCAGCTTTTCGACGGCTGTGACGACGTCGCCGACGGTTTCAAACTCGGTGCGCGGATTGTTGGTGTTGGCGTTGTAGGGAATCTGGATATCGAACTTTTCTTCGAGATCGAAAATCATTTCGACGGCGTCGAGCGACTCGAGGCCCAAATCCTCGAGACGGTCGGAGACCTCGACCGTGGGCTTATCCACCCGCTTCTTCTTGGCAATGATGGCAATCACATTGCTGGCCACGTCACTCATAGCGCCGCCCCGTCACTTCTTGATCGCCTTCTCCATGGCGTCGAGTCGCGATGCCATGTTTGCAACCTTATCATGGAGCCGCTTCTGTCGCCCGAGGTAAAGCTGCTGTTCGATCTGACGCCCGTGGGGCAGCGCCGGGTAGCCCGACACGAAAGCGCCGGCCGGTACGTTGGTGCCCACCCCCGAGCCGGCGGCCACCACCGCCTGATCGCCGATGCGCAGATGGTCGCCGATGCCGACCCCGCCGCCAAGCCGCACCCGGTCGCCGAGAACGACGCTGCCGGAAATGCCCACCATGCCGCAGAGGATGCAGCTTTCGCCGATAGTGACGTTGTGGCCGATGTGCACGTGGTTATCGATCTTGGTGCCGCGGCCGATGCGCGTTGATTCGAGCGTGGCGCGGTCGATGGTGGTACAGGCGCCGATCTCAACGTCGTCGCCGATCACGACATTCCCGAGCGAATGGACCCGCGTCACCTTTACCCCGGCCGAAAAGGCCGTGGCTGACATCAGGTCGGGAGCGAAACTGAAGCCGTCAGCGCCGATGACGGCGTTGCCGTGGATAATCACTCGGTCGCCAATCGTGCAGCCGTGGCCGATGCGCACGCCGGAATGAAGCAACCCGTGTTCCCCGATCGAGACATCGGCGCCGACCGTGACGTGCGGCAGGATCGTTGTGGCGGCGCCGATCCGGCTGCGCGGTCCGACCACCGCATAGGCGCCGATGTTGACGCCTTCGCCGAGCTTGGCGTCCGCCGCCACCATCGCGGTCGGATGGACTCCTCTATCCTGCGACGGACCCGGATCGAATAACGCCGTGAGCTTGGCCAACGCCATGCGCGTCTCGCCCACAGCGATGATCGCCGGAAATGAACCCGGCGCCGGAGGATGTTCTGCGGAAACCACCACCGCCCGCGCCTTGCTCTGCGCCAGCGTGGCGGCCGCTTCGCCGCTCATGGCCACCGCAAGGTCGGATGGCCGCTCGGCGCGGGCCGGATGCACCAGGCGGTCGATATTGATTCCTCCGTCGCCGTCGAGGCGGCCGGCGAGCGCCTGTGCGATATCTTTGGTCAACATGAATTTGCTTGAGATTCTCGATAGATACTTGCGTATCTGAGCACGCCCAGGTGACGCGGACGGATTGAAACTGCGCTAGATCGTCCAGCGGGTCAACCGTGCGGCGCAGCGCAGATTCTCGCCATACTGGCCCGTCCGGCGGGCCCGCACCGAGACGCTCCCGCGGTTGAATCGCACGCCGGACCTGTTACACCAGCGCCGCCGCTCCAGCAGCGCCGCCGCGGCGCGCAACGGCCCGGCCTGCACAACAACGATGAGCACGTACAAGTCCGACTTCCTCAATATCCTCGCTAACCGGGGATTTATTCACCAGGTCTCGGAGCCCGAGGTCCTGGATGCGCTCGCGCACTCATCGACGATCACCGCCTACATCGGCTTCGATTGTACGGCGCCATCGCTGCACATCGGCTCGCTGTTGCCGATCATGATGCTGCACTGGCTGCAGCAGACCGGCCATCGCCCGATCGCGCTGATGGGCGGCGGCACCACCCGCGTCGGCGATCCCTCCGGCAAGGACGAAAGCCGCAAGATTCTCACCGACACGGACATCAAAAATAATCTAAGCGGCATACGGGCAATCTTCTCGAATTTTCTCCGATTCCGAAAAAAGAGAGCCCCCCTAACACCAATGGAGCGAGAAGACATAGTCCAAGCAGTTACGCGATGGAAAATGTCTAAGGCTGCCGCCGATCGCTTGCACCCATCATCAGGGGCCGCGCCGAAATTATCGCCCGAAACCATGGCACGCCTATCGTCGGTAAAACATAACGCCGCAATGGCTAATAATGCTGACTGGCTCGATTCGCTTAATTACGTCGATTTCCTTCGTGACATAGGTCGGCACTTTTCGATCAACCGGATGCTCGCGTTCGATTCGGTAAAGCTGCGGCTTGATCGCCAGCAAGAGCTGTCGTTTCTTGAGTTCAACTACATGATCCTGCAGGCCTACGATTTCGTCGAATTGTTCCGGCGCTACGGCTGCGTGCTGCAGATGGGCGGCTCCGACCAATGGGGCAACATCGTCAACGGCATCGATCTCGGCCGGCGCCTTCACAACGCCCAGTTCTTCGCGCTTACCTCGCCGCTCATCACCACGTCGTCGGGCGCCAAGATGGGGAAGACCGCAGCCGGTGCGGTGTGGCTCAATGCCGATCTCGTGAGCCCTTACGACTACTGGCAGTACTGGCGTAACACCGAGGACGCCGACGTCGTCCGCTTTCTAAGGCTGTTCACCATCCTGCCGCTCGACGAGATCGAACGTCTCGGCGTGCTCAAGGACGCGGAGATCAACGAGGCGAAGAAAGTCCTCGCTACTGAGGCGACCGCCCTCGTCCACGGCCGCCAAGCCGCCGAGGAAGCGGCTGCCACGGCGCGCGCGACCTTTGAGGAAGGAGGTCTCAGCACCAGCCTGCCGACGGTCGAGCTGCCTCGCGCCGAACTCAAGTCGGGTATCGGCGTGCTTAGCGCGTTCGTGAAAGCCGGCCTTGCAGCATCGAATGGCGAAGTGCGGCGCGCTATCGCCAACAACGCCATCCTGGTCAACGACGTGCGCGTCACCGGCGACAAGGCGGTGATCGGCGAGGACGACGTCACCGCCGAAGGCGTGATCAAGCTCTCGCTCGGTAAAAAGCGGCACGTTCTGCTTAAGCCGGTTTAAATAAGCTTGGTCTAGTGGACGGCGTCGGAGACGCTGTCGGTCGACGCCGGATATTCAAAAATCTTGCGCAGAACTCCGGGCGCGAGCCCCGAAAGAATGTTGACGTTGAGCACCGGATTTCCGGGCCGCCCACTGACCTGGTAGGTGAAGCCGAAGATCCCTTCCTTGTCTCCGCCAAGGATCGGCCCGACAACGGGGATCCAGCCGAAGAAATTGTTGGCCACGTAAAACGGAACAAGAGTTCCGCGGAGGTCCATCTTGTCGCGTGCGTAGTCGATCGTGCCGTCGATGGTACCGCCGAGCACCGGCCCGCGGGCAACGCCGTCGCGCAGCACAATGCGGCCCGGGGAGCGGGTGAAGTAGACCTGCATACTGGAGAATTGAAGATTATTGCTGAGAGGCTGGGGGCCGTTCTGGGAGGAGGCGGCGCGCTGCAGCTCCGCTTCGTCGTGAATGGTAAAGTTCACGACGTTCACGGTACCTTGCTGCGCCGGGTTGTTGGCCGACGGCGCGTCCATCATGATCGCCATCTGGCCGCCGTTCATGCGCGGATAGACGTCGGTGGCGCGGAACAAAGCGCCGGCGTCGGTGGTGCGCAGATAGACGCCTTCGTGTCCATCCGACTGGCTGTGCAGCTCGCCGCTGAGCGCGCCCTCGCGCCCGATCTTCGCGTTCAGGCCGAGGCTCCGAATTTCGCCGGCGCGGCGCGACATTTTCAGATCGACGTCGCTCAGCGCCTCGCCGTTGAAGCCGAGCACGGCGCCAACCTTGATATCGAGATCGACGTCGACGGGCGGCCGTTTGTTGGCCTGCGAAGCATTCGATCCGCCGCCGGTCAAACTCTTGATGAAGGCGCGTCCGTCATAGACTTCGCCGCGCATGGTGACACGCAACGTTCCGTCCTGAGCACGATCGGCCTTTAGGCTCACCTTGTCGCCGTCGGAAAAGCCGTAGGCCGGGAAGCTGGCCGATTGCAGATCGCCGGAGCCGTCGAACTCGACCGCGCCCTTGACGCCCGTGCCCACGCCCTCGATGACGAGATCATCGATGCGCATCGATTGCGGCTTGGTGTTGAGCGTGAAGGTGACGCGCGACGGCTTACCGGCGGGCTTCACCCAGCCTGGCAGGAAACCATTGATCTGCACCGAGGTAAGATCGGCCTCGACAGCGAAGCGCCCCTCACGGTCTGCGGTGGTCGCAACGCGGCCGCTCAGGTGGATCGGCACGGAGCCGCTGATCGCGTTTGTCGGATCGAGGCCGAGATTGCTGCGCGCCGTCGCATCGAGCATGCCGGAAATGCGGATGTCGGCTGCCATGTCGCCGCGCGCCTGATGGTATTCGAGATTGGCCGGCGCGCCCGCAATCTTGACGTCGCCCTTGAACTGGAAGCCTTGCGGCGTGGCAATCACATGCAGCACCGGAGCGTCAAGCCGTTGCCCCATGATCAGATGTTCGGCGGAGAAATTGGTGGCGTCGACCATGATCGAGTAGTTGGTCGATCCCGGCGGCAAATCGGGCTTCAGCGGCATCGCCAAGGAAACCTGCGCGCTCACGTTTCCGCGCGTGGTGGCCGGATCGAACGGGGTTTGTGAAACGTCGCGCAGGCGATCCATGGCCAATAGCTCGGCGGCAGCCTGGACCGGACCATCGAGCTTGAAATGCACGCGGGCCGGAGGTTCATGCGGCGCCGTGTCTGGCACCTCGAACAGGCCGTTGGACAAAACGAGCTTTCGCCCGGACGACAAGTTGGTAGTGGCTTTGCCAACTGCGATCTGCGCATTGCGGCCGACGATGTGAACGGTGAGATCGGCATCGTTGAGCACCGGCAGACCGTCGACCGGCCGGAGCACGCAGTTCGTGGCAACCGCCTCGATTGATAGTCCGTGGTCAGGGACCGGCGGGCCATCCGCCCTCAGCGTGTCGAGAGGAGCATTCACCGCGATGGTCACGTGATCCACCGCGCCGCTGACGAGATGCTCATTGAACCAGTCGCGCACCTTGGGCACGACAAAGACCGGCCACAGACGCTTTAGGGTCTCCGCCGACATGCGCTTGCCGGCAAAGCCGGCATTCAGGCGCCACTCGCCGCTGGAGTTATCGGCGTTGCCGGACATGACAACGTCGAGGTCCCTGTTACCGACATCGCCCTGTTCAACGGCGAAGTGGTGTTTGGATGGATTGAAGTTGCCGCTGAGCGCGATGCGATCGAGCGTCAAAGGTGTGGCGCGGTCGCCGGGCGAAACCAGTACCGCGGTGCCACCATTGACCTTGAATAGCCAGTCACCGCCGCTTTGTTCCGGCGCTTCGACCTGCGCGATAAGCGTGATGCGGTTGCCCGCGGATATGATCTGGAACGGCACCGAAAGCCGCCGATCTGCCGCGCTCCAGGTGAACTTGAACTCGGCTTGGTCGATATTGATGCGGCCGTCGTCATCCTCCGTATCGCCAATAAATCCGGGCTCGACGACGATGTGGCCCGCCAGGCCACGCGGTACGCCGTCCGCTCCAATTTCGCCGTGCACGCTTGCGGACAGCGGAATGTTTGCCTGCAGATTTCCGTCGGCAAGATGAAACGCCCGGATGATATCGTTGGCCGGAAGACGACGGGCCTCGATGTCGACGCTGCGGGAGCCATTGCGGATCGGCCGCACCGAAGCAACCAGTTGCCACGGCCGTTGCGGATTTTCCGAGCTCAACTTGACCGCAACGCCGCCGCCCCGAGGCCGTTCAAGGCTGAGCTGGATGTTCTCCAAGGCCCAGTCTTTGCCGGAGCGCTCGTCGTTGACCGTCAGTGTACCCTCTTTGAGGCCGAGCTCACGCAGGTCGTGGCCATCAAGTCCGGTCTCGCCGATGCCGTCGACCCACGACAGGACCGCCGCCAATATCTCGCTGGTCTGCTTCGGCGCCCCGGCCGGCAACGCTGCCGCGGCCGGCGCAGCCTGCACGGTGCGCGGCGCGGCGGCGGCGGGCGTAATCGGCGACAGGCTCCGCTCGGCCAAGCCTTCCGGTAGCTGGCCGCCAATCACGGAAGCTGCGGCGACCACCGGTACGGTGGCGGTGGCAAGCGGATGCTTATCGGCGCCGGCGAAAACGGTAACCTGGCCATCGCGCTCAATGCGCACCTTCAGTTCGGCGCCGACCAGGTTAAGGCTTGCCACCCGCATGTGGCCGGTCAGCAAGCTCAAGGCGGAAACGTGGACTTCGGCCTTCGGCGCCCGCGCGACAACGGCGCCATCGCGGTCGCGTACGACAATGTCGCGAATGCGAACGGCGGCGCCGCCATTGGCGGTACGCTCGATCTGGGTTCCACCCACCGAGACGTGCTCGTGGCTGCCAAAATTCTCTTCGATTGCGGAAACGAGCCAGGGCGTGAACACGTCGAGCTGGATGGGCCCGCTGGCGAGACGCCACCACAACCCGAGGAAGGCGAGCATCAACACGCCGCCGAGCACGCCGCCGCCAATGGCGACACGCCGCATCAGTCGCGTATATTTGGCAAGGAGCCGACGGTATGCCGCCGCATAACGACCATCGCCCCAGCGTCCACCGCGATGAGCCCCCGCAGGGCTCCCACGCCGACGCGGATGAGCGACGTTCTCCCGTTTCCGGGGCGTCGTGATCTGACGATCCTGACTCGCCATCCCCCTCGGGCGTCCCCTCGTCCGTGGTACCCTTAAATCGCGCAGGGCCCCATTACTCGACCACCCCCGCCGGCGCGCTTATGCTGTAACATAAAATGCCGCTTCGAAAGCGTCGAAAGGAAGGCGCATGGTAGAACATACCGGGACACACGTACCGGCCGGCCTAAAGCCGGGCAGCAAGGCCCCGGCCTTTACGCTGCCGCGCGATGGCGCCGGCTCGGTTTCGCTCGCTGACTTCGCCGGGCGCAAACTCGTACTCTACTTTTACCCGCGCGCCGACACTTCGGGCTGCACCAAGGAAGCGATCGATTTTTCGCGACTCAAGAGCGCCTTCAGCCGGGCCGGCACCGACATCCTGGGGGTCTCCGGCGACCCAGTGGCCGCGCAGGACGCGTTCAAGAAAAAGCACAAGCTTTCCATAGCCCTCGCCTCCGACGAGAAGCACCGCATGCTGGACGCGTATGGCGTGTGGCAGGAAAAATCCATGTACGGCAAAAAATTCCTTGGCATCGTACGCACGACATTTCTCATCGGTCCGGACCAGCGCATCGCCCAAATCTGGCCGAGAGTGTCGGTCGAGGGCCATGCGGAGGCAGTTCTTGCCGCCACTAAGGCTCTGTAAACGCCGCCAAATTGCCTAAACATTTACCGACCCCGGAGATTCATCGATTCGATTCTCCAATTGTTAACCATGCCTCCCCCAAAACACCTGCAGGACGGGCGGTATTGCGTCAGCCGAACGTATGGGGAGCATCAGATGTCGCAGGGGACAGCGTCAGCACGATCTTTGCCGGAACAAGGAGCCGGGACGCACGATTCCGGCCAAGATTCGCGACACCAATCCGCACATCGGCCGCATCCGCGCCTGCCCGGCCACCCAGCCAAGCGCAATGGCTACACCATCGCGCATGCCGACCAGCACGTGCGACTCAAACCGGCGGCGTTCTGGCTAGCAGTCACCGCCTTCCTCGTCATGACGGGATGGTCGGTGGCGACGGCGGGCTATTTCGCTTTCCACGACGATGTCCTCAAAGGACTCATGGCGCGCCTACGGGCGCAGCAATACGCCTACGAGGACCGCATAGCGGAACTGCGCACACAAATTGACCGCACCACCAGCCGGCAACAGCTCAGCCAGGAGCAACTTCAGCAGAAGCTCGATGAACTCATGCGCCGGCAGTCGGCGCTCGAGTCGCGCGCGGAAGCGCTGAGCGGCCTTGCCGACCCGGGAGTGACCGGCACGATCAAGCCGACGACCCGCGGCAGCACTGAGCCGGCCCCGAAGCCGGCGCCGCTCGGCGATGTGATCTTCTCGCCGCAGCGTCTCGACAGTGGCAAGCAGTCCAGCATCCAAGACAGGCTGGGACGCCTCGAGGCCTCGCTTGATCGGGTGGAGGGCCGCCAAACTGCCGCCCTGCAGCAGGTCCAGGCACGCTACGAAGGCAGGACCCGTCAGGTCCGCGCCGTGCTCGACGGCCTCGGCCTCAAGTTCAACGCCGTACCGGCGGCAACCGGCGGCCCGTTCGTGCCAGTCAAGTTGCCACCGGCAAACGAGAGCTTCGCCCGTGCGCTCACGCAGGCGAGCATCTCACGCGCGCGCGCCGAAGATCTCTGGAACACACTCACCTTCGTACCCCTGCGCAAACCGCTGACCAGCGAACTCGACATGACGTCGCCTTTCGGCGTGCGCATCGATCCGTTCGTGCATGAAGCCTCGATGCATACCGGCATGGATTTCCGCGGCACGATCGGTGATCCGATCCACGCCACGGGGGCCGGCAAAGTCGTCAAGGCGGGCTGGGAGGGCGGCTACGGCCAGATGGTCGAAATCGATCACGGCGAGGGCCTGACCAGCCGCTACGGCCATCTATCGGAAATCGACGTTTCGGTCGGCCAAACGGTGCGCGTCGGTCAGGTCATCGGCCGTCTCGGCTCGACCGGCCGCTCCACCGGCCCGCATCTGCATTACGAAACCCGGATCAACGGCGAGGCCGTCAATCCGGAAAAATTCCTTTCCGCCGGCGGCACCTTGTTCGGCGAACGGCCGATTCTCCGGGCCACGCGAAACAGCGTGCAAGATTGATGTCGCGCCGTTTCCCGGGGGCGCCGCAGCAAAAGCGCGTTCACGCGCTTATGGCGCTGCACCACATCCGGGAAACGAACAATTAGCGGCCCACGCTATTCCGGCGATTATTACTTCATGTAGCCGACATAGTAGATGCCGATCACCGCGCCCGAGCCGTCGTGGATCGGCTCGTAACCCGTGACGTAGGGTTTGCCGAGAATATCGACCTCGCCGTAAAACGCTTCATTCTTGTTGATGGACACGATCACCTTGCCCTTGGGATCGAGAATGGTCCCGGTGGCGCGCCCACTAGGGCCCGGCACGTTGGTTGAGATGCGGACGTAGTCGTCACCGCTCTTGACGAAGATCGTGGCGGTGCCGCCCATTTGCTTCACCACATTGTCGACGAGATCGTAGTTGTTGTCGATCTTGGTGCTGCCGAAATAGAGCGCCGGCACGGTCTTGCCTGTCACCGTGTCGGTGCCGCTGATCTTCGGCGCACCGAGTTTCGCGGCCTCGGATTTCAACAGATCCATCGACTTGTGGACCTTGTCCAAATCCTGCGCATAGGCAGTGCCGCGCAAGAACGGCGCGGCCGCGATCAGAAATGCGACCGCAACAATTCCAACGAGTGCATGCTTGATATTCATCGATTCCCTCCCTGTTTATTCCGCGACTATAGCGCGTTATTTCGCGACTATAGCGCGAAATAGCAGGGAGAACAGGCCAAATGGGAGCTGTTCGACAGCTTTTCCCGCGCTGTCGCGCTTCACCACGTATAGCGCAGGGTGCCGCTGCCGCCGTAAGTCCGCGAGCCGTTGGCGAATTTTCCGTCGAACTTCGCGGCAACCGACCACCGGCGCCCGCGGACACCGGTGCCGAGTTCGCCCGCGACGTTGCACCATTGACCACAAAGCTCGCGCCCGGCAGCGATTCAAACACCGCATCGACTACCTGCAGGAGGTTATTCGACGTCCTCGATCTCTTTCGCCTCGCCGCCGAACGCCTTCTGCGCCAGCGCCGCTTCCACGAATTGATCGATATCGCCGTCGAGCACGGCGCCAGTGTTTGAAGTGGAAACCCCGGTTCGTAGATCCTTAACCATCTGATAGGGCTGCAGGACGTAAGAGCGTATCTGATGGCCCCAGCCGATATCGGTCTTGGCGGCCTGCTCGGCGGCGGCTTTTTCTTCGCGCTTCTTCAGTTCGAGCTCGTAGAGTTTGGCCCGCAGCATCTGCCAGGCCTGCGCGCGGTTGCGATGCTGCGAGCGGTCGTTCTGACAAAACACCACGATGTTGGTCGGGATGTGGGTGAGGCGGATCGCCGACTCGGTCTTGTTGACGTGCTGACCGCCGGCGCCGCTCGACCGCAACGTGTCCACACGCACATCGGCCTCGTTGATGTCGATTTTGATGCGGTCGTCGACCACCGGATAGACGTTGACGCTGGCGAAGGACGTGTGCCGCCGCGCGTTGGCGTCGAATGGCGAAATCCGCACCAGACGGTGGACTCCATTCTCGGTCTTGAGCCAGCCATAAGCATTGTGGCCCTTGACCTCGATCGTGGCCGATTTGATGCCGGCCGCCTCGCCTGCGGATTCTTCGATGTACTCGACCTTGAAGCCGTGCTGCTCGGCCCAGCGCGCGTACATGCGCATCAGCATGCTGGCCCAATCCTGGCTTTCGGTGCCGCCGGCGCCGGCATGCACTTCGACGTAGCAATCGTTGGCGTCGGCCTCGCCCGAGAGCAGCGCCTCGAGTTCGCGCCGCGCCACCTCAGCTTTCAATTTGCGCAGCGTGGCTTCGGCTTCGGCGACGACGCTTTGATCGTTCTCGCTATCGCCCAGCTCGATCAGCGTTACCTGATCGTCGAGCTCCTGCTCGATGCGCGCGAGCGCGCTGAGCTGCTCATCGAGCGCGGTGCGCTCCTGCATCACGCGGCTGGCGCGCTGCGGGTCGTTCCACAGATCGGGGTCTTCGGCCTGCCGGTTCAGCTCGGCAAGCCGCACGCGCGCCTTGTCGACGTCAAAGATGCCTCCTCAGCAGCCCGACCGACTGCTTGATCTCGGCGACGATGGTTTGAATCTCAGCGCGCATGTTAAAAAGGGCGGGTCGATTAAGGCCGGCGGCGGCGTTCTCGCTGCACTTAGCGATGCGGACGCCCAAACGCAACCCTTGACCGGCAGGCCTGGCCTTTCAGCTGTTCAACCGCCGAATGATACGCGGTATTTTAGGGGTGGATCCAAGCTCGCGGGGCACCCTCCATGCGCCTTTATCTCGCCGGACCGCTGTTTACGACGGCGGAACGGGAATTCAACGACCGCCTCGCCGCTTTATTGCGACGGGCCGGACACGAGGTCTTTCTCCCGCAGGAACACGAGCAGCGCGATAAGAGCGCTCGCAAAATCTTTCTCAAGGACGTGGAGGGCGTCGACTGGGCCGATGTCGTGGTCGCCAATATGGATGGCCCGGACCCCGATTCGGGAACCAGTTGGGAATGCGGCTACGCCTATCGCAGGAAGCCAATCATCCTGTTCCGGACCGACTTCCGCGCCGCGCACGAACCCGACAAATCGCCGTACAATTTGATGCTCACCGAATCCGCCGACCGCCTCATCGAAGCTGCCTTCGCCGATAGCGCGACGGTGGCAATAAAGATTGACGAAGCGCTACGTTCCCTGCAGCGCGGTGGCGGCAAGGTTTAAGGTCAACCGTCAAACGCAGCAATTCGCTCCGACGTCCGATTAAGCAATTCCGGCCGCCACCGTCAGTACAATCCGCCCGTCCCGCTGCGAACGGCCCGATCGGCGTCAGGGGAAACGCCCTGCTGAGCGCCCGGGAGCGGAGTACCGGTATTGTCGGCGCCAATGACCGAATAAGAATCGGGCGGAGCGGTGCCCGGCTTGAAGGCTTCGAGGATCACCTTGGTGTCGCCCGGCGCTGCCCGCATGCCGGTTTTGGCGTCGACGCGCACGAGCTTGATGCCCGGCGGCATGGGGAATGGGATCGGCGGCTTGTCGGCGAGAGCGGCCTTGAAAAAATCTCGCACGATAGGTGCCGCGAGATGGCCGCCCGTCGCGTTGCGCGAAATCCGCCGCGGCTTGTCGTAGCCCATATAGACGCCGCAGACGACGTCCGGCGAAAAGCCGATGAACCACACGTCCTTGCTGTCGTTGGTCGTGCCGGTCTTGCCCGCGATCGGCTTGCCAACATCGCGAAGCACGGTGGCGGTACCGCGCTGGACCACCCCCTCCATCATCGACGTGATCTGATAGGCGGTCATCGGATCGAGCACCTTCTCACGGTGATCGATCAGCGTCGGCTCCGGCTGATCCTGCCAGCCGGTGGCGTCGCAGCCGTCGCACTCGCGCTTGTCGTGCTTGTAGATGGTGTGGCCGTAACGATCCTGGATGCGGTCGATCAGCGTGGGAATCACGCGCCGCCCGCCGTTGTCGATCATCGAATAGGCGGTGACCATGCGCACCAGTGTCGTCTCGCCGGCGCCCAGCGCGTAGGAGAGATAAGGCGGCAGCTGGTCATAGACGCCGAACTTCTTTGCGTATTCGGCGATCAGCGGCATGCCGATGTCCTGCGCCAGCCGCACCGTCATGACGTTGCGCGACTCCTCAAGACCGAAGCGCAGCGTCGAAGGACCATAGAACTGACCGCCGTAGTTTTCCGGCTCCCAGATCCCGGCCGTGCCGGTGTCCACCTCCAGCGGCGCGTCCAGAATAATGGTGGAAGGCGTGTAGCCGTTGTCGATCGCGGCGGCGTAGACGATCGGCTTGAACGACGATCCCGGCTGCCGCAGCGCCTGGGTGGCGCGGTTGAACTGGCTTTCGTCGAAGGAGAAGCCGCCAACCATGGAAAGCACGCGACCGGTATGGGGATCCATTACCACCATGGCGCCGGAGATTTCCGGAACTTGGCGAAGCCTGTACTGCCCCCTGTCATCCACGGGCTCGACGTAGATCACGTCGCCGGGCGAAAGCACTTGGTTTACGCGCTGAATTGGCTTGGATGGTCCGGTCGCCGCCTTGGCCCACTTCACGCCTTCCAGCGACACGATGCCGACATCGCGCTCTTTGACCACGGCACCGCCGGGATCGCGCGGCGGCTGCAGACCGATGCGCGCCGACTGGTCGTTCACCTCCAGCACCACCGCCATCCGCCAGGGCTGGATATCCGAGAGCGATTTCACCTCGGCGAGCTTGACGCCCCAATCGCCGCTGACATCGATCTTGGTGATCGCACCGCGATAGCCTTGGCTCTCGTCAAAATTGACGAGCCCGTTGATCATGGTCTTGCGCGCCAGGATTTGCAGTTTGGGATCGAGCGTGGTGCGCACCGACAGCCCGCCCTCGTAAAGTTTGTTCTCGCCGTAATTGTCCAGGAGATAACGGCGAACGTCCTCGGCGAAATATTCGGCGGCGAAGACATGCGTATCGGGCGGACGCAGCGTGACCTCAAGCGGCTCTTTCTTCGCCTTCTCGCCGTCGGCTGAGCTGACGAAGCCGTCCTCGACCATGCGGTCGATCACATAATTGCGCCGCGCCACCGCCTCGTCATGGCGGCGGAACGGATTGTAGTTATTCGGCCCCTTCGGCAAGGCGGCGAGATAAGCCGCTTGCGCAACGGTCAACTCGTGTACCGACTTATCGAAGTAAAGCAGCGAGGCCGCAGCCACACCGTAGGCGCCGAAGCCGAGATAAATCTCGTTGAGGTACAGTTCGAGGATCTTGTCCTTCGAGTAGGCGTGCTCAATCTTGAGCGCCAGCAACATTTCTTTGATTTTGCGGTCGAAGGTAACCTGATTGCCGAGCAGGAAGTTCTTGGCGACCTGCTGGGTGATAGTCGAAGCGCCCTGCGGATGGCGGTTGCTGCCGTAGTTCTGGACGTACAGCATGGCGGCGCGCCCGATGCCGTAGATGTCGACGCCGGGATGCTCATAAAAATTCTTGTCTTCGGCGGCGATGAAGGCGTTCTTCACCAGCCTCGGCACAGCCTGGATCGGCAGATAGAGCCGGCGCTCCTTGGCGTATTCCGCAAGCAACGAGCCGTCGGCGGCGTGCACCCGCGTCATCACCGCGGGCTCATAATCCTGCAGCTGCGAGTAGTCCGGCAGGCCTTGGGAGAAATGCCAGACCAGGCCGGCGACCCCGACAACAGCGATGAGGAACAAGGTTGTCCCGGTCGCGAACAGAAGTCCCAGGAAACGCAACAGCAATTTCATTGAAGGCGTCCCGCCCACTCTCGGCCGGCGTGCGCGCCGGACCGATTTACCTGCCGGCGCAGGTCACCACCCCATTTTGGCGGAAACAGCGCCAGCACGCCAGAGAGCCCCTCGTCCATGGGGTCTCCTGGCCCGGTTTTTTGTTCAAACTTAGGCCACTTAGGCACAGAAAATCCTCAGTTTGCGTCCGTGCGCGCGCCAGCCACGTGGGTGGACAGGTAGGCCTCGATGGCCTTGGCGATCGAATCTGCGGTCTGCTCGCGCCACGTGTCGGACATCAGCGACTTAAGGTCGTCCTTGTTCGAGACGTAGCCCAGTTCCACCAGCGCCGAAGGCACGTCCGGCGCCCGCAACACCCGGAACCCAGCCGATTTGATCGGATTCTTGTGGAGTCGCGTCACGCCCTTCAGTTCCTCCACGAGTTTGTGAGCGAACTGGATCGAAAAGGTCTTGGTCTCGCGCTCAGCGAGATCGATGAGGATGCCGGCGACGTCACTCGGTTCGCTCTTGAGGTCGACACCGGCGATCACATCGGCCCGGTTTTCTTCCTCGGCGAGCTTGGCGGCCTCCGGATCGGAAGCCTTGTCCGAGAGCGTGTAAACCGTCGCCCCCTGGGCATCACCCTCGCGGTGCGGGAGCGAATCGGCATGGATGGAGACGAATAACGAGGCTTCGGCTTTGCGTGCGATGTCGACGCGCTCGGCAAGCGGGATGAATGTGTCGTCGGTGCGCGTCATGACGACGCGGTATTTGCCGGATTTCTCGATTCGGGCGCGCACGCGTTGGGCGAGGTCGAGGACAATGTCCTTTTCCATCTCGCCGCTGGGAGCGCGGGTGCCGGTATCGATGCCGCCATGGCCTGGATCGAGCACCAGGACCGGGCGCGTGTCGCTGTTGGCGGCCTGCGGCTCATGTTGCGCAGGGGCCTTCGCGTTCGCCTTGTCGTCGAGCGCGATCTTGCGCAAAAAGCTCTCCCGGTCGGTCGGAGCCAGCACCAGCACCAATCGCGCCGGATCGCCCGCCACCGGGTCCATCACAAAGGCCTTGTCGATGCGCACCGGCTTGGGCACGTCGAGGACAATGCGCGAGCCACCCTCTATCATGAGGCCGAACCGGAACGCCTTGATGAGGCCGCGCCCGCTCTCGCCGGCTTTCGGGGGCAGCCTGAAGAGCACCTCGGGGATGTCGACCACTACCCGGTAAGGGTCGGCCAGCGTAAAGGCATGAAGGTCGATCTTCCGGCTCAGGTCCAAAATGAACCGGGTCTGGCTGTCATCGCCGCCGAGTCGGACATCGGTCGCGACCGGGTATGAGTCGGAGGGCGCAGCCGCGGGCCGGCCGGCAGCCAACACGGCGCCAGCGAGCAGCACAGCGAGGAACAACCCTCTCGCCGTCCTGACAGCCATCGGCTTGAATCCCCTCGTACCCGCCTCATTTCACGCTAAATCCCTTAGGGATGCGTGGTTAACCCCGACCTAAATGTCCGCAGAACGGGCACCGTGGCAAGGCGAAACTCTTTCCGTTCAGCCAAATCCCACAGGCGGCTTGCCAATTCCCGGTCTAGGGCCTTATGAAGAAAGGGCTGACGGTCAAAGGTTCCGGTTGCGTCGCGTTGGGGCATCCGGCACGTCCGCCGCAGATTGTCTCCCTTAGGATGATGACGGGAGCGAGGCGGATGCGGCTTTCGGACCCTCCTCATGTGCGAGTGCGCTGAGGAATGCGGGACGCAAGCAGTGCCGATGCCCTCGAGGGAGAGGACAACCGGAACCTCGCGTAGCGCGCGTCAACAGCCGAGAGGTGCTGGTGGCACGCCATTGCGGATACGTCAGGAATTGAAGAACCCGCGGCGGCGCCGAGCGCTGCCGCCCCACAATACGGTTTGGAGTTCATGTTCAAGACGCAAGTCGAGGCTCGCTTCGAGTTGGTGCGGCAACGCTCATCCGGCGTTCGCCCACTCACCGATCGATCCTGCCGGGCGGACTTGGGATTTCCGATCCGTTCCATTCACCGACAATTGGGCCCGTCACCGTCGACCATCGCCGATGCGGCACGGAAGCGGCGGCACGCTGGCCCGTATGAGATTTACAAATGGCCAACAAAATGCTCATCGACGCGACGCACCCGGAGGAGACCCGGGTAGTCGTCCTGCGCGGCAATCGCGTCGAAGAATTCGACTTTGAATCCGCCTCCCGCAAGCAGCTCAGAGGCAACATCTATCTAGCAAAGGTGACGCGCGTCGAGCCGTCACTCCAGGCTGCGTTTGTCGACTACGGCGGCAACCGCCACGGCTTTCTCGCCTTCAGCGAAATTCATCCGGACTACTATCAAATTCCGGTCGCCGATCGGCAGGCTCTGATCGACGAAGAACAGCGCGCGCAACGCGACGCCGACGACGAGATCGACCGGCGCTCACGACGGCATCGCGGCGATAACCGCCGATCAGCGGCGCGCCGCGACAAGGTCGTGCGCAGCGACCTCGCCGAAGGGGCGGAAGCCGATCCAGGCTCCGCCGAACAGGCGGCAGAGGCTGCTGAGGCCGCCGAGTCATCCGACGAGCATGCGGCGGACTTCTCCGCACAGTCCGATTTCTCAACTGGCGTGACCGAGGAGACTTCGGCTACTTCCGAACCGGAGACTGCGGAACACACTGAGCGGCCGTTGACCACCGAGCTTACGCCGAGCGAAGCCGAGTCGCCTGAGTCTGCGGCCGAAGCGGCGTCGGATGAACCTGAGCCCGAGAGCGCTTCGTTTGAGTCCACGGTCGCGGTGTCCGAGACCGTGGTGTCGGACCTGGCGGGCGAGCCAGCCGATCACCCCAGTGTCGCCCGGGAGAGTACCGAGGACGGCGACGGCGCCGAGCACGGCGATGGGGAGCATGGCGACGCGGAGAACGGCGACAACGGTGAAGAGGTCGTCGAGTCCGTCGGCGGCGCCGACGCTCTTGAGGAAGTGCCCGATCGCGCGCCGCGTTATCGCCGCCAGTACAAAATCCAGGAAGTAATCAAGCGCCGGCAGGTCATGCTGGTGCAGGTGGTCAAGGAGGAACGCGGCACCAAAGGCGCGGCGCTGACCACTTATCTGTCCCTCGCCGGCCGCTATTCGGTGCTGATGCCCAATACGGCCCGCGGCGGTGGCATCAGCCGCAAGATCACCAGCGGGGAAGACCGCTCGCGGCTGAAGGAAATCGCCCAGGAGCTGGAAGTCCCCGAGGGCATGGGCGTCATCCTGCGCACCGCCGGAGCCAGCCGCACCAAGACCGAGATCAAGCGCGATTTCGAATACCTGTTGCGGCTGTGGGAAACCGTCCGGGACCTCACGCTGAAATCGACCGCGCCCAAGCTCGTGTACGAGGAAGGCTCGCTGGTCAAACGCTCGATCCGCGACCTTTATTCCAAGGAAATCGACGAAGTCATCGTCGCCGGCAGCGAGGCCTTTCACGAGGCCAAGGATTTCATGCGCATGCTCATGCCGAGCCATGCGAAGAACGTGAAACTCTACGCGGAGACGCAGCCGCTGCTGTCTCGCTACGGTGTCGAGAATCAGCTCGACGCCATGTTCTCGCCGGTCGTGCAATTGCGTTCGGGCGGCTACATCGTGATCAATCAGGCCGAGGCCTTGGTGGCGATCGACGTGAACTCCGGCCGCGCCACGCGCGAGCATCACATCGAGGACACCGCGCTCAAGACCAATCTTGAAGCGTCGGACGAAATCGCCCGCCAGCTGCGCTTGCGCGATCTCGCCGGTCTGATCGTCATCGACTTCATCGACATGGACGAGATGCGCAACAACCGCTCGGTGGAGCGGCGGATGAAGGAATGCCTCAAACAGGACCGCGCCCGCATCCAGGTCGGCCGCATATCCCACTTCGGCCTGCTGGAAATGTCGCGGCAGCGCATCCGCACCAGCGTGTTGGAAAGCTCGACGGAGAAATGCCCCTATTGCGGCGGCAGCGGCCATGTCCGCTCGGTGTCGTCGCTGGCGTTGCAGGTGCTGCGCGCTCTCGAAGAGCAACTGATGCGCGGTGGCACACATAATCTCATCGCCCGCACCCGGCCCGACGTTGCACTCTACGTGCTCAATCAGAAGCGCGCGCACCTGCGCAGCCTGGAAGAGCGGTACGCCATCACAATCACGATCGCGGCCGACGAGTCGGTGGTAGCACCACAGGCCTTCGTGATCGAACGCGGCGAGCAGGTGCACACAGCCGAGGCGGCGCGCGCCATCGCCGAACAGGCGCCGCCCGTCACGGCACCGCTGGAAGAAGAGGACGATCTCGAGGACACCGCGGCGCCGGAGGCCGAGGCCGAAGACGCCGAAGAGACGGAAACGGAAACGGCCGCGGCAGAGTCCGAGCCGCGCGAAGATGGCGGCCGGCGACGAAAGCGGCGGCGGCGCGGTCGTGGACGGGAGAACGGCGATGCCAGGGCCGCAGCACCGCACGATCAGCCCCACGGGCACGAAGCAATCGCCGAAGCTTCTGAAGGTGAAAGCTTCGGTGAAGGCGAAGCGCCGGCCGGCGAGGAGTCTGCATCCGACGAGCCGCACGGCGAATCGCAGCCCCAGGAGCGTGAGGCAAGAGGCGAGCCTCGCGGCGAACCTCATGGTGAGCAACGGCGCCGGCGGCGTCGCGGGCGTCGCGGCGGCCAACGCAACCGGCACGATCGTGAGCGCAACGGTGAGTCTGCCCAGGACTCCAACAGGCACGGTCCGCAAATGCCAGAGCCCGCGTTCGCGGCCGACGAACTCGACGAGCCGGCACACCCGGAGGCCGAACTCTCGCACGCCGTCGCTGATCTCGATGCAGCGCCGCCGGCGGACTTTATCCCGCCGGCAGCCGGGCCGGTCGAAGCCGCAGCACCGCCGCCCCCGCCACCTTCGGCGGAGTCGGAGCCGCGGCGGCGCTCGACCGTGCGCGAACCGGCGCCGATTGGCGGCAGCAGTGCCGACACGCCGCCGCCGGCTGCTCCGCCTCCCGCAGCGCCCGCCCCGGAGCCGGTCATCACCGAAGTCGACGAAACCGTGAGCTCCAAGCAGCCGCGCCGCAGCGGCTGGTGGTCGCGCCGTTTCGCCGGCGGCTGA
>JBAUYV010000165.1:0-17899 GCA_049584975.1 Xanthobacteraceae bacterium | reverse complement strand
GAGCACGAGCAATGCTCCGGTCCAGCGCAGCGGCGTCCGCAGCAATCCCATGACGAGGAGGCCGGCGGTCGCCAGAAGAAGCGGCCCGGTGCCGAATGCCGTGACGCGGCCGTAAGCTCCCGGCAGGCTCGCGACCCAAAGCGCCACGGCGTCCATCCATTCGATGCCGTAACCCATTTGCCGCCCGCATTCCGCATCGAAGCCGAATGGCATAGTGACGACGCCCAATATCCCCATGGGCATCACCCAGGCCGACACAACGGGCATGGCGAGAAGATTGGCCAACACGCCATAGGGCGACAGACGATGAAAGTGGTAGGCGGCGTAAGGCGTGGTGGCGAAACCTGCGAGCAATGAGGCAAGCGTCAGGCCGACGATTTCGTTGACGCCCCACAAAGCCGCGCGCGCGCCGAGCGAGGAATCGCCGCTTGCGCGAAGCTTGACCGCGCCGCGCTCATAGCCGGCGATCAGCGCCAGCGTCGCCGCAAACGACATCTGGAAGCTGGGGTGGACAACCGCCTGGGGTGCGAAGAACAGGACCAACAACGCCGCGATCGTCACCGTGCGCATGGTCAAGGTCGGCCGGTCGAGCATGACGCCGATCAGTACGACCGCGATCATGATGAACGAGCGCTGGGTCGCCACCTGATTGCCCGAGAGCACCAGATAGAACGCGGTGACGAGCAGCGCCGCAAACGCGGCCCACTTTTTGATCGGGACGCGATCGCCGAGTCCGGGGATCAGCGCCAAGCCGGCGCGGAAGAGGAAAAAGATGACGCCGGCGACAACCGCCATGTGATAGCCGGAGATCGACAGCACGTGACCGATGCCGGAAACAAACATGGTGTCGTAGAGGTGCGGATCGATCGAGTCGCGCCGGCCGTTGATCAGCATGGCGGCGATCGCACCGGGGTCGCCCGGAAGGACAGCGCGGATGCGCGCATCGATGGCGTCGCGCAGGCCCTGTACGGATGAATCCACGCGCTGCAGCGGACCTTGCGAGGCGGGAGGAGCGAGAATGCTGATGCGGCCGCGTACGAAGCCGGACGCACCGATGCCCTGAAAGAAAAGATCGCGGGCGAAATCGTAGCTGCCGGGCGCGAGCGGCTGCAGCGGCGGATCGAGCATCGCCTTGACTTGAACGAAAGCGCCTGCCGGCGGCGCCGTGCCGCGCTTCACCGAGAGTCGCACGCGCTGCGGCTTTTCCTCCATGCGGCCGCCTTCCATGTGTTCGACGCGCAGCACGAAGCGGTCGGTGTGCTGGCTTTCTTCGCGCAGCTCGACGAAGCCGGAGATGGTCACGCCCGACGCCAGAAAGCGCAATACGGGATGCGCCATCAATGCGGTGTTCATTGTCGCGGCCGCAAAGCCCGCCGCTATGGCGGCGACGCCGAGCGCCACCACGAACCCAACGTGGTGCCGGCGCAGCGCCACGGCCGCGGCGATGCAACCAATCGCGAAAGCCATCGCCGCCCAGCGCGACGGCTCGCGCTCCGCCGTGAAGTAGAGAACAATGCCGAAGCCGTAGGCGACCGCGAACCATGGGAAGAGCCGGCCGCCAACCACCTCTTCGGCGGCCCAGTTGCGGATTTTTGTCGAAACAAGAAATTCGGCGTGCGGTCGCGCGACGCCCCAGGCCTGACGGGCGCCGGCGACCGGCCAAGTCAACGCGCGGCTCGTCCACGTGCGGCTTGACGTGCGGCTTGACGCGCGACTTTGCGGATCGCCCTCTTGCGCCACTGCGCGCCCCCTGCGCGCCGATGATCAGCGCCATGCTACATGGGCTGAGTTCGCCATGGCGAGCGAGCCTGTGCACAAATGCAACCAACGGCGGCCTCTGCCGGGGCTGATCGTCTTGAGGCGGCCGCGGCTCCGCCCTCCGTTCATTCCCGCATCAGCGGGAATCCAGGTGGGACTCGTTGATGTTAGGACAAGCGCACTGGGTCCCCGCTTCCGCGCGGACGAGCGGATCGCAGCGGCGAACTGATTCTAGCTTCCGGCGCCTGAGATTTTCGCCCAGGTGTCTCGCAATCCGACCGTGCGATTGAATACCAGGCGCTCGGGCCTCGAGTCCGAATCGGGACAGAAATAGCCTTGGCGCTCGAACTGGACAGCGTCGCCGGCGTTTCGCCCTGCCAGCGTCGGCTCGACGCGCGCGTCCATAATGACTTCAAGGGAATTCGGATTGAGGTCGGCGGCGAAACCGCCGGGGCTCGGATCGGGGCGCGTGAACAGCGGATTGTAGAGGCGCACCTCAGCGGGCAACGAATGCTGCGCCGAAACCCAATGCAGCGTCGCCTTCACCTTGCGGCCGTCGGGTGCGTTACCGCCATTGGTGGCGGGATCGTAGGTGCAGCGCAGTTCGACCACATCGCCGGCGGGATTCTTTTTCACTTCGCGACAAGTGATGAAATAAGCGTAACGCAGGCGCACCTCGGCGCCGGGCGACAGGCGGAAAAACTTCTTCGGCGGGTTTTCCATGAAATCGTCGCGCTCGATGAAGAGCTCGCGGCCAAAGGGAAGCCGCCGAGTACCGGCGCCGGGATTTTCCGGATGGTTGACGGCCTCGATCTCCTCGCCCTGCCCGTCCGGATAATTTTCGATCACGACTTTGAGCGGGCGCAGCACGGCCATGCGCCGCTCGGCGCTCTTGTTGAGATGCTCGCGGATGGAGAATTCGAACATCGCCATATCGACGACGCTGTTGGCCTTGGCGACGCCGATGCGCTTGACAAAATCGCGGATCGCCGCCGGCGGCACGCCGCGCCGACGCAAACCCGCAAGCGTCGGCATGCGCGGATCGTCCCAACAGCCGACGTGAGCACCGCGCACGAGTTCGGTCAGCACGCGCTTCGACAGCACCGTGTAGGTGAGATTGAGACGGGCGAACTCGTACTGATGCGGCCGCGACGGGACCGGGAGGTTTTCGATGAACCAGTCGTAGAGCGGCCGATGATCCTCGAACTCGAGAGTGCAAATGGAATGCGTGATGCCCTCGATGGCATCCGATTGGCCATGGGCGAAGTCATAGCTCGGATAAATGGACCAGGTTTTGCCGGTGCGTGGATGCTCCGCGTGCAGGATGCGGTAGAGCACCGGGTCGCGCAGGTTGATGTTGCCCGACCCCATGTCGATCTTGGCGCGCAGCACGCGCGCACCGTTGGAAAATTCACCGGCCCGCATGCGGCGAAAGAGATCGAGATTTTCCTCGACGCCGCGCTCGCGATAAGGGCTGTCGATGCCGGCCTCGGTCAAGGTGCCGCGCGTGAGCCGCATCTCCTCCTGGGTCTGATCGTCCACGTAGGCCTTGCCGGCGCGGATCAGATGTTCGGCCCAGGCGTAGAGCTGTTCGAAACAGTCGGAGGCGTGGAAAAGATTCTTTCCCCAATCGTATCCGAGCCAGCGTACGTCGCGCTCGATGGCGTCGATATATTCCTGGGATTCCTTGGTCGGATTGGTGTCGTCGTAACGCAGATTGCAGTGACCCCCGAACTCCTCGGCCACCCCGAAATTCAGGCAAATCGACTTGGCGTGGCCGATATGCAGGTAGCCGTTCGGCTCCGGCGGGAAGCGGGTGACGATGGTCTTCTGTTTGCCCGAGAGCAAATCCTCTTGAACGATCTTTCGAATAAAATCTAATCCAGGCCCACTCTCCTCCGGCCACCGCTCTCGAATCTTTTCGAGCAAGCGGGCGTAAACATCACGAGGGCCGTGGCAAGTGATAATTCTCCGCCCATCTTTCAAATCTGACTGATGGAAGGCCACACCAAACAGTATCTTTTGAGCAACCCTTGGCGGTTTGCTTTCCAAATCGATGTCAAATCGCCAAACGGCTCCGCCGCTGACGCCGCGGTAGTCAGACGGCAAATTAAAATTGGGTCGGGGTGCCGCTTCAAATTCAAACAACCTAAGATCTTCATTATCGTCGACTGGACTACTTAGTCCGTCTACAAAAATCGAAAAAAAATTCGTTGCCCCAACATTCGGTTTAGTCGAAGGAAGCTCTTTGGTCTCCTCGGCAACAATGCCTGTAATCGCGTCGACGTAATTTTTGGCAGACCGCACATTTGCCAGTGCCAGATACTCCCGCCGCAATAGATTATAAAAGGCAGCGAGCGCCTTAATCTTGGCGACGTCGGCTTCGCAAAGGCGCAAAAACGCTAAATCAGGTCCTCGGTCTTCTGAAGCTTTGTCTCCGAGGAGAATGCGGTCTGTATGCTGCATCTCAATAAAGAGGCGCCTGAATTGCGATGGGTCTCTGTAATTGAGGGCAATGCCGACAGGGCCACCTTCCGGTAGAGCCCCGAGCACATGGGCTGCCGTTAGGATTCCGTGGACCGATCCAATAGAGACGAAGGTTCCCGATCCGGCAGAAAACGCCCGCTCCTTGCGGTTATGGACTTGAAGATCAACGAAGCCGACGGCAAAATCTGTGACTGCGTCGCTAATCAAGCTCGTCTTCAGATCGATTTCAGGTCTATCCATAATCCTTAACCTGTCTTTGCCGTCTGCGCTGGACAACCCATCGACAACATGTGAGTGCGCACGGAGTTGCGGATAAAATCCTGCCCTGCTTCCCGGCCGGGAGTTTGCCGATAGTCATCAGGCAATTATTTTCGATTCATGTGGCCAATTCGCGCCCCGGATTGGACAAGTTGGGCTGCCGGGTCAAGCCCAACCGGAACCGGGACTTGTATTGCTTTCTTTATACTCTTCTGTGCTACACGACGCCCGCGCGAGGATCTCACCCGTAATGACCGTCGTCACCCGTTTTGCCCCCTCGCCTACCGGCTTTTTGCATATCGGCGGCGGCCGCACGGCGCTGTTCAACTGGCTGTACGCGCGCGGCCGCGGCGGCAAGATGCTGCTGCGCATCGAAGACACCGACCGCGAGCGCTCCACGGACGCCGCCATTGACGCCATCCTTGATGGGCTCACCTGGCTCGGCATTAATTGGGACGGCGAAGCGGTTTTTCAATTCGCCCGAGCGGCGCGCCACCGGGAGGTTGTCGAGGAACTGCTCGCCAAAGGCCGTGCCTATCGCTGCTACGCGAGCCCCGACGAGCTTACGCAAATGCGCGAAGCCGCGCGCCGCGAAGGGCGATCCAAACTGTACGACGGACGCTGGCGTGATCGCGATCCGAGCGAAGCGCCGCCCGGCGTCAAGCCGGCGATTCGGCTCAAGGCGCCGCTTACCGGCGAGACGGTTGTCGAGGATCAGGTTCAAGGCCACGTGGTCTGGCAGAACGAGAATCTTGACGATCTCGTGCTGCTGCGCTCCGACGGCACGCCGACCTACATGCTCGCCGTGGTCGTCGACGACCACGATATGGGCATCACCCATATCATCCGCGGCGACGATCATCTGACCAACGGTGCCCGACAAAAGCAGATCTACGACGCGCTCGGCTGGACGGTGCCGGTGATGGCGCATCTCCCGCTGATCCATGGCCCCGATGGCTCGAAGCTCTCCAAGCGCCACGGCGCGCTCGGCGTCGATGCATACCGGGCCATGGGTTATCTGCCCGCCGCGTTGCGCAACTATCTGGTGCGGCTCGGCTGGAGCCACGGTGACCAGGAAATCTTCACGACCGAAGAGATGATCGCGGCGTTCGATCTGCCGCAGATCGGCCGTGCTCCGGCGCGGTTCGACTTCGCCAAGCTGGAAAGCCTCAATGGTCACTACATCCGCCAAAGCGGGGATGCCGAATTGCTCGAGGCAATCGATCGCCTGCTGCCCCATATCGCCGACGGGTCGGCGCTTGCCGCAAAGCTGACACCCCGTTTACGCGCGCAATGGCTGGCCGCCATGCCGAGCCTGAAGGAACGTGCCAAGACATTGCTTGATCTTATTGATGGTGCGCACTTTCTTCTGGCCGATCGGCCGATTCCGCTGGACGATAAGGCGAAAACGCTCTTAACCCCAGAGGCAAAGGCCCTGTTGCATGACGTTGCGGCCGAACTTGCCGTGGTTGAGCCGTGGAGCGCCGAAACGACCGAGCAGGCCGTGCGAACGCTTGCCGAGCGCAAGGGTGCCAAGCTCGGCGCCGTAGCCCAACCGCTTCGAGCCTCGCTCACCGGACGGACCACGTCGCCCGGCATCTTTGAAGTGCTGGCCGTGCTCGGGAAGGCAGAAAGCCTGGCCCGCATTGCCGACCAAGTCCGTTTCGAGGAGGTGCAGCCGCACACCAGTTGAGATTAGGGGAACGTGGCGCCGCGACGTTTGCCGCGGGCTTCTCCCGATTAGCGTGGGCTCTGCCTATATCTTGCAGTGCACACCAGCTTGGGCTACCCCAGTAGTGCCGGGCAAAACATGCCGCCCCTTCACCATGGGCAACCGTGCCGCGCCGCCTTTAGCTGCGGCTGCCAGTATCGAGGATTTAAATCATGGACGCTAAGACCGGCGCCAACATCAAAACCGGCAAGCTGACGCTCGGCGACAAAAGCTATTCATTCCCGATCTACGACGGAACGATCGGCCCCGAGGTGATGGACGTCAGCAAGCTGTACGCCGAAACAGGCATCTTCACCTACGATCCGGGCTTCACATCGACCGGCTCGTGCGAATCCAAGATCACCTACATCGACGGCGACGAAGGCGTCCTGCTTTATCGCGGCTATCCGATTGATGATCTGGCGGAGCACGGCGACTTCCTCGAAACCTGCTATCTCCTGCTTTACGGCGAGTTGCCGACCGCGACGCAGAAGGCCGACTTTGTCGATAGCGTGATCCATCACACGATGGTTCACGAGCAGATGAGCCGCTTCTTCCAGGGCTTCCGCCGCGACGCTCATCCGATGGCGGTGATGGTCGGCTCGGTCGGCGCGCTGTCAGCCTTCTATCACGATTCCACCGACATCACCGACCCCACCCAGCGGATGGTCGCCTCGATCCGCATGATTGCCAAAATGCCGACGCTGGCCGCGATGGCGTACAAGTATACGATCGGCCAGCCCTTCATGTATCCCGATAACTCGCTCGATTTCGCCTCCAATTTCCTGCGCATGTGTTTTGCGGTGCCGTGCGAGCCCTACAAGGCCAATCCGGTGATTGCACGCGCCATGGACCGCATCTTCACCCTGCACGCCGATCACGAGCAGAACGCTTCGACGTCCACCGTGCGGTTGGCGGGCTCAACAGGGGCCAACCCGTTCGCTTGCATCGCGGCCGGCATCGCTTGCCTGTGGGGGCCGGCCCATGGCGGCGCCAACGAAGCCGCGTTGAAGATGCTCGGTGAGATCGGCACCGTCGATCGCATTCCCGAATTCATCAAGCGATCGAAGGATCCGAGCGATTCTTTCCGTCTGATGGGCTTCGGCCACCGCGTCTACAAGAACTACGATCCGCGCGCCAAGCTCATGCAGAAGACGTGCTACGAAGTCTTAAACGAGCTCGGCCGCAAGGACCCGTTGCTCGACGTCGCCATGGAGCTCGAGAAAATCGCGCTGCACGACGACTATTTCATTGAGAAGAAGCTTTATCCGAACGTCGACTTCTATTCCGGCATCACGCTGCGCGCCATGGGCTTCCCCACCGCCATGTTCACGGTGCTGTTCGCGCTCGCACGCACCGTCGGCTGGATCGCGCAGTGGAAGGAAATGATCGAAGATCCGCACCAAAAACTCGGCCGTCCGCGCCAACTCTATACGGGTTCGCCGCGGCGCGACTATCAGCCGATTTCGAGGCGGAAGTAGCGCGAAATATCGCGCGGCGAACGAGAGTTTACTCATTCACTGTTTGCCGTCGCGGCTCACTCGTTAACGAGTGGGTGACGCTGCCTTGATGGCCGCCAGATCGCGGCGGCCGCGCCGGGCAACGTCAGCGACGATGGCGGCCGCCTGGGCACTTGGTGTCTGCGATCCAATCCCCATAATCGTATCGATGCGGTGGAAGGCCTCGATCTGGCGCTGCCTTTCGGCGGTCGCGGAAATGAGCGGGAAGAGAGCATTGGCGAGCTTCTCGGGCGTACAGTCGCGCTGCAGAAATTCGGGAACGATTTTTTCGCCGATGACCAGATTGGTCAGCACGATGGTGGAAATCTCGCGCATTCGCATCGCCCGCACCACGATCTCCTCAATCAGCGGTACCCGATAAGCCGCAACGGTCGGAATCCCCGACAGCGCCAGTTCGAGCGTGACTGTCCCTGACGCCGCAAGCGCCGCGCGCGCGTTGCGAAAGGCCGCCCACTTCTCCTTCGGCTCGGTGACGATCCGCGGCTGCACGGGCCAGCGAGCGGTCTCTTCGCGGACTTTCAGCAGCAGATGCGGCATCGTCGGCAGCACCAGTTCCATGGCTCCGATGCGCGCACCGACCCGAGCCATGGCGGCCCCGAAGATCGGCAGCAGCCGCTGTAACTCGCTCGAACGGCTGCCGGGCAGTACCAGGATCAGCGACGGATCGGCCTGCTGGCGCTGCGTTTCCTCGGCATTGGGGCGGAGGTCGGCAAGCCGCTCGATCAGCGGGTGCCCGACATAGAAGCACGGCGGGCCGCCGAGACGCACATGCGCCGCCGGCTCAAACGGGAGGATGGCCAGAACGCAATCGACATAGCGCCGCATGGCGCGCGCCCGCCACGGCCGCCAAGCCCAAACCGTGGGCGAAACGTAATCGACAATCGGAATTGAAGGCTCGCGGCGCCGCACCTGCCGCGCCACGCGATGGGTGAAGTCCGGACTGTCGATGATGATAAGAGCATCGGGGCGCGCGGCCACAACCGCGTCCGCGGTCTCACGGATGCGGCGCAAGATCGTCGGCAATCGGCGCGGAATAGTGGTGAACCCGATGATCGAAAGGTCATCGATGGGAAAAGGACTGGCGATCCCGGCCGCAGCCATCGCTTGCCCGCCGACCCCTGCGAGACGCACCATGCCCCGTTCCTGCGCGAGCAGGGCTCGCGCCAAGGCGCCGCCGAGCGCGTCGCCGGATTCTTCCCCGGCGACGAGGTAAAGCGACAGCGGGCGAGGCGCATGTTTCATGGCGCCGGGTCCTGAGACACCCCGACAACAAAAATCTTGGCGCGGTCGGCAGCGGCGATGACCTCGGCAGCGTCGGTGATGATGGTATTGCCGGCTGCGACCGCAACCCCGGAGAGCCCCGCGGCCACCGCGTTAGCGACGGTTTGCGGACCGATCGCCGGCAGATCGAACCGGTGATCCTGCGAAGGCTTGGGCGCCTTGACCAGCACGCCTACGCCTTGGGGCGTGGTCACGCGGCCTTGTGCCCGCAACTCAGCCACGCGCCGCAGCATGTTGTCGGTACCCTCGGCTGCCTCGACGGCGAGCACGTGATTGTCTGCGATCACCGCGGCCTGTCCCACATCGAACGGTCCCAGTGTCGCGAGCAGATCAAGCGCACGCGCAATGTCGGCGCGGTCGGCTGGCGAAGGATAACAGCGGCCGAGCAGACCTATGGGAACAATGACATCGGGCGCGACCGATTTAAGGCCGACGATTCTCAGACCCTCCTCCTCCATGAACCGCGCTATCCCGGAGAGCAGCCGGTCGTCGCCGCCGCGAAACGACTGAGCGATGCGCGGCATCAAGCGGATGGTCTGCCAATCAAGCCGGATTTGGCTGAGCGGCGGCCGCAGCAATGTTCCGATGAACAGAACATCGCGGCACTGCTCGGCCCGCGCCAGGCGAAGAAACCGGCCGAACTGACCGAGTGCGATCCAGTGATGCGGATGTTGCTCGACGACCTTTGGCTCGGCCCAACCCTTGATCGCAAACAGGACCGGCCGGCGGCCGCGCCGTACAATGGCGTCGGCGACCGCGCCTGGAAAGCTTCCCCCGCCGCAGATCAGCGCGATTGAATCGGCCGCTGCGGGCCTTTCATCGGCATGCACGCCAGCAATGGTCGCACTTTCAGGCTGCATCGTCATTGGGCTCGCCGCCTTCGTGCCGTCCACGCGGCCGCATCAGCGGTAGCTTTCCGGCGGCGCGAATGAACGCAACGATCTTTCCGACCAACGGATCATCCGCGAAATCGCGGGCGACCTCATTGAACCGATCGGCAAATAAACCCTGCTCCAGGAACAGTATACGATATATGCGGCGCAAGCGGTGCAAGTCAGCCCGCGTCGCACCGCGCCGCCGCAGGCCAACAACGTTGAGGCCGGCAAGATCGGCGATCTGACCGCGTGCATAGCCGAACGGGATAAGGTTTCGCGAGATCCCTGAAAGTCCCGCCACCATGGCGCCCTCGCCCACGCGCGCATATTGATGAACCGCCGCGTTTCCCCCGAGGAACGTATAATCTCCGACCGAGACGTGTCCGCCGATAACGGCATTGTTGGCGAAGGTCACCGAATTGCCTACCTGACAGTCGTGACCGACGTGGGAGCCGGCCATGAAAAAACAACGCTCGCCAATGGTGGTCAACCCGCCGCCGTCCTCGGTGCCGGAATTCATGGTGACGCCTTCGCGCAGCTCGCAGTGCGGTCCAATTACCAATCGCGTTGCTCCGCCCCGGTAGTGCACTGATTGCGGCGGCGTTCCCAGCGACGCAAAGGGATACACGACAGTGCTCTCGCCGATGGTGGTCACGCCGGCCACGTGGACATGGGCGATCAGCCGTGCGCCGTTTCCGACCTCGACGTCCGATCCAACAATACAATACGGCCCGATCTCTACGTCCTCACCTATGCGCGCGCCATCGGCAACGCGCGCGGTCGGATCGATCACGATCTGGCCTCGGCGATCATGGCGCCAACGTCAGCTTCAGCGACCAGGACGCCGTCGATTTTGGCTTCGGCGTGATACCACCACATGCTGCGGCGGTTCGCGGTCTTGCGGACGTGATATTCGAGCCGGTCGCCCGGCACCGCAGGCTTGCGGAACTTCGCCTTATCGATGGTCAGGAGAAACATCGAGCGGGTCTCGCGCAATTGAATAAGCCGCAAGACCAGCACGGCCGCCGTTTGCGCCATTCCCTCAATGACCAGGACGCCGGGAATCACCGGATATTCCGGGAAATGGCCCATGAATTGGGGCTCGTTGATCGTGACATTCTTGATGCCGACGGCGCTTTCGTCGCCATTAATATCTACAATGCGATCGACCATGACAAAAGGATAGCGATGCGGCAGCAGCCGCAGGATATCGCGGATCTCGATCGCCTCGAGGCTTTTGACACTCATGTCTTGCCCCCTTCCGACATGCCGGGGGAACGCGCGCGGCCCGGAACATCTGAAATCACTCGGCTCCGCTCGGCAACCACAGCCCCCTCGCCGATTGCAACATCACCCGTAACGATGGCCTGTCTACCAATCGTGACGAAGTCTCCAACAATCACGTTATCCGCAATGCCGGTTTGCGCCGCGATCAGACAATGCCGCCCAACGCTGACGTTGTGCGCGATTTGCACGAGATTGTCGATCTTGGTCCCCTCACCGATGACCGTATCCCGAATCGAACCACGGTCGATGGCGCTATTCGCGCCGATTTCCGCGTCGTCCTGTATGATGACGCGCCCGGTTTGCGGAACCTTTTCGTGCCCCTTTGGGCCCGACAGATAGCCGAATCCAGCCTGCCCGATGCGCGCCCCCGGATGGACGATCACCCGGTCGCCGATGAGCGCGTGCAGGATCGTAGCGCCAGCGCCGACCGCACATTGGCGTCCGATGCAGACATCCGGACCAACCCCCGCTCCGGCCGCGATCACGGTTCCGGCGCCGATCTCGGCGCGGGGCCCAATCACGGCGAGCGGATCGACGGTGACGCCGGCCTCGAGCCGGGCCGAGGAGTGCACCTGTGCACCCGCCGCACGCCCGCCGGCATCGAACAGCGAGGAAGGATGCAGCGCCGACGGAAAGAGCGCGCGTGCGACCGCCACGAAGGCGCGGTAGGGTTCATCCGTCAGCAGCACCACGAGCCCAGACGGCGCCGAGGCGGCAAAGTGCGGCGCCATGAGACAGGCGCCCGCTCGCGTCGTTACCAACTCGCCGGCGTGTTTAGCGTCGTCGAGGAAGGAAATGTCGGCGGCGCCCGCGGTATCGAGCGGCGCGACGTTGCGAATGCGCCGGTGCGGCGGCGGACCTGACCGCAACGTCGCCCGGGTCAGCGCGGCTATCTCTGCGATCGTCAGCTCGCAACTTTCTCCTGGGAAAGCCGGCATGCGTACGCCCGTGAGGAAATCCGCGGCCGCATCAGAAATGGGTTCCGCCACCGAACTGGAAGAACTGGGTCCGGTCGTACCATCTGCTCAGTATCGGATAGGCGAAATCGAAACGCAGCGGACCGAACGGTGAGTTCCAGATCAGGCTGGTGCCGGCTGACAGGCGTACACTGTTGTCGTCGGTGTAGACCATGGCGCAACCGCCGCCCTTGGCTCCCGGAGGTGGCGGCGCGTTACAGAGGAAACTTCCGCCATTCGCATTGATGAGGCCGTTGATCTCTCCGGTTGCCGGATTCGACGTCTCACCCTTGTAACCCCACACCGATCCGGAATCGACGAACACTGCGCCGGTGAAACCGGCATCCTTAGGCAGGAAGTAGAGCGGGTATTGGAGTTCGATACTGGCACCCCAATACATCGTACCGCCGATGTCGTCACCGGTGCCGTAGCCGTAGGGGTAATTCGTAATATCACGGGGACCGATACCCGCAGGTTGGAATCCGCGGACCAGGTTTGGCCCCATCTTGAAGTCGTCAAGCATGCGAACCGTGTCGCTACCCAAGCCGATCATATCGCCGGCCTGCAGATGCAACACGCTGACGAGATCGGACACGGGCTCGTAGTAGCTGTGGAAGTCGACGATCGACCGCATGTAGCTCACGTCGCCGCCCACGCCGGCGAAGTCCTGGCCCCAATTGAGATTGATGCCGCTGGTGGGATTTTTGTTGTTGTCGAGCGTGCTGTAAACAAGGCCGTATCCCACCGCGGACGTCAATGTGGTGCCGTTGGCAAGCTCCACGCGGATTGGCAGCGAGGCTTGGCCGTACGCAAGACAGCTCGTCTGCAGGCCGTTTACCGTATTGTAGGTGTAGTTGTTTGGGCCGCCCGTGCCGGGATAAGCGTTTCCGACATTGCCTCCCGCGGCGTTGGTGGCGGTCGGTGTGGGGTACGTGGTCGCGAAATCCGGATTCAGGTTGTTGCAGTCGTCAAGATAAGACGGCAGCTGGATCGACTGCGTGTACAGCGAGTATCGCAGTTGCAGCGAAAAGTCTTCGCGCAGCGGTATGCCGAACTTCAGCGTGCCGCCGATCGATTCCGTACCATAGGAGAAATAGCTGTTCGCCAGCGTTTCCTTGGCAAAGAGGTCGATGCCGGCGCCGATCCGCTGATCGAGAAAGTACGGCTCGATGAAACTGACGCCGACCGAACGAATGTACTCGCCGTACGTCCCTGTTAGTTTGGCAAATCGCCCGGTTCCCAGCAGGTTGCGCTCGGAGACCGTCGCTTCGACCATCCAGCCTTGCGCCGTCGAGTATCCGCCCATGACGGAGAAGTCGCCGGTCGATTGCTCGACAACGTCGATGTTGATCACGACCCGGTCGGGCGCCGATCCCGGCTCATTGGTGATCTTGACCGATTTAAAGAAGTTCAGATTCTTGACGCGGCGCTCGGCGCGATCGATCAAGGCGCGGTTGTACGGGTCGCCTTCATTGATATCCAACTCGCGCCGGATCACGTAATCGCGGGTGCGGGTGTTGCCGCGGATGTTGATGCGTTCGATGTAGGCGCGCGTGCCCTCGTCCACCACGAAGGTGACTCCGACCGTCCGCGTTTGGGGATTGCGATCGCCGCGCGGGCGCACCGTGCCGAATGGATAACCGCGCCTCGCCATTTCAACGGTGAGATCCTCGACGGTCTTCTCGACCGCTTCACCATTGTAGACGTCACCTTTGTGGGTCAGCAGAGTAGATCGCAGCGAATTCCCATCGACGGCTCGCACGTTGGATTGAATGTCAATGGCGCCGAAATGATACTGTGGCCCCTCCTCGATCGTGAAAGTGATGATGAAGCCCTTCCGGGCCGGATCATATTCACCGGTCGCTGAAACGACCTGAACGTCGGCGTAGCCGTGTTTCAGATAGAAGCGCCGAAGCAGATCGCGGTCGGCCTCGATACGGTCGGGATCGTAGACGTCCGTGGTCTGCAGAAAGCTCAGCCAATTCGAGACATTGGTCTTGATGACTTCCTTTAGCCGCCAGCTCGAGTAGGCCTTGTTGCCAACGAAGTCGATCAGCTTGACGCCGGTCTTTTCACCCTCGTTGATCTGGAAAACCAGGTCGACGCGGTTGTTCGGCCGCTCGATGATTTGAGGCGTAACCGTAACGTCAAAGCGGCCGTTGCGCTGGTAGATTTCAACGATGCGCTGGGTGTCGGCCTGCACCGCCGCACGCGACAGCGCGCCGCGTGCCTTCGATTGGATTTCCCCCTGCAGCTGCTCGTCCTTCATCCGGTGATTGCCCTCAAAAACGAGGCGATCAATCACCGCCGCCTCCACGACAGTCACGATCACGCGGTCGCCTTGCGTGGTCACGTGGATGTCCTGGAAAAGCCCGGACGCATAGAGCGCCTTGATGCCCGCGTTGATCCTGTCGGCATCCAAGTGCTCGCCGGGGCCAGCCTTGAAGTATTGGCGGATAGTGTCGGCGTCGACCCGGCGGTTGCCCTCGACGACAAATTGCGTCGCGCCCGGCGCGGCAAAGGCCACGCCAGGAGTAAGGCCAACTAACAACACTCCGAGGAGCAAGCCCGCCGCGACCAGCCCTCGTCTCACCCGCACCCACATTTTCATGCGCAAAGCGCCCTCGTTCCCCTCGTGGCCACCCCCTTAACGGCGGTCACTCAAGATCCCCCCATCACTCCGCATAGTCAGTCGATTTGCCGAGATTCCTCGCTAGACGTGCACCCCACCCACCACAAGACCGATACCCGCCCCATCCCCACTAGGATGTAGCGAGGTGGACGATGTCATTGAAAGTCGCAAATATCATCAACATGATAACAATTGCGAAACCAATGCGGAAACCGACCTCCTGGGCCCTTTCGGACAAGGGACGCCCGCGCATTGCCTCAATCGAATAGAACAAAAGGTGTCCGCCGTCGAGCAACGGAATAGGAAATAGATTGAGCAATCCGATTGAAACCGAAAGTACTGCAGCAAGATGCACCAGAGCCGCAAAGCTAATACTCGCCACCTGCCCGGACATCTGAGCGATGCGGATCGGCCCTCCAAGCTGATTAGCCGGCTCGCGGCCGATGATCACGCGGCCGACATACGTTAACGTTTTATCCACCACAAACCAGGTCTCCTGAACGCCCAACCAGACGGCTTGCGGCGGTGAAACGGGCTCATATTTCACGTCGCCCGGCCCCGGCGAGCGTCTAATTCCCAACAGGCCAATGCGCCGGACATTGCCGAAGATGTCCTTCTCTTCGTGCAGTTCCGGGGTCGCCTTGAGGACAAGTTGTGCACCGTTACGTTCGACGGTGACGTTGAGGGTCTCGCCCGCGCTTTCGGAAACTATGCGCTGCATGTCGGCGAAGCTGGCGATCTTCTGCTCGTTGATCGCCAGGACCATGTCGCCGGGCTCAAATCCGGCAGTGGCGGCAGGACTATCCGGCTGCACATCATCCACGCGCGCGCTCATGGTCTGCATGCCATACAGCATGAAGATCCCGGCGAAAATCACTATGGCTAAAATAAAATTTGCCACCGGGCCAGCCACCACAATGGCCGCGCGCTTCCATACTTTCTGATAGAAGAAGCTCTCCGCCCGCTCTTTCTCGTCCATGTGCAAGAGACGGCCCGAATCAGGCGTACTTGCCGCACCTTCATCCCCAAAAAACTTTACGTAGCCGCCCAGCGGAATCAGGGCAATTTTCCAGCGAGTGCCGTAGCGATCGTAAAATCCGACCAATTCGGGCCCAAATCCGATGGAAAAGGCCAGGATTTTGACCCCGCACCAACGAGCGACAAGAAAATGCCCCAGTTCGTGAAAAAATACGACAAGACTGAGGACGAACAGAAAGGCGATCAGGGAGCGAAGGAGATCAGTGCTAAGTGCATGTAAATGCGAAAAAATATCAATTCCCATGACGATTTCCCACGGCCCTTGTCCCGACGCCTCAGTTTCCGAAACTAGGATGCCATTGCGGCAATTTCGGGCAAGAGGTCGGCGGCTACCCTTCTTGCATTATGGTCAATTGCGATCGCCTGATCGACCGATTGGGGCTCTGCCATAGTGCCGCTGCGCTCCGCGGCATCGAGAGTCGCTTCGACCAGCGCCGGTATACCGGTGAAGCTCAGCCGTCCGGCGACAAACTCCGCCACCGCAATCTCGTTTGCCGCATTGAGCACAGTCGGCGCAGCGCCGCCCGTGGCGAGCGCCCGGCGGGCAATGGCGAGCGCCGGAAAGCGCACCGGATCGGGCTCCTCGAAGGTCAGCGATGAGATGCGCGCGAGATCAAGCCGTTGAGCGGGCGTCGCCATGCGTTCCGGATAGGCCAGGCAGTGGGCAATCGGAATGCGCATGTCCGGCGAACCGAGCTGCGCGATCACCGAGCCGTCGCGAAATTCCACCAGACCGTGAACGACGGATTGCGGATGGACGACGACGTCGAGTTCGTCCGGCGTCAGAGCAAACAAGTGACGCGCCTCGATCAGTTCGAGACCCTTGTTCATCAGGGTTGCCGAATCGATCGTGATCTTGGGTCCCATCGACCAAGTCGGATGTTTGAGAGCTTGCTCGAGCGTGACTTTGCGGATGGCTTCCACCGGCCAAGTCCGGAACGGCCCGCCTGAGGCGGTCAGCACGATACGCCGGACATCCTCGCGCCGGCCCGCGCTCAGTGCCTGAAAGATGGCGTTATGCTCGGAATCGACCGGCAGGATTGAGGCCCCGGCAGCGGCGGCGCGGCGCATGAATAAGGCACCGGCGCAGACTAGGCACTCCTTGTTTGCGAGCGCCACGGTGGCGCCGCGCTCGGCGGCGGCAAGCGTCGGTTCAAGGCTGGCGGCACCGGTGATTGCAGCCATGACCCAGTCGGCGGGCCGCTGCGCGGCCTCGACCAGAGCGGCCGGCCCGGCGGCCGCCTCGATGCGAGACCCGGCGAGCCCGGCCTTTAATTCGCGGTAGGCATCCGGCTCGGAGACGGCCGCAAAACTTGCGCGGAGTTCGCGCGCGAGCCGCGCCAGGGCCGCGCCATTGCGGTGCGCCGTTACCGCCTCAACCTGGTAGCGGGCCGGATCGCGCCGCAACAGATCGATTGTGCTCGAGCCGATCGAGCCGGTGGCGCCAAGCAGCGTGATCGTCCGCGGCGCGGGCGTCAGATCGACTTTCGTCCATGTCTGCGTCTGTGACATCGGAATTACCACACCAGCAAGCCGTGAGCGGGAGCATGGGTTCCCTGATGCAGAACGCCAATAAGGACCGCGGCTAACGCCGCGACCACGAAGCTGTCGAGACGATCCATCAATCCACCATGTCCGGGAATGAGCCGGCCTGTATCCTTTGTGCCAAAGCGCCGTTTAACCGCGGATTCGAATAAGTCCCCGGCCTGAGACAAGGCCGAAAGCCCCAACGCCACGATCGCCGTCCCGAGACTGCCCACCCCGCTGGCATAGGCGACCAGAGTGCCACCCACAACCCCTCCGGCCAAGCCCCCCAGCGCCCCGGACCACGTCTTTTTCGGGCTTACCTGCGGCCATAGCAGCGGGCCGCCAACCGCACGGCCCACGAAGTAGGCGAGAATGTCCGTCATCCACACGGTCACGGCAAGGAATAGGAAAGCCGCAAAGCCGAATTCGGCGTCGCGGCGAAGAAGCGCAGGACCCAGAAAAGCAACGCCCGCATAGATCACGCCGCCGGAAGCCCAAGCCCTGCGCCCCGGTGGTGGTTCCGCTTCGGCCATGCCGGCGAGCACGGCGCCGATCGCAAGCCCCGCCAC
>JBAUYV010000164.1:0-77967 GCA_049584975.1 Xanthobacteraceae bacterium | reverse complement strand
CTGTCAGCATTCCCCCCACCGCTCGCTTGGAATCAAAGCGAGCAGCGCATCAGGCCAACCTTCAGGGGGTCAATTTTGGACGCCGATCCCCGCGCTTAGGGGGTCAAAATTGCACGCCGAATAACAGCAATGCGAGCTATTCGAACGTATGTTACCGGCTTGCATCGCATTGTGGACGATTTGGAATTGGCATACACGCTTTTGGTCGCATCGGTAGAGTCTTTAGCGCAGAAATTTGATGATCATAAAGGCGTCTGGACCGACGTTGAGGAACAAAAGCGAAGCGCGTTGGACAAAGCGCTGGAAGGCTCCGACCTAGATTTCGCCCAACGCGTAAGAGAGGCTCTCATTAGAACCGAGAATTTAGCAATGGCTAGGAGGTTTAGAGCCTTTGCGCTCGATCACATCCCAAAAGGTTATTACAGTGAAGTGGAAGGCAGGCGAGGCGCTTTCGGTCGACTGGACCTACGCGATGCCCTAAGGGAGGCTTACCGTCTTCGGTCGCGTTACGTGCATAATTTGCTTCAGCTGCCAAGCATTCTTAGCGTCGATTTCTCCTTCAGCGAAAGCGTAAGTGCGGACCATCGAATCTTTCTCACCTTTCAAGGGCTGGCACGACTTGCTCGCGAAGTTATTCTTGAATTTGTTCGTCGGCGACCAAAAGTGGATTCGGAAGTCTATGACTTTTCGTTGGAGCGGCATGGCGTCATCCGCGCGGAACTTGCTCCCCGACATTGGATCGGACGCGTCGAGAGTCTTAGACCTGACAGTGGTCGTAAGCACTTAGAGGCATTTCTTGAGCAGCTCGCTGGGCACGTTCAAGCAGGAGATAGAATTACAGATTTGACTGCCGTGATGCTGGAAATTGAGCAATTGCTTCCCAAACTAGATGCGCAAAAGCGACGGCCGTTTATTTCGCTTTATTACCTGTACAATAAGATCGTTCCAAAGGACAAAATATCGGCGAATTTTGCAGAAGTTATCCAACAATACAAAAATGAATTATTCGCGCCGTCTCCAGAAGCGCTTGTGACGCATCACGTTCTTGGGTCTGCGGCAGGATGGTCGCTTGAAGAAAGTAGGACGCAGTACGACTACTACTTCGACCACAGAAATAGTTCTAAGGGATTTCGCGTTCCTGCCATCATTGAAGCAACTATGACCCTTGATCTTGCGGAACGGTATCGCGTCTCCGGTGAAATCGACAGCGCGCGCTCACTTTTAGCATTCGCGGTTGATAACTTCCCCTACATCCCGAAGATAAAGGAGCTAAGCATAGGCTTTAGTCCTGAAGCTATGATCGATTCGAGTATTCTCTTGCCAAAGCGTGACCAAAAAGAAGAGGAGCCAACGGGACGATGAAAGTAAAGCTCACCATCTACGGCATCAAGAACTGCGAGACGATGAAGAAGGCGCGCGCTTGGCTCGACAAGCACGGCGTGGATTATGCGTTTCACGATTACAAGACCGCGGGCATCGAGCGCGAGCAATTGGAGCGGTGGAGCAAAAGGGTTGGCTGGGAGACGCTGCTCAATCGTGCCGGCACCACTTTTCGCAAGCTGCCCGACAAGGACAAGAATGGGCTGAGCGAGAAGAAGGCTCTAGCACTGATGCTGGCACAACCGTCGATGATCAAGCGGCCGGTTCTCGACCTGGGCGGCGGCAAATTGCTCGTGGGCTTTATGCCCGAGCGCTACGGCGAGGCGATGTCGGCGCGGAAATAATGCCCGGCTGCGGGAAGCGCCACGTAGTGGCGTATTGACGTAAATCCACAGTCATTTTCTCGCCACTAAACCACCACTTCCGGTCACCGGACCACCATCCTTTTTCCGAAGAGGTGCGGCTCTGTGCGGGCGCTGCCGAGGGGAGGATTCCGGAATAATTAACCATTTCGGAATTCTTTAACCTTAACGGGAATCTAAAGCCCCTCGGTACGAGCACGGGTCGGGGGCGTTGGAGGGTTAAAATGACATTGCGTGCCTTCATAGGCGGCCTCGCGCTGGCCGCCGGCACTGCTCTTTCCGTGTGTTCCGCCGCCGGGGCGGACCTCCCGCGTGGGCCGCCGCCACCGCCGCCACCGCCACCGGTCGCGCCGATTGCCTATGCGCCGCCCGTGTACAACTGGACCGGGATTTATTTCGGCGGCCATGTCGGCGGTGGCTATTCGGGTTCGTTGTGGAGCGATCCCATCACGGGCTTGAGCAACGATAACTTCAGCAGCTGGGGCTTCCTCGGCGGCGCACAAGTCGGCGGCAACATTCAGTTCAATCGTCTCGTGCTCGGTGTCGAAGGCGATTTCAGCTGGACCGGCATCAAGAACAAAGGCAGCGACTCCATCGGCGATACGCTCAACACCAGCGTGCCATGGACGTCGACCGTTACCGGCCGCGTAGGCGCGGCGTTCGATCGTCTGCTGCTTTATGGGAAAGGCGGTCTCGCGCTGGCGCAGGACAACAGCAGCCTGACCGATATCGCGGGCAGTTCGTCGAGTACGAACTTGATGCGGACTGGATGGACCGCTGGCGCCGGACTTGAATACGCGCTCGACGGCAACTGGTCGGCAAAAATCGAGTATGACTATCTGGGCTTCGGATCGAAGGCGCTGAATTTTGACACGCCGTCGCTTGGCCCCGTCACCTCGAGCTCGACTCTCAATGTTCAGGAGATAAAGGCGGGCATCAATTTCCGCTTTGGCGGGAATTAGCGCCCCGGCAAAGAACGGCGGATAGCGCTGGTGAATTAGGGGCGGAGACAACTCCGTCCCCCGCCGGCCAGCGATGCGCCCTTTATTCGACCTTGATCTTTGCCGCTTCGATCACCGGCCGCCAACGCGCGATATCCGCGTCGATTCGGGCGCGGAATTGAGCCGGTGTGCCGGGGATCGGCTCCATCAACTGGGCGAAGAGTTTTTGGCGGATCGCCGGCGAGGTGATGGCCTCGCCTACGACGTGATTGATGCGCTCGATAACTGCGCCGGAAACGCCGGCCGGCGCGATCAGTCCCATCCAGGCGTCGGCCTGCACGTCGATGCCGGACTCCTTCAGCGTCGGGACTCCCGGCAGCAAGGGTGACCGCTGGGCAGTCGAGATAGCCAGAAGCTTGATCACCCCGTCACCGAGTTGGGGCGTGATCGAAATTGCCGGCAAGCAGACCATCTGCACCTCGTTGCGCATCAGCGCCGTGACCGCCTGCGGCGAGGATGCATAAGGCACGTGTACCATCTTTGTGCCGCTCTTGAGCGCGATGGCCTCCATGGCGAGTTGCGAGAGCGACCCGGTGCCGATTGAACCAAAATTGTATTTGCCCGGATTGCGCCGGAGTAGTTCGATCAGTTCCGGCACGTTGTTCATGCCGAGGCTCGCGTTGACGGCAAGCGCGCTGGGCTGCGTCACCAGCAGTGTGATCAGCGCTAAGTCTTTTCGCGGATCGTAGGGAAGGTGAGCGAACAGCAGCGTGTTGATGGCGAGTGGGCCGCCGATGCTCACCCCTATGGTCGCGCCGTCCGGGGCGGCTTTGGCCACCGCATCGGTCCCGGCATTGCCGCTCGCTCCCGGCTTGTTCTCGACGATGAAAGTCTGGCCAAGCTGTTCCTGCAGGCGCTCGGCGATGAGCCGCGCCACGATATCGGGCGTCGCGCCGGCCGCGAACGGCACGATGATGCGCACGCTCTTCGCCGGCCATTCCTGCGCGTAGGCGCAGAATGTGCCAAAGAGGATCGCGATTGCCGTCGCGATGTATCGCTTCATTGCCGCCCTCCCGCGCTTTCCCCCGTGCCGGGGCTCGACGTATGATGTTCAATTCAAGAGCCGAAGTGGAGATGCAAAGTGCGGGCGACGACCAAATTGAGGACCATTTTCGCTTCGGGCCGCATCGCCGTTGCACCGGGCGCGTATGACGGGCTGACGGCGCGGCTTGTCCAGCAGGCGGGATTTCCCGCGGTCTACGCGAGCGGCGGCGCCATCGCGCGCTCCACCGGCGTGCCGGACCTCGGCCTGATTTCCATGAATGAGATCGTCGACCGGCTTGCCTCGATGGTCGACGTGGTGGACGTGCCAATCATCGCCGATGCCGATACCGGCTACGGGAACGCGCTCAACGCTCAGGTGGCCGCCCGCGCGTTCGAGCGCTTGGGTGTTGCGGCTTTCCATCTTGAAGACCAGACGTTCCCCAAAAAGTGCGGCCACTACGATGATAAGAGCATCGTGCCCAAGGGCGAGATGGTGCAGAAGCTTAAAGCCGTGCGCGATGCCTTGTCGGACCCGGACTTCATCGTGATAGCGCGCACCGACGCGATCGCGGTCGAGGGATTTGATGCGGCGCTCGACCGCGCATCGGCCTACATCGATGCCGGCGCCGACATGATCTTCGTCGAGGCGCCGACATCGGAAGCTGAAATCGCCGACATCGCCAAGCGCCTGCCGGGTTTGAAGCTGATCAATATGTTTGCCGGCGGCAAGACGCCGCTCCTGCCGGTGCAGCGGCTCGAAGCATTCGGTTACCACTGCGTCATCATTCCAAGCGACATCCAGCGCGCCGCCATCAAGGCCGGTCAGCGGGTGCTCGCCGCTATCGCTCGCGACGGCAGTTCGGCGTCGATGGCGGGCGAAATGGTCTCATTCAAGGAGCGCGAGGCCCTAGTCGATACGGACGCATACCTCGATCGGGGCCGGCGTTATCACTCTTGAATTATCTACTCATTGACAAGGCGGGCCGGGTCGCCATGATCCCCGCCGCGACCAAGGGGCCAACGGCGGCGCTCTCGTACAATCGGATCATCGAACTCCAGCCTTTTGTTGGTTGAAATGGGGCTGATCGTCGAAATTCTCGGGCTTGTTGTTTTTCTTGGCGCGCATGTGCTCGTGTCGATGCGCGACGAGCGCGCGGCGCTGATCAGCAAGGTGGGGCAGGGCCCATACCGGGGGTTGTTCTCACTCGTATCGATCGTCGGAATAGTGCTGATCTGTTACGGCTTCGCCACTTACCGCGCCGCTGGACTAATCCCGGTGTGGTATCCGCCGCCGTGGACGCGCCACATCGTCGAGGTGTTGATGTGGCCGGCGAGCGTCATGGTGACCGCCGCTTACATCCCCGGCAACATCAAGCGCGTGCTCAAGCATCCCATGCTGGCTGGGGTTAAGACGTGGGCGTTCGCGCATCTGTGCGCCAATGGCGATCTCGGCGGCATCATCCTTTTTGGATCGGTGCTGGCGTGGGCAGTTTATGACCGCATCACACTCAAACGCCGCAGCGATCCCGGCGCTCCACCGATTCCTGTTGGCGGCGGGAAAAACGACATCATCGCCCTCATCGTCGGCACCATCATCTATCTTGCCCTGGGCTTCGTATTTCATCCGGCCGTCATTGGCGTGCCGGCATTCGCTGCGCCGGGGTCTGGACAATAGTCATGTCATTACAGAATGAAATTCGGCGGTTGACCGCACCCGATATCCGCGCCCGCAAGGGCGGCGATCCGATCGTCTGCCTCACGTCCTATCACGCGCACACGGCGCGCATCGTCGATGCTTATTGCGACGTGATTCTGGTTGGCGACTCACTCGGCATGGTGATGCACGGGCTGGAGACCACAGTTCCGGTTACGCTCGACATGATGATCCTGCAAGCGCTCGCGGTCATGCGCGGGTCCAGGCGCGCGCTCGTAGTCGTCGATATGCCGTTCGGCTCCTACGAGGGGTCAAAGGAACAGGCGTTCGCGTCCGCCGCACGCATCTTGAAGGAAACTGGCTGCGGGGCCATCAAAGTCGAGGGCGGTCGGCGCATAGCGGAGACGATTGCGTTTTTGGTCGAACGCGGGGTGCCGGTCATGGGTCACGTCGGCCTCACGCCCCAGGCGATCAACACAATTGGATCGTTCCGCGCCCAGGGCCGCGACGAGAGCGATTGGGCGCCCATCGAGGCGGACGCCAAAGCGGTGGCGGCTGCCGGCGCCTTTTCCATCGTGATCGAAGCAGTGGCGGAGCCGCTAGGGCGGCGCATCACCGAGCAGACCGCGGTCCCGACCATCGGGATTGGCGCCAGCGTGGCGTGCGACGGTCAGATCCTCGTCCTTGAGGATATGCTCGGGCTCTCGCCGCGGGTGCCGAAGTTCGTCAAGCGATTCGGCGAACTTGGGCCCTCCATCGAACGGGCGATCAAAAGCTATGCGGAGGAAGTGCGGGCGCGCCGCTTCCCCAGTCCGGACCACGTTTACTCCATGCGAAAGCCGAAGGCTTAACCCGGCATTAAGCAACGCCCGTCATGGAAAACACGGTGCAAACGTCGCAGGTGGCGGGACGGTCTTTGCCTTTGTCACGCCACATCATTAACCTAGCAAACGCAGGGGTTCCAAGCGCAACCGCTCGGATTTCCTTGGGTTTAGTTTCCTCCGGTCGACTGATTGGGCTCTGTGGCAGGACGTGTCCAGAGCCATTGATTGGCGACTTTGGAGAGTACCGGGGTCGGTTCGTGGCCGATATCTTTCAGGAAGTTGACGAGGAAGTCCGCCGCGAGCAGCTCAAAAAGCTGTGGGATCGCTACGGGACGCTGATGGTTGCCGCCTGCGTTCTCGTGGTCGTCGGCGTTGCCGGCTGGCGCGGCTATGGCTACTGGGAGGCCAAGAAGGCGGGCGAGACCGGCTTGGCGTTCGAGCGCGCCGTGACCCTCGCTGAGGCTGGCAAGCATCAGGAGGCCGAGGCAGCCTTCGCCAAGATTGCCACCGATGGTACCGCTGGCTATCGGGTGATTGCGCGGCTGCGCGAGGCCTCCGAGCTGGCGCAGACCGACAAGAAAGCCGCGATCGGCGCGTATGATGCCCTCGCCGCGGATAAGGGCGCCGGGCTGGTCATTCAGGATTTGGCCGCCGTGCGCGCCGGCCTTCTGTTCGTGGACGACACGCCGTATTCCCAAATGCAGCAGCGGTTGGAGCCTTTGACCGCGGCGGACCGGACTTATCGCCACAGCGCTCGTGAGCTTTTGGCATTTTCCGCCTGGAAGTCGGGCGATTTGACCAATGCGCGGAAATGGACGGACATGATGATGGCCGATCCAGAGACGCCTTCCGGTACGCGGAGCCGTGCCGAGGTCCTGAGCGAGCTTATTGCCGCGAATGGTAAGGGTTAGGCGGTATGCGGACACGTCGTAACACTTTGCTGCTTCGCTTTGGTTCGCTGCTGGCCGTCGCGCTCGCCCTTGGAGCGTGCACCAAGGGCGGCCAGTTCGATCCGACGACCCTCCTCGACAACGATATGTTCGACAGCAAGAAGCCGCTCAAAGGCGAGCGCGAGCCGGTGTTCCCCAACGGGGTCCCGGGCGTTCAGAGCGGCATACCGCCGGACTTGTATAAGGGTTACCAAGCGCCGCCTGAGCAAGCTGCCGATAATGGCAATGCCGGCGGAGTGGCTGCACCCCCCGAGCCGGAACCGGCAAAGCCCAAACCGAAGCCCAAGCCGAGGCCCAAGCTTGCGACCACAACGCCGCCGACAGCGCGGCCGGAAATCAGCGTCGGACTAGCCAAACCGAAACCGCAACAACAGCCGGCGCAGGGGGCTGCGCAATCGCCGTGGCCATCGCCGACCCCGCCTCCAGCTGCACAAACGGCTTGGCCAGCCCCCCCTCCGGCGCAGCAACCCGCGCAGGGTGCGCAATCGCCGTGGCCGTCACCGCCACCCACCGGTCAAGCCCAGCAGTCCCAGTCGATCTGGCCGAATCCCCCCGCAACGTCTTCCCATTGATGGCTTCGCGGTGCCTTTGCACCTGCCGCGATTCTCGGCGGCTTGACGTTCACTTCCGCATCGCCAATTTCGTTCGCGTCGTCGGCAGAGCTAGTGACGAACGCCGCTCTCTCCATGACGAAGATCTTGTAGAATAAACAATCGAAGCCCTTGGCGGCACGCACGTTCTGAATTCACCACCGCTTGCTGCCGGATTGCATCATGTCTTTCACTGTCGCCATTGTCGGTCGGCCTAATGTCGGGAAATCGACCCTTTTCAACCGACTCGTTGGGCGCCGCCTCGCGCTCGTCGATGATGAACCGGGCGTGACCCGTGATCGGCGGGAAGGGGAGGGCAGGCTCGGCGATCTATCCTTCAAGGTGATCGACACGGCCGGCCTGGAACATGCCGCACAGGAGAGCCTTTCGGCGCGCATGCAGGCGCAAACAGCGGCGGCGATGGCGCAGGCGGATGCCGTGCTTTTTCTCGTCGACTCGCGTGTTGGCACAACCGGCGCAGACCGCGCCTTCGCCGATCTGGTGCGCAAATCGGGCAAGCCCACAATCGTCGTCGCCAACAAGAGCGAGGGGCGCGCCGGCCAGGCGGGTGCGCTGGAGACGTACGCGCTCGGTCTCGGCGACCCGATCCCGATCAGCGCCGAGCATGGCGAGGGCCTGGCCGGACTCTACGATGCCCTCCGCGAGGCGCTGCCTGAAGCGACCGATGAGATTGAGCATGATGAAGCTGAGGCGCCATCCGCCGACGACAAACCAATCCGCATCGCGGTCGTCGGGCGGCCCAATACCGGCAAATCGACGCTCATCAACCACCTGCTCGGCGACGAGCGGCTATTGACTGGGCCCGAACCTGGCATCACGCGTGATGCCATTGCGGTCGATCTGCAGTGGCGGGGCCGGCGCCTGCGTGTCCACGACACGGCCGGTTTGCGGCGCCGCGCACGGATCTCGGAAAAACTCGAAAAGCTTTCGGTTGCGGATACCATCAATGCCATCCGTTTCGCGGACGTCGTGATCGTGCTGGTCGATGCGCAGACGCCGTTCGAAGAACAGGACACGCGCATTGCCGATCTGGTCGAGCGGGAAGGGCGCGCCATCGTCGTCGGCATCAACAAATGGGATTTGGTCAAGGCGCCGCCCGGCGCGCAGTCGCGGCTGCGCGAGGAGACCGATCGCTTCTTGCCGCAGATCAAGGGCGTGCCCGTTGTAGCGCTTTCTGCCCGCACCGGAGCCGGACTGGATCGGCTGATGACGGCGGTGCTGGAGAGCTATGCGGTGTGGAACCGTCGTGTGCCGACGGCAGCCCTCAACCGTTTTCTGGCCCAGGCCGTTGCCGAGCATCCGCCGCCTACCGCCCACGGCCGCCGGCCGCGGCTCGATTACATCACGCAGCCAAAGGCGCGGCCGCCGACTTTTGTCCTGTTTTCGTCGCGCGCCTCCGCGCTCGCCGAAACCTACCGGCGTTATCTGGTCAACGGCTTGCGCGAGACGTTCGCGCTGCCCGGTACGCCGATCCGGTTGATGCTGCGCTCAAAGCCCAATCCGTACGCGGGCAAAAAGCGCCGCCGGTAAGACGCGACCATAAGACGCGCTAACGTCAGGCCGGTTGCCTGAACTCCAGAAGCTTGCCGGCCGGATAGTCGTAGAGCTTTCCTGTTTGGGAAAAGCTCGGCAGGCACAGATCGAGAATTTTCTCCGCCACCTGCTCGGGCGTCGGCAAGGTCATCGGGTCTTCGCCTGGCATCACTTGAGCGCGCATGCGCGTGCGCGTAGGGCCCGGATTGAACAAGTTGACGCGTATCGGTGTCGAATCCATTTCCGCGGCGTAGGTTCGCGCCAGCACATTGAGCGCGGCCTTCGATACCGAATAGGGTCCGGCATAGGCGCGGGCGTGGGTGGCAGCGCCCGAAGTCATGAGTACGACGCGGCCGGCCACGGCGCGGCGCAGCAGCGGATCCATGGCGCGGATCAGGTGATAATTGGCGGTGAGGTTGATCGCCAGGGCTTCGTCCCAGGCGTTCGGATCGACGTGGCCCAGCGGTGAGCGTTGCCCGCCGATGGCGGCGTTACCGACCAGCACGTCGAGCCGCTGGTGGCGCTCGTTGACCGCATTGGCGAGGCGGTAGATTCCCGGGTAATCGCGCATGTCGAGCGGCGCCAGGGTTGCGGTGCCGCCCGCGGCCCGGACCGCATCGTCGAGTTCCTCCAGCCCACCGACCGTGCGCGCAACCGCAACCACATGGGCGCCGGCGCTGGCGAGCGCCCGCGCCAGCGCGTAGCCGATGCCGCGCGAGGCTCCGGTGACGAGCGCGATGTGGTCGGCAAGCGGCTTGTCCATGGGGTAGCGGAATCCGATTTCGCCCGAAGAGCGCGTGTTGTATAGGCAAGTCGTTCACGCAGGGAAAGCCGATGCTTGCCGGACAGCTTGCCCTCGTTCTTGCGGCCGTCTTTGCCGGTGCGGCGATCTACGTCAATGTCGCCGAACAGCCGGCGCGGCTGGCCCTCGACGATCGCTCCCTGCTCACCGAGTGGAAGTCGGCCTATAAGCGTGGGTTCGCCATGCAGGCTCCGCTCGCAATCGCGTGTTTCCTGTTGGGAGCAGTGGCCTGGTGGCAGAGCGGAGTCTGGCTCTGGCTGCTCGGCGCGGTCATCATGCTTGCGAATTGGCCGTACACAATCCTGGCAATCATGCCGACCAATAACGCGCTGATGGCCATGGATCCCGCGCCAGCTGGTGCGCGCAGCCGCGTGCTCATCGAGAAATGGGCAGGGTTGCATGCCGTGCGCTCAGCGCTGGGATGTGCCGGGACGCTGGTATTTTTGTGGGCGTCGCTGCGTTAGGCCGACGCGGCAACGTGCTAAACGCCACGCCGCCAGCTTACTCGCTACGCGCATAGGTCCTAAGCCGCTCGGCTAGAGTGGCGGTATGCAATTCGAACAGGTGATTGTCGAAATCGTAGAAGTAGAGTGAGCGGCCTTCTCCCTCGATGCGCGGACGCGGTTCGCGGATCGGTAGCCCGAGTTTCTCTATGGCGGCGCGATAGCTTGGCAGGTCTTCGGGCGGAACTTTGAACGCTACATGGTTATAGGTTTGCTCGGACAGCGGGTCGCCCTCCATCGCCGCGATCCAAATGCCACCGACTTCGAAAAACTTCTCGCGTGAGATGGAAAACTGCTTGTCGCCGCTGTCGTAAACTTCCTTGCCGCTAAGCGCGCCGACAAGAAGAAGCTTCATGCGCTCGAGGTCTTTGACGATGAACGTGATGTGACTCAACCCCTCGATCATCGGAGAGGTTCTCCGGGAGCGGCAGAAAACGTTCAGCTCGCTTCCGCGAGCAGGGAGAGCTGACGCGGCGGGGAATCCTGCGCCATGCGGTCGGTGAGCGGGGTCGGATATTCGCCAGTGAAGCAATGGTCGGTGAATTGCGGGCGCGCGGCGTTGCGCCCCTTCTCGCCCATGGCGCGGTAGATGCCGTCGACCGAGAGGAAGGCGAGCGAATCCGCGCCGATGAACTTCCGCATGCCTTCCAGATCATGGGTGGCGGCAAGGAGCTTGTCTTTCTCGGGCGTGTCGATGCCGTAATAATCGGGATGCGTGATCGGCGGCGAGGCAATGCGGAAATGCACTTCGCGAGCGCCGGCGTCGCGCATCATCTGCACGATCTTGACCGACGTCGTGCCGCGCACGATGGAATCGTCGATGAGCACGATGCGCTTGCCGCGCACCACGGCGCGGTTGGCGCTGTGCTTGAGCCGTACGCCAAGCTGACGGATGTGTTGGGAAGGCTCGATGAAGGTCCGGCCCACATAGTGGTTGCGGATGATGCCGAGCTCGTAGGGAATGCCGGATTGCTGCGCGTAGCCGATGGCCGCCGGCACGCCGGAATCGGGAACCGGGACGACCACGTCGGCGCTGGCGGGCGCCTCGCGTGCGAGCTCGATCCCGCAAGTCTTGCGTACGTCGTAGACACTGCGGCCGCCGATGATCGAGTCCGGGCGCGAGAAGTAGATGTATTCGAAAATGCAGGGCCGTGCCGGCAGCTGACCGAACGGCTTCTCCGAATGCTCGCCTTCTTCGTCGAAAATCACGACTTCGCCGTTCTCGACGTCGCGAACGTATTGGGCGCCAATGATGTCGAGGGCGCAGGTTTCGGAGGCGAGGATGGGACAGCCGTCGAGCTTGCCGAGCACCAGCGGCCTGATGCCCAGTGGGTCGCGCGCGCCGACCAGCTTTTTGTTGGTGAGGCCGACGAAGGCATAAGAGCCCTCGAGCAGCTTCAGGCCCTCGATGAAGCGGTTGACGAAGCGATTGCGATGGGATCGCGCGACGAGGTGCAGGATCACCTCGGTGTCCGTGGTCGATTGCATCATGGCGCCTTCACGCACGAGCTGACGGCGCAGCGTCAGGCCGTTGGTGAGGTTGCCATTGTGACCGATGGCGAAGCCGCCGGCATTGAGCTCGGCGAATAAGGGCTGCACGTTGCGCAGGATGGTCTCGCCGGTCGTCGAGTAGCGCACGTGGCCGACGGCGGCATTGCCGGGCAGTCGGTCGATCACCTCGCGGCGCGAAAAGGCGTCGCCGACCAGTCCAAGACGCCGCTCAGAATGAAAACGCCTGCCGTCAAAGCTGACGATGCCGGCGGCTTCCTGGCCGCGGTGCTGTAACGCATGCAGGCCAAGAGCCGTGATGGCCGCCGCATCGGGATGACCGAAAATACCAAATACGCCGCATTCTTCGCGGAGCCGGTCTGCATCAGGATCGAGGAGGAGGGCAGGTTCTGTCATGGTCATTAGCCCTCCCGGCGTGTCAGGTGTGGACCCTTTCGGTGGGCAAGTTTAGCGCACCGTGCTGATTCGGTCCCGGTTCCTGAGTGTCGCGATTGTCACCTTTGTTGCCCTTGTACTTCTCATATAGGGCTTCCAGGTCAGGCGACATAGACCGCAGCCAGTCGGCAGTCTGGGCCAGAAATACTTTCGACTTTGCATCCGCGACCCACGGGGGCTGCGCCTTTGCCGGCACCAGCCAATCGAAGAAGGCGAATGCAACCACAACGATAATAAGGCCGCGGCCAAGGCCGAACAGGAAGCCCAGGGTACGATCCAGCGCGCCTACCCGGCTATCGAGCACCATGTCCGAGATCCTGATGGTGACCACCGAGACCACCAGGAGCGTCAGCAGGAAGACGCCGCCGATCACTGCGCCCTTGGCGATGATGTCACTGTTAAAGTAGGCGGTCGCGATGGGTAGGAGTTTTCCGTACGAATAGAGCGTCGCTCCGGCTGCCAGCACCCATGCGGTGATCGACAGGACCTCGCGCATGAATCCGCGGATCATCGCCAACAGCCCGGAAACGAGCATGACGGCCAGGAGCACAATGTCGAGCAAAGTCGGCATAATCTAAAACCGCGCTGGATCTGCATCGTTTGGCCGAGTACGCCGCCCAGTCGAGCGCACCTGAGCCCTTTCCGGAGGCATCCGCCTCCGTTCGGCCGCAAGTTTCGACGACGATTATCGGCTAATGACGATCGTCGCGGAAAGTCCCTTCCTCGCCGTTCTGCCACCGCCTGAAAAAGCGGGCATGGCGCTAAACGCCGAGGCCCCTGGGTATTTATAGCCGGGCGGCGTGGCGCCGTCATCCGCCTTCTCCGCTCGCTCAACAGCGCAAACGTCGCAAGGGTTAGCAATTCTGTCGAATTTTATGGCGTAGAGAGTATTAACCGCTGGATTGGAGATTTTGAGATGCGCAGCCCGCAAGCCTCGGCAGTAAAGGCCTTGGCGTTCCAAGCTTTGGTGTTCAAAGCCTTGACGGTAGGCGGCCTTTGTGCCGCCCTCGTCGCCTCCGCACCTGGTCTCATTCAGGCGGCGCCGGAAACAGGTGGATGGGGACCCCTGATTGGCGGCTACAACCGTACCGGTCAGCGGCTGTTTCAAGCGCTCGCCAAAATGCCCGGCAACGTGGTGCTATCGCCATACTCGGTTGGCACGGCCATGGCCATGGCGCTGGTCGGAGCGCGCGGCGAGACCGAGGCGGAGATGGCCAAGGCGCTCAGTCTCGAGCTGCCGCGCGGTCAGGTCGATGCCGCCAACGCGGCTGTGTTGTCCAGTCTCGACAGGGCGGCGAGAGACTCCTTTCAGCTGCGCGCCGCCGACGGCTTGATGCTGGCCAGGCAGGGCGGAGCGGTCTCCGATGCCTACGTGGCGGTGCTGCGCAGGGACTACGCCGCCGATGTGTTTGCCGGGACCGACGCCGCAACGGTCAACGCCTGGGTGAGGAAAAAGACCGCCGGCAAGATCGATTCAATCGTCAACCATCTCGATCCGACGACGGCGATGGTCCTCGTGAATGCGATCTACTTCAAGGCGCCATGGCAAAAGGCGTTCGCCGCCGACGCCACGCATGCTGAGCCTTTCCATCTGCGCGATGGCGAAACCAAAGTGCCGATGATGCACATGGAGGATTTCTTACATCTGGCAAGCCGCCCGGGATACAAGGCGATTGAATTGCCTTACACCGGCCAGCGCATCAGCATGGTTGTCATGCTGCCCGGTGCCGGCACCAGCGCGGTCCTGCAACGGCTCGATGGCGATGAGATGCGTCAGCTCCTGTCGGATCTGCATGCGCCGTTGCATCGGGTGAACCTCGCGCTTCCGCGGTTCAAAGCGAGCTTCGAGGCGAGCTTGATGGAGCCATTCCGGCAAATGGGCATGCGTCGCGCCTTCGATTTGCAGGCGGCCGATTTCTCCGGCGTCACAGGAAGGCCGCCCTCGGAGGTTCCGCTGGCGATCAGCCAGATCAGGCATCGCGCCATGATCGACGTGGCGGAGCAGGGGACGGAAGCAGCGGCCGCCACCGGCATCGGAACGTTCACCGCCTCCTTGCAGCCGCAACTGGAAACGTTCCGCGTTGACCGGCCGTTCGTCTTCGCCATTATCGATGGCGAGACAAACGCCGTGTTGTTCGAAGGCCGGATTGACGACCCGAGTCATGAGTCCTGACGGCCGACGCGCCGCAGTGGCCGCGCACCGTCGCGGGCAATATCGGCCACCAGGCTCGCAAGCGTGCCGATGGTTGAAATTGACAATCCGTCCGGCGCCTCGGCGCGCGCCGCTTCCGGAGCGATAGCTTTGGTGAAGCCGAGCTTCTGCGCTTCCTTGAGCCGCGCCGCCGTCTGTGCCACCGGCCGCACCGCCCCCGACAGCGATACTTCACCGAAGTAGACGGCGTCGGTGGGAAGCGGCGCGTGCGCAAGCGATGAGACCAAGGCCGCAGCCGCAGCCACATCCGCCGCCGGCTCCTGGATGCGCAGTCCGCCCGCAACATTGAGATAGACGTCGTGCCCTGACAGGCGAATTCCGCAATGCGTCTCGAGCACGGCGAGCACCATGGAGAGCCGGCTCGGGTCCCAGCCGACCACGGCGCGCCGCGGCGTGCCCAAGGTCGTCGGTGCTACCAGCGCCTGGATCTCCACGAGCAGCGGCCGCGTCCCTTCGATCCCGGCAAACACCGCGGTGCCGGGGCTGCCGAGATCGCGCTCGGAGAGAAACAACTCGGACGGGTTGGCGACCTCGCGCAACCCCGTTCCGGTCATTTCGAACACGCCGATCTCGTCCGTGGGCCCGAAACGGTTTTTGATCGCCCGCAGAATCCGGAACTGGTGTGAGCCTTCGCCTTCGAAAGACAGCACCGCGTCGACCATGTGCTCGACCACGCGGGGACCGGCAATCTGGCCATCCTTGGTGACGTGGCCGACCAGCACGACGGCAGCGCCGCTGCGCTTGGCGAAGCGAATGAGTTCGCCGGCCGATCCGCGCACCTGGGTGACCGTGCCCGGCGCGGCCTCGACGGTCTGCGTCCACATGGTCTGGATCGAGTCGATGATGAGAAGGCGCGGCGTCGGTCCTTGCGAAAGCGTCGCCACGATATCCTCGACCGCGGTTTCGGCCGCCACTTCGACGGCGGCGTTGGCAAGTCCGAGCCGTTCGGCGCGCAGCCGAACCTGCGCCACGGCTTCCTCGCCGGAAATGTAGACAGCGCGGTGACGCTGCTGTGCGAAGGCGGCCGCGACCTCGATCAGCAGGGTCGATTTGCCGATGCCGGGATCGCCGCCGAGCAGCAGCACCGAGCCGCGCACCAGTCCGCCGCCGGTCACGCGGTCGAATTCGGCGATGCCGGAGCTGAGACGCGGCGCTTCGTGCGATTCACCCTTGAGCGGCTCGATGGCGAACAGCCGGCCCTTGCGCGTAGACCGCAGCTTTGCGCCGCTACCTTCCTCGGCAAGCGTATTCCAGCCGCCGCAGGCGTCGCAGCGGCCGGACCAGCGCGCGGACGCGGCGCCGCAGCTTTGGCAAACGAAATTTTGTGCTCGCGCAACCATCAAAGAAATCTAGCTCGGCCTGCGGCTCAAGCGCCGCGATAGACGATATGGCAACGCGGGCTGAGGTGAGTAAGGATCTCATAGCCGATCGTGCCGGCCCGCGTGGCGATGTCGTCGACGGTGATTCCCTCGCCGATGATAGTCGCGGTATCGCCGCGATGCACAACGCCGTCGAGCAGATCGGTAATGTCGATGCAGACCAAGTCCATCGAGATTCGGCCGACAATGGGACATTGCTTGCCGCCGACGCTGGCGATGCCGGTCCGCCCACGTTCGATGCCGCTGATGAGGCGCGGCAGCCCGTCGGCATAGCCGATTGCCGCGACCGCGATGCGGGAGGCGCGGTTCGCAGTCCAGCTGGCGCCGTAGCCCACGGTTTGGCCGCGCTCGACGTTGCGGATTTGCAGGATACGACCGCTCAGCTCAACGACGCTCTGCATCGGATTGGGGCGTCCCGGCGCGGGATTCACGCCGTAGAGCGCGGCGCCCGGCCGTCCGAGATCGAAGTGCGCCGCATCGCTGAGGAATATGCCGGAGGAATTGGCGAGCGAGGCGGTAACGCCGCGGAACAACAGGCGCACCTGCTGAAACAGCCGGATTTGCGCGGAGTTGAGCGCGTGACTGGGGGTTTCGGCACAGGCAAGATGGCTCATCAGCAGCGTGATGCCGTGGTTTTCGGTCTGCACCCGCGGGGCGAGGGCCGCGGCCTCGTCTGCGGGCACGCCGAGCCTGTTCATGCCAGTGTCGACGTGTAGCGCCGCGCCGCCGCGCCAATTGCGCTGGGCAACGAAAGCGTCCCACTCCGCAAGCTCGGTCGTGCTGTTGATAACCGGTCGTGCAGCAAGCTCGACAAAGGCGGGGCCGGATTCGGGGCTGAAGCCGTTGAGGACGTAGATTGCGGCCTCCCGCGCGCGGGGCCGCAGGCGCCGCGCTTCGGCGAGATCGGCCACGAAGAACGTCTTGCAGCCGGCGCCGGCGAGTTTGGCGCCGACCTGTTCCAGGCCGAGACCATACGCATTGGCCTTGACCACGGCCGCGCATTCGGCGCCCCGAAGCGCGCGCGTAAGGGTGCGCCAGTTCGCCTCGATGGCGGCGAGGTCGATGCGCAGCGTGCCGCCGGTCTCCGGACCGAAGGAGCTGCTCGATTCGGACAATGTTTCCGCGAGCGCCATGGGGGCGTTTATGACCGCGGTTGCGGCCGGGGTAAAGCCTGTGGCGTAGGCAGCCTAAAACCTTGGCCGATGCGCGGCGTCAAGATTGGCGAACCGCGTGACAGAGGCGTCGAATTGGAGTTCGACAGTGCCCGTCGGCCCGTGGCGTTGTTTGCCAATGATGACTTCCGCCTTGCCCTCGACGCGCTCGCCTTCGGCCAGCCATTCGGCGAACTTTTCTCTGTTTGCTTCCGTTGGCTTGCGCATTTGGTGGTAATATTCCTCGCGAAATACAAACAACACGACGTCCGCATCTTGCTCGATCGAGCCGGATTCGCGCAAATCAGATAACTGGGGGCGCTTATCCTCTCGGCTTTCGACCTGACGGGACAATTGCGACAACGCCAAGATTGGGACGTTAAGCTCCTTGGCGAGAGCTTTTAGACCTGTCGTTATTTCCGTGACCTCGTGAACGCGCCCTTCGAGGGCTCGGCGGGTCGATCCCTGCATGAGTTGAATATAATCGATGACCAGAAGATCGAGCCCGCGCTGCCGCTTGAGTCGCCGGGCGCGAGCTGAGAGCTGTCCTATGGACAATCCTCCAGTCTCGTCAATAAAAAGTGGCAGATCCTGGATTTCCGCGACCTTGTCTTTGATTGTCTCAAAGCCGAGATCATTTATATCGCCACGCCGCATATCGGTGGACGGTATGCCGGTTTGCTCCGCAATGACGCGTGTTGCAAGTTGCTCCGCCGACATTTCCAGCGAGAAAAAGCCGACGACTCCTCCGTTCACGGTCTTTATGTGCCCGTCTGCGCGCTGTTCGCCCCGCCATGCTTTTGCGATGTTGTAGGCGATGTTCGTCGCGAGCGCAGTCTTTCCCATGCCGGGCCGCCCGGCCAAGACCACGAGGTCGGAAGCTTGCAAACCGCCCATCTTCGAATCGAGGTCGGTTAACCCGGTCGCAAGACCCGAGAGCTTGCCATCGCGTTGGTAGGCGGCGGCCGTCATGTCTACGGCCTTGGTCAACGCCTTTCCAAAGGTGTGGAAGCCGCTGTCGTATCGGCCCTTCTCGGCAACCTCGTAGAGTCTGCGTTCCGCGTCTTCGATATGACTCGTCGGTGTTGCCTCGACCGGTGCGTCGTAAGCAAGGTTTACGATATCCTCACCGATTTCGATCAGAGCGCGGCGAACCGACAGATAGTAGACAATGCGGCCGTAATCCTGGGCGTTGATGATCGTGGTCGCTTCGGCAGCGAGTCGCGCCAGATACTGGTTGACCGAAAGGCCTTCAATGTTCACGTCGCCGGGTAGGTGATTTTTCAGCGAAATCGTATCGGCACGCTTGTTCAGGTGAACTAGGCGGCCGGCAAGCTCGTAAATTTGCCCGTTGATCGGCTCGAAGAAGTGTTTTGGTTCGAGGAAATCCGAGACCCGATAAAAGGCCTCGTTATTGATGAGGATTGCGCCGAGCAACGCCTGCTCGGCCTCGATGTTGTGCGGCAGCGCGCGGATTGGGAGTTCCGCGAGAGGTTGCTTGCGCGCCAGCGAATCGATTTGTGCCATAGGACCGATCAATAGATTCGCGTGTGGCCGATTTGCGGTCGGCCGGAGTTGCTTCAGCGAATTTGCAGCCACTCAACATCTTGTTCACTTGACAATGCTAAACTGCCGTACGCAAAGCCCTTTCTTCAATTCGTCCCAGAATCGCGGAGAAGGAAAGGCCGCACTGCCCCGCTAGTGCTGTCGATAGACCAGCAGCGCCCCGATGGGAAATCATCATTTTGAGTTTCCCCGTTACGCACCGCAGCAGGTCGGAAGACGCCCGTACACGCGCCTCGCCTCTTGACGACCCGCGTTTGGCCACCTGATACCGTGGAACTATTCGCCGGCGAGTCGTAACGGTGGAATCTGTTTCGCTTCCAATGTGCGCAACCGCGCTTCCTCGCGCACAATGTAATCGCGGGTCGCCGGTGTGATGCCCTTGTGTTTGGTCATCTGAATCTGAAACACCACCATGTCGCCGTCGCGGAACGACATCTCCGACGAAGCGAGATAGAACTCCCACATCCGCACGAAGCGCTGATCGTAGAGACGCACGACCTCATCGCGGTGTGCGAGGAAGCGCTCGCGCCAGGCCTTCAGCGTCTCGGCGTAGTGCAGCTGCAGGACTTCGATGTCGCTGACGATCAAACGCGCGCGCTCGATCGCGGGCAACACCTCCGAAAGCGCGGGGATGTAGCCGCCCGGGAAGATGTATTTGGCGAGCCAGGGATTGGTGATCCCCGGCGTGCTCTTACGGCCGATCGTATGCAAGACCATGACGCCGTCTTCCTCGAGAAGATGCGCGCACTTGTTGAAGAACGTGTCGTAAAAGCCTACGCCGACATGTTCGAACATGCCGACCGACACGATCCGGTCGAAACGCCCCTCGACGTCGCGATAGTCGATGAGCCGGAAAGTCGCGTCTTGCGTCTGGCCTCGCTCGATTGCCCGGTTTTGCGCGCGCCGGTATTGTTCATCGGAGAGCGTGATGCCCGTCACGTGTGCGCGGCAAATCTCGGCGAGGTAGAGCGCCAGTCCGCCCCAGCCGCAGCCGATGTCGAGCACGTTTGCGCCCGACCCGACCTGGAGCTTCGCGGCGAGGTGCCGTTTCTTGGCGAGCTGGGCGTCGTCCAGTGACTGGTCGGCGGACTCGAAGTACGCGCAGCTGTATTGCTGGTCGCCGTCGAGGAAGAGCGAATAGAGCCTGCCGTCGAGGTCGTAGTGATGGGCGACATTTCGCCGCGCGCGCGAGCGCAGATTGAGTTGCTGTATCCGCCGGAACAAGTACCGGGCCACCCGCGTCGGCCAAGCCCAACGGGGCCCCGCGCTTGAGTCTTGCTGGAACAGGATAGCGAGTACATCCGCAATCGAGCCGCGCTCGACCACGAAGGTGCCGTCCATATAGGCTTCGCCAAACTTAAGCTCGGGATCGAACAGCACTGCGCGCTGCGCGCCTGCCGTGGTGAAGCGCACCGCCACCGGCGAACCGCTGCCGTCGCCGAACGAATAGGTATTGCCCGCCGCTGTAGTGACCCTAAGTGATCCGCGCCGGATATACCGCCGTAAGAATGCCTCCAGTAATCGTTCCACCGCCGCCTCCACGCATAACAGAGGCCCCCTTGCGCAAAACGCTGGGATCGGTGCCGTATAGCCTTAGTCAGGCCTGCAACGCTTGCGGTCGCCCATCGAGATCCTGCGCCAGCGGGTCTGGTTTCTTGCCGTCATTAAAACAAAATCATCCTTAACGAGCAATGAGAGTTTGCCGCCCCGGCGAAGGGCTGGCATGTCCCACTCGCATTCCGCCGGTTTTGGGGTAATGATGGCCGGCTGTTAGGGGGATTTGAGGAGATTGCGGTGGCCAGGCGTTTTGTGTCCGCAATAATTGCTCTTGCGGCGCTGGCTCCGCTGGCGGCGCATGCTCAGGTCAATATCGATCAAGGCAAGGCTCCGGCGCAGATCTACGACAGCGATTGTGCGGCCTGCCACAAGTCCATTCGCGGGCTGGCAAACGGCCGGGGCACCCCGGCCCTAACGTCGTTCCTCACCGAACACTACACGTCGAGCGCCAAGGAGGCGGCGGCGGTGGCAGCTTACGTGCTTGGTAGCGGCGGCGGCGTTGGGACCCCGGCCCCGACCCGTCCGCCGAAGTTAAAATCGGACACAACGAGTGCTTCAGCCGAGGAACCCAAGGACCGAGAACCCAAGGATCGCGAGGCAAAGCGCCCGGGCAAGCCGGACCTCGACCACAAGCCAGATGTGGAGCAGGGGACAGCTCCCAAATCGCAACGGCCTTCCGGCGCGGGGACAAAGCCCGACGGAGAGCAGCAGACGGCGGTCAGCGAGCCTGGAAAACCGGCCCCCGGCAAGCGCGAACCGAACACCGGAACCGCGGCGGCGCCGCGCACGCGCGTACAAGCCCCGCCGCCTGTTCCGCCGAAGCCTACGACGGTCGTGGTGGTGCCGAACCCGCCAGAGATCCCTAGTCCGGCGGCAAGCCCTACACCTTCGGAGCCTGCGGAATCGCAACCGGGCGCCGATGCGCCCGTGCCCCGCGACAATATTCCTGATTAGTTCGTCGCGGTGCCTGGGGGAGCTTCCGACGCCTCTTCGCCTTCGCGTTCGCGCAAGGACTCGGCGGCTTCCGGCTCGAAGAACTTTTCGGCCTCCAGCGCTGCAGCCTCCGCTTCGCTCGGCTCTTCGCGCAACTGCGTTACATCCACGCCGCGCTTGATGCGTTCCGCCTCGTCGTTATTGCGGGCGACCACGACGGTGATCAAAGTCTCGATTTCGGGATGCAGCGCAAGCGGAACCGTGTGCTGGCCGATCGTCTTGATCGGGGTATTGAGCGCGATCTGATTCCGATTCACGGCAAAGCCGGCCTCGGTGATGAGGTGCACCAAATCGCGCGGTGAAACCGAGCCGAAGAGTTGGCCAGCCTCGGAGGCTTGACGCAACACCGTGAAGCTCTTGCCGTTGATTTTCTCGGCGACGCCCCCGGCTTCGGTCTTCAGCGCCTGCGAGCGAGCCTGCAGGTCGCCCTTCATGGTCTCAAAACGCGTGCGATTTTCCTCTGTGGCGCGCAAAGCCTTGTGGCGCGGCAAGAGGAAGTTGCGGGCAAAGCCGTCTTTGACGCGTACCACGTCGCCCATCTGGCCCAATCGGGCGACGCGTTCGAGTAGGATCACTTCCATTGTGCCTCTCCTTCGCGGATCAGCGGATCACGTAGGGCAACAGCCCAAGGAAGCGCGCGCGCTTGATCGCCTGGGCGAGTTCGCGTTGCTTCTTGGCCGAAACCGCGGTGATACGGCTCGGAACGATTTTTCCGCGTTCCGAGACAAACCGCTGCAGCAGCTTGACGTCCTTATAGTCGATCTTCGGCGAGTTCGGGCTCGAGAACGGGCAGCTCTTGCGGCGGCGGAAGAACGGCCGGCGTCCGCCGGCGCCTTGGGGGGACATCGCCATGACTATTCCTCCGTGACCGTACTGGGTTCGTCAGGAGATTCATCCCGTGGGCGCCGCTCGCGATCACGTGGGGGGCGGTCGCCCCGATCGCCGCGGTCAAACCGGTCCCCGCGATCAAACCGGTCGCCGCGGCGCTCGTCACGGTCGCGATCGCGCTCGGCCCTGCGCATCATGGCGGATGGCCCCGCCTCGTGTTCCTCGACCCGTATGGTCAAGTAGCGCAGGACCTCTTCGTTGAGCCGCTCCAGCCGCTCGATCTCGTTGATCGCGGGCGGCGGCGCGTCGATGTTCATCAGCGTGAAATGGGCCTTACGGTTCTTGCGCAGGCGGTAGGAGAGGGACTTCACGCCCCAATATTCCGCCTTCGCGATGGTTCCGCCGAGCCCTTCGACAACGCCCTTCAACTGCGCAGTCAATTCCTCCACCTGCTGCGTGCTGGCATCCTGGCGCGAAAGGTAGACGTGTTCATAGAGCGGCATGGTGCCCTTTCCTCAATTACCTTGCTCGCCGTCGGCGCTAAGCCCCTCGAACCCTTCGGGAAAGGCTCGAATGCTCTGAAGGCGGGAACACCGGACGCCGGACCCGAGGGTCCTACCGCGCGTCGAAATTTCACGCGGCCGTCCGTTCAGCCCCCGGCCGGGGACGAGCGGAAGGCGGACATATACGCGGACCGCGGGGAAACGCAAGCCAGGCGACCTTGACAGGGTCGAGATCACGGTATCTTTCGCGCCTCTCACGGGGCGCGGGCCAATGACGGTCGCATTCGTTTTTCCTGGCCAGGGAAGTCAGTCGGTCGGCATGGGTAAGCCTCTCGCCGAGACCTTCCCGTCTGCGCGGCAGGTTTTTGAAGAAGTCGATGCGGCGCTGGGGGAGCGTCTCAGCGACACGATCTGGAACGGTCCCGCCGAAACCCTGGTGCTTACCGAGAATGCGCAGCCGGCGCTGATGGCGGTGTCGCTTGCGGTGATGCGCGTGCTCGAGGCCGAGGCCGGCGTCGATCTCGCGCGCGATGCGGCTTTTGTCGCCGGCCACTCGCTCGGCGAATACTCTGCGCTCGCTGCGGCCGGGTCCCTTTCTATCGACGACGCGGCACGGCTGCTGCGCGTGCGCGGTCGCGCCATGCAGAAGGCTGTGCCGGTCGGCGTGGGCGCCATGGCGGCGCTGGTCGGCGTCGATTTCGCTGACGTAAAGCCGATCGCGGCTGAGGCCGCGAGCGCCGGCGTGTGTGCCGCGGCGAACGACAATGGTGGCGGGCAGGTGGTTCTGTCCGGCGAGAAGCAGGCGGTCGAACGCGCGGTCGAAATCGCCAAAGGCCGCGGTGTGAAACGGGCGATGATGTTGCCCGTATCCGCACCCTTCCATTGCTCGCTAATGAGCCCGGCCGCGGACGCCATGGCCGCAGCGCTCGCAAAGGTCACCGTCAAGCAGCCTCGCGTTCCTTTGGTCGCAAACGTGCTGGCGCGGCCGATTACGGAGCCGGCCGAGATCGTATCGAGCCTTATCGAGCAGGTGACCGGCATGGTCCGCTGGCGCGAGTCGGTCCTTTACATGGCGCAAGCCGGCGTGAGGACATTTTACGAGATTGGGGCCGGCCGCGTGCTCACGGGGCTGATCAAACGCATCGCCGAAGGAGCGGACGCGTCGTCAATCGCCACGCCCGACGATATTGCGCGGTTCAAGGCCGCGCGCGGCTGATACGACTTCTCGCGCGCAAGGACGGCTGAGAGGAAGATTATGTTCGAGCTTACCGGGAGGACGGCGCTGATCACCGGGGCGACTGGCCCCATTGGCGGCAGCATTGCGCGCACGCTTCACGCGCAAGGCGCAACCGTCGGCATTTCCGGGACCAGGCGCGAAGTTCTCGATCAGCTCGCGTCCGATCTCGGCGAACGCGTTCACGTGCTGCCGTGCAATCTGGCCGATGCTGCGGAGACGGATGCATTGGTGCCGCGCGCTGAGGAAGCGATGGGGCAGCTCGACATCCTGGTCGCCAATGCCGGCGTGGCGCGCGACAACCTCCTTGTGCAGTTGCGTGACGAAGATTGGGACCAGGTGATCGCAATCAACCTTGGCGCCACGTTCCGGCTCTCCCGTACAGCCGTGCGCGGCATGATGCGCCGGCGGTTCGGACGCATCATCGCCATCACCTCGGTGGTAGGTACGACCGGCAACCCGGGGCAAGCCAACTATGTGGCCGCGAAGGCTGGCATCGCCGGCATGATCAAGGCGATCGCGCTGGAATATGCCAAGCGGGGCGTCACCGCCAATTGCGTCGCGCCCGGATTCATCGTCACGCCGATGACGGACAAACTCAACGACAAGCAGCGCGAAGTCATCCTGTCAAAAATTCCCGTGAGCCGCGCGGGAACCCCCGAAGAGGTCGCCGCCGGGGTTGCGTTCCTGGCCTCCAACGAGGCCGCCTATGTGACCGGACAGACGCTTCACGTTAACGGCGGAATGGCTATGATTTGAAGGCGATAGGGTGGGCAAGTGCGGCTCGCGCCTGTGCTGGTCAACGCGGGGGAAGTGTGGTAACCGAACCTCAATCGGGCTGGGGGAATCAGGAAAGCCGGAGAGCGGGGCAACAAATATCCGCCTCTGATCGGTGTCGACCCGCGGCCGTCGCCGACGACGAGACAGACTCATTGAATTGGGTCGCGTTGAAAGATGAGGTTGGAAGATGAGTGATATTGGCGAGCGGGTGAAGAAGATCGTCGTGGATAATCTGGGTGTCGACCCCGACAAGGTAACGGAAAACGCCAGTTTTATCGAAGATCTCGGTGCTGATAGCCTTGATACTGTCGAGCTTGTGATGGCGTTCGAAGAGGAATTCAATTGTGAAATTCCCGACGATACGGCGGAGACCATTTTGACCGTCGGCGACGCCGTAAAGTTCCTGGAAAAGAACGCAAAGAGTTGATCATCCTCCTCCTGCCTTGAATTGCATCAACCACGCGGGCGCCTGTGACATCCGCACAAACCAATGTGCGGAGAGTTTTGGTGCGTGCCGACGCTGGGCGGGCAGGAGCTGGGCGGACAGATTTGACAGCGGTAGGATCGCCTCCAACCCGGGCGGCGCGGCCCGCGGAGAGTGCTGATCATGAGACGCGTCGTCGTCACGGGACTTGGCATGGTGACGCCGCTCGGCTGCGGTGTTGAACCGACCTGGCAGCGCGTTCTTGCCGCTGAGAGCGGCGTTAAGCGCATCGAGAAGTTTGAGGTCGCCGATATCACGAGTCGGATCGCCGGCCAGATTCCGCGCGGCGACGGCTCCAACGGGACGTTCAATCCCGATCAATGGATGGAGCCGAAGGAGCAACGCAAGGTTGACGATTTCATCGTCTATGCCATGTGCGCGGCGACCCAGGCGCTCGACGACGCCGACTGGCACCCGCGGCAGTACGAGGACCAGATCACGAGCGGCGTGCTCATGGGTTCAGGGATCGGCGGGGTCGAGGGCATCGCCGAAACCGCGATCGTGCTGCGCGACAAGGGCCCCCGCCGCGTGTCACCGTTCTTCATCCCAGGCAGGATCATCAATCTGGCCTCCGGCCATGTATCGATTGCGCATGCGCTGAAGGGTCCTAACCACGCCGTGGTCACGGCCTGTTCGACTGGCGCCCATGCCATCGGCGATGCGGGCCGACTCGTTGCGCTTGGCGACGCCGATGTCATGGTGGCCGGCGGAACGGAATCGCCAATCAACCGCATCTCGGTCGCCGGCTTTGCCGCATGCCGGGCCTTGTCAACCGGTTTCAACGATACGCCCGAGCGCGCTTCGCGGCCTTACGACCGCGATCGCGACGGTTTCGTACTGGGCGAGGGTGCAGGCGCCGTCGTGCTCGAAGAGTACGAGCATGCGAAGCGGCGCGGCGCCCGTATCTACGGCGAGCTCATTGGCTACGGACTGTCCGGCGACGCCTATCACATCACGGCGCCGGCCGAAGACGGCGACGGAGCCTATCGCTGCATGCAGGCAGCAATGCGCCGCGCTGGCATTTCACCTGAGCAGATCGATTACATAAATGCGCACGGCACTTCGACGCCGCTCGGCGACGAAATCGAGCTGAAGGCAGTCGAACGGGTCGTGGGCAATGCTGCGGGCCGCATTGCCATGTCATCGACCAAATCATCGATCGGCCATTCGCTCGGCGCGGCAGGTGCGGTTGAAGCTATATTCTGTTTGCTCGCAATTCGCGATCAGGTTGTGCCGCCGACGATCAATCTCGACAATCCGTCGGTCGCGACCGCCATCGATCTCGTGCCGCATCAAGCCCGTAAACGGCCGGTCAACATCGCGTTGTCGAATTCCTTCGGCTTCGGCGGGACCAATGCCAGCCTGATCCTCCGCCGGATGGACGCATAGGTCCAATCACCCTTTCGCCATATTTTTTCGGCACTCGCTACAATCCACAAGTGCGAGTATCCATGATCGTTTCGCTGGGCAGACGCGGTAGAATGTGCCAGCATTCGCTGGCGCGAGACGGGGCTCAGCGTTGCCGGTCACCCATCTTACAAAACAGGACATTCAGCGGTGACGGATTTCGGCGCACCGCCCGACGGCAGCGAGCGTGGCGCGCCGCGTCTGCGCACGACGCGGCCACGTGCCGCCCCCCGAGCAGAGCCAAAGTGGCGCAACGCGCCGTTGCCGCGCTCCGGCGGTCCTGAGCGGCTGACGAACAATGGAACGGGCGGTAGCTCCTTTGCTTCTTCGACGATGCGCCAGCGGGCGCCAGCCTTTAAGCCGGCTCCGCGCCCGGCGGCGCCGCCATCCCGTCCAGCTCCGCCGCTATCGCGGCCTGCCCGGGCCCCGCAAGCACCGCCACCACCCTCAGCACCATTTCCGTCCGCTCGCGCCCCGCTACCGGATGCCAGACCAGGGCCAAAGGGCTCGGTGCACGACGCTGGCGACCCTTATCAGCTCCCGTCCGCTCGCGATCTGCTCCCGTCCGCACGCGCGCCGCTGCCGGGTGCGAGACCGGGGCCAAGGGGAGCGGTACACGCCGCTGCCGATCCATATCAGCTCCCGTCCGGTCGCGATCTGCTCCCGTCAGCACGCGCGCCGCTGCCAGATGCGAGACCGGGGCCAAGAGCAGTCCACGGCGCTGGCGATCCTTATCCGCCGTTATCGGAGCGTGCGGTCAACGGAATTGGACCTGCCCCGATGACGCCGAAGGCGCCCGAGGTTAAGCGCATTACGCCGCGCAGTCCCCGCGAGGTGCTGGAGCCCGACAAGGTCGAGGTGCCGACCCGGCGCTCTAGCCGCGCGCGCCATCCCCTCGTGATCGTCGGCAATGCAGTTATCAGCATTTTTCTGATCCTGGCTCTCGCCGCCGGCTACGTGCTCTACGTCGGCAAGCAGCGGTTCGCGGCGCCGGGACCTTTGCAGGAGGATCGCGTCGTCAACGTCCCGCGCGGCGCCGGCATCCGCGACATCAGCGAAGTGCTGTCACGCGAAGGTGTTATCGAGCAGCCCTGGGTTTTCGTCGTCGGTGTGCTGCTGCTGAAATCGCATGAGGGGCTCAAGGCAGGCGAGTATGAATTCAAGGCGCACGCGAGCCTGAGCGACGTGGTCGCCACCATGAGCGAAGGCAAGGTGGTGATGCACCAGATCAGCATCCCCGAAGGTCTGACCTCGGAGCAGATCGTTCAGCGATTGATGGACGACGACGTGCTGACGGGAAACATCAATGAGATTCCTGCCGAAGGATCGATGCTGCCGGACACGTATAATTTCACGCGGGGGATGTCGCGTTCGCAGTTGATCCAGCACATGCAGCATGCGCAGCAGCGACTGGTGACGGACATTTGGGAGCGCCGATCCCCCGATCTCCCGCTCAAGACGCCGGAGCAGCTTGTGATCCTTGCGTCGCTGATCGAGAAGGAGACCGGCAAGCCGGACGAGCGCACCCGTATCGCCGCGGTGTTCGTCAACCGGCTTAAGCAAAAGATGCGGCTGCAGTCGGATCCGACGATCATTTACGGTTTGGTCGGCGGTAAGGGCACGCTCGGCCGGCCGATCATGAAGAGCGAGATCGATCAGCCGACGCCGTACAATACCTATCAGATCGACGGACTCCCTCCGGGCCCGATCGCCAATCCGGGCCGTGCCGCGCTCGAAGCCGCGGCTAATCCCGCGCGGACGCGCGAGCTCTACTTCGTGGCCGATGGCACCGGCGGCCACGCCTTCTCCGAAAGTTACGAGCAGCATCAGAAGAACGTCTTACGGCTGCGGCAGCTTCAGACCGGTCAGAAGGATCAAGGGCAGCCCGATGCGGAGACGACGGCCCCAGCGCAAGCTGCGGCGGCGCCGGCCACTGGGCACCGCAAGCCCAATCGCACGCAGACAACCCAGTAACGTCCCTTGTGAGCGCGAAGAGCCGTCGCTAAGTTCGGCGCGGATTTTTGATGGATTCGCCGCCGGAGACCGCATTCCATGGCGCTGTCGAGCATGACGGGTTTTGCTCGCACCCATGGGGTCTGCGGTTCGTACGCCTGGGCCTGGGAAATCAAATCGGTCAACGGCAAGGGGCTCGATCTGCGTCTGCGGCTGCCGGCCGGCTGGGACGCGATCGAGTCGGCGGTCCGCTCCCGCGCCGCCGAGACGCTTTCACGCGGATCGATCCAAGCAGGCCTCACCGTCGACCGCAGCGGCGCAGCCCCCGCCGTGCATGTCAACACGGCGGTACTCGACGCGGTGCTGACGGCTGCGCGACAGGTGGCGCGGCGGATCGAAGCGTCGCCGCCTACGCTGGATGGTTTGCTCAGCCTCAAGGGGGTGCTCGAAATCAGCGACGCCGAGGAGAGCGAGGAAGAGAAGCACGACGCCGAGGCGGTGGTGACTGCCGGATTCGCCGATGCGATCGCGGCGCTTGCTGAGATGCGACGCCACGAAGGCGCAGCGCTTGCCCGGGTGCTGGCGGCTCGGCTGGGCGAGATTGCCGCTCTCGCCCAGCGCGCTGAGCTCGTTCCGGGCCGCCAGCCCGAGGCGATCCGCGCCCGACTCGCGGAACATGTGGCGACGCTGTTGGCGCAATCCGATCGCTTCGATCCCGACCGCTTGCACCAGGAGGCAATCCTGATTGCGACCAAGGCCGACGTGCGCGAGGAACTCGATCGATTAGCGGCGCATGTAGCACAGGCGCAGTCGCTCATCGAGCAGGGCGGGGCGATCGGCCGCCGGCTCGACTTTCTCTCCCAGGAGCTTAACCGCGAAGCCAACACGCTGTGCGCCAAGGCCAATGATGTTGAGCTCACCAATATCGGGCTGGAGCTGAAGGCCGCGGTCGAGCAATTCCGCGAGCAGGTGCAGAACGTGGAATAGCCATGGCGCACGGCTCTCGAGAACGACGAAGAAAAGTCAGACCAAAGAGAGTCGCGCGCCGCGGCTTGATGTTCGTTCTGTCTTCCCCATCCGGGGCAGGCAAGACCACGCTGTCCCGCCTGCTGCTGCGCGCTGAGCGCAACGTCGAGCTATCCGTATCGGTGACCACGCGGCCGAAACGGCGTGGCGAAATCGACGGCCGCGATTATCACTTCATCGATCCCGGCCGGTTCGCCACCATGGTGAAATCGGGCGACCTGTTGGAATGGGCCGAAGTTTTCGGTCACCGCTACGGCACGCCGCGGCTGCCGGTACTCAAAGCTCTGCAGGCGGGGCGCGATGTCCTGTTCGACATCGATTGGCAGGGCACGCAGCAGCTGCACGAAAAGGCGCGCGACGATCTCGTCAGTGTGTTCATCCTGCCGCCGACCGCAAGGGAGCTGGAGCGGCGGCTGCACCGGCGCGCCCAGGACAGCAAGGACATTATCGGCGCCCGCATGGCCAAGGCCGCGGGCGAGATGAGCCACTGGCCGGAATACGACTATGTCATCGTCAACACTGACAAACACTTGGCCTTCGCCGAAGTGCGCGCGATCCTCGCCGCTGAACGTCTGAAGCGCGAGCGCCAAATCGGCCTGTCGGACTTTGTCCGCAGCTTGCAGGCGAAGCTCTGACTTCAGGCAGGCCGACGACGCCCGCGGCGCGAAACCGTCATCCATTTACCGAGAGCACGGTCCGCCCGACAACGCGCCCGGCGCGCAGATCGTCGAGCGCAGCCCGAGCCTCGGCGAGCGGCCGGTCGTGGGTCGGGATCGGTGCGATCTTGCCAGCGCGGGCGAGATCGAGAAGCTCGCGCGCCTCGGCGAGCGTGCCCGTGAGTGTGCCCTCGATGGTTATGGCCTTGATGGCGATCATGGCCGCGGCGATCGAAAAGGTGCCGCCAAGAAGACCCGTCACCACGACCTTGCCGCCGCGCGTCAGCACGCCGTTCGCGAACTGCAGCGATTTTTCCGAACCAACGAAATCGCAAATGGCCAGGAGGCCGCCGGTCGCTTTCGTTATTTCGCGCCGCGCCTGCGGATCGGACGGGTCGTAGGCGGCGGCAGCGCCGCCCGCCAGCGCGGCCTTGCGCTTCTCGGCATCGATGTCGGCGACGATGGGCGGTTCGCGGAACAGCATGCGCGCGATCGCAAGCCCCATCATGCCTACGCCGCCGAGGCCGATGAGCAGAACCGGTGCGCGTTCGGCACGGGCGCCAAGGTGCTTGAGCGCCGAATAGGCGGTGAGGCCTGAGCACATGAGCGGCCCCGCGAAGGCCGGCGACAGTGGCGCGTAATCGAGCAGATAGCGCGGATGGGGAATGAGCACGTGCGTGGCGAAGCCGCCATCGGCGCTGATGCCCACGTGACGATGCGCCGAGCATAAATTCTCTTCCCCGGCCCGGCAGACTGCGCAGGCGCCGCAGCCGATCCAAGGATAGACGGCGATGCGGCGGCCGACGGTGGCGCCAACGGCCTCGTCGCCGGCGCTCTCGATCACGCCGGCGATCTCGTGGCCGAGCGTAAACGGCAGCGCACGATCCTTGGTGATATCGAGCCGCCGGTCGCCCCCGAGTTCGAAGTAGCCGTCCTGAAGATGCAGGTCGGAATGGCACACGCCGCAGCGCTCGATGCGCACGAGCACTTCGCTGCCGCGCGGCGCCGGGCAATCGACGACGGTCTCGCAGAGCGGCTGTCCGTAAGCGACCAGGGATTGGCGGTGCATCTTGGTCATCGTGGCTCCAGCGCCTCTCAGTCCGCGTCGGAGCGGGCATCATGCCCGAGCTGCCGGCTTGCGGCGAGAGCGCGCGACAGGGCGACAAAATCAGCGACGGAGAGGTCCTCGGCGCGCGCCGTAGGATCGAGGTTTGTGGCTGTGAGCAAGGCTGCCACGTCACCGCCAAGCGAGCGCAGGCTTTGCCGCAGCATCTTGCGCCGCTGGCCAAAGGCCGCCTGCGTCATCCTTTCCAGGAGCGCACGGTCGCACACTAATGGCGCCGTGCGCGGCACGAATTGAACCAGGGAAGATTTGACGCTTGGCGGCGGCACGAAGGCCGAGGCGTTCACGTCGAACAGGATCCGCGCCTCGCAACGCCACTGCGCCAGCACCGATAGGCGTCCGTAAGCTTTCGAATGCGGCGCGGCGACGATGCGTTCGGCGACCTCGCGCTGGAACATGAGGACTGCGCCGTCGTACCAGGGCGGCCAAGGCTCGACAGAGAGCCAGGAGACGAGCAGCGCGGTGGCGATGTTGTACGGCAGGTTGGCGACGATACGCACGGGACCGTGCGGCAGCCGCGATCGCGGGTCGAAGGTCATCCCGTCCGCCGCTACGACATCGAGACGTCCGGGATAATGTGCGGCGATCTCCTGCAGGGCGGCAATCGCGCGGTCGTCACGCTCCACCGCAACCACGCGGGCGACGTCGAGCGCCAACAACGCTCGGGTAAGCCCGCCCGGCCCAGGACCGACCTCGAAAACGGTCACACCGTTGAGCGGCCCGGCCGCGCGGGCGATGCGGCCGGCCAGATTGAGGTCGAGCAGGAAATTTTGTCCGAGCGATTTCTTGGCCATCAGACCATGGCGGCGAATGACCTCACGCAGAGGCGGCAGGCCGTCGGATGCGGCGGTCGCCTCGGTCACGATGCGGTAATCAGCGCCGGACTTTCCGCCCTCGCAAGGCGTGCCGCGAGCCGCAATGAGGCGACGAGGCTGGCGGGATCGGCCGCGCCGCTCCCGGCGATGTCGAAGGCAGTGCCGTGGTCGGGTGAGGTGCGCACGAACGGCAAGCCTAGCGTGACGTTGACGGCGTGATCGAACGCCAGAGTCTTGATCGGGATCAGCGCTTGATCGTGATACATGCACAGAGCGGCATCGTAGGTTGCGCGCGCCCGCTGGTGAAAAAGCGAATCCGCCGGCAACGGGCCCCTCACGTCGATTCCATCGGCGGCAAGCTGTGCAACCGCCGGCGCGACAATGGCGCGGTCTTCTTGGCCGAGCGTGCCGTCTTCGCCGGCGTGCGGATTGAGGCCGGCGATCACGAGGCGCGGGTGCGGTATGTGGAAGCGCGTGCGGAAATCCCGCGCCACGATTCGTCCGGTTTCAGCGATCAATTCGGTCGAAAGCTGCTTGAATATTTCCTTGAGCGGCAGATGGATGGTCACCGGTACCACGGCAAGTTCCGGCGACCACAACAACATGACCGGCCGCAGCGATTTGCCGGTCGCCTCTTCTACCAGTTTCGCCAGGAATTCGGTGTGGCCGGGTTCGGCAAATCCGGATTTGTAAAGCACGTTCTTTGCGACCGGGTTGGTGACCACAGCCGAGGCCGAGCCGGCAAGGACGTCGGCGACGGCACGGCGGATCGACGCGATAGCCGCCGGCGCGCTCGACCGATCTGGATGACGGGGTTCGGCAGTCACCTTCATGTCGAGGGCAACAACGGGAAGGGCCGAAGGGAAGGTCGCTGCGGCGGCGGCCGCATGCACAGTCGAAATCGGGACGTCGAGGTCGAGCCGCTCCGCTCGGCGCCTGAGAAACTGGGGGTCGGCCACGACGTAAAAAGCCGGAATGTCGAACTCGGCGCGACGATGCCAAACAGCAAGCGCGAGATCGGGCCCGATCCCGGCGGGTTCGCCGAGCGTCAATACTAACGGTTGCACAACCTTGCTTATATCCGACTATTTATACTCGATCATCGCCTGGTTTCGCAGCTCCTGCAAATAGCGCTTTGCCCTGGCGCCGAATTTCTTCTCGAACATTTGCTCGCGGATTTGCTTTTTTTCGGGCGTGTCGTTCTTGGTTTCCCGCTTGGCGCAGACTGCAAACATTTGGATGCCTTCGTTTGTCGTCTCCGGCGGCGTCAGGTGGCCGACTTCCGTGCCATCGACGATGGCGCGTGATTGCTCCGGCAGGTCGGCCGAGAACTTGATGACCTGATCGCGCACGGCGACTTCGTTGAGCGCCCGCGCGAAGGTTATGCCGACGTTGCAGTCCGTAAAGCGCGTCCGCAACGCGTCGGCCTCGCGCTTGCGCGCCTCAAAGGCAGCCTCGGGCGATCCCGACGGCACGATGAACACAATGGGACGCATTGTGTACTCGTAGCCGACGTCCTTTTTATCGTCGGATTCGTGCAAGTGCAGTTCGGCTTCCACATCGGTATCGGCGATTTCCAGGCTCGCCTTGAACCGCCCGCGGACCAGGGCGGTCCAGGCCATCTGGGCGCGCAATCGCGCTTTCATCGTGCTCTCGCTTGCGCCGGCGTGGTTCAGCATCTCCGTCAGTTTCTGCGCGTCGATGCCCATTCGTTCGGCAACACTCGAATAGGATTTCTGTATTTCCGCATCGGGCACATCGATTTCGAATCGTTTCGCCTCGCGCACTTCCAGTATCTCGTCGATGAGATTGTTGAGCACGTCCTGACGCGGCGGCGGCTTTTGCGTGCTCAGTTGCTCGAGCTTGGTGCGTTGCTCGATGTCGAGTTGCGTGATCGGCATGCCGTTGACCAGCGCGACCACCTGTTGCGAGTGGGCGATCATGCCACCGGCCAACAAGAAGGTGACAGCCAGTGCCGCCGTCGTCAGGGATCCCCGATGGAGGGGGGTGCTCGTCTGCCACATAACGCCTTGCTTCTCCCTCGGCGCTCGGTTTGCTTCTGGATGCTTGCCCTAATGGCCACGCCTGCTGGCAAGATGATTCCCGCAATCTCGCGGCGAAATTTAGGACACGAAAGTTAACGCCTCTGGGCGCAGTTTCTGCCTACCTGCCCGCGGAATAGGCGCCCTCAGGCTACATCCAATAGGCGGTGCTGGGCGCTCTGACAGGTGTTATCCGTCCTCCTGATACAATAGCGTAACAAATCCCGTCAGGCCACCGACAAGAACTGGGATCCAGGCTGCCAACATGGGGGACAGGAGCTCCGATTTGCTCATGTCTTCGGTGATCTTTGACAAGACAAACAGCAGGAAACCGGCGGTGATGCCGCTGAGTACCATCTTTTGCACGCCCCCGAAGCGAAAGAAGCGCAAGCTTACGGAAGCGGCAAGCAGGACCATGGCGCCGAGGAGGAAGGGGCGGGCAAGCAGTTCGTTGTACTGCAACCGATAGCCTGCAGCCGTGAGGCCCGCTCTGTCCGCCATCTCGATGTAGGCGGGGAGTTGCCAGAACGGCACTGTTTCGGGGGTCGCGAAGCTCTCCCGTACCTGTGCGAGGGTCAGATTGGTGTTTAGCCGGTAGCTGTCCTGGAGGAGGGGCGGACTGCCGGTCGAATAAATACGCGCGTCCTCGAGCAACCAATAGCCTTGCTCAAGTTCCGCGCTTCTCGCCTCGATCCGCTCGCGGAAGTGGCCCGCATCGTCAAATGTGTAGACGGAGACCCCGCCGAGGCTGGAGCCTTGTTCGCGGCTCGACTTGGCGTTGATGATGGCCGCTCCATCGGCGCTCTTTTGCCGCACCCAAAATCCGGCCGCGCTCTCCTGCAGCGCCGAAGACGTCTCACCCAACATTTCCGATTCCAGGCGCTTGGAGCGCTCGTGCAGCATCGCGGCGAGGGGATTGTAGGCGACGGTAGCTACCGTGCCGAACAGAAACGCCACCAGTACGGCCGGGGCCACGAATTGCCAGGCGGAGATGCCGGCGGCGCGCGCAATGATCAGCTCAAGGCGGCGCGACAGCGCCAGATAACATGACATCGCGCCGATCAGCACCGCAAATGGCATGATGTGCTCGGTGAGCTGCGGAATCCGGAACACCGAAATCTCGGCAAGGATCCAGGCCGTTGCCTTCGGCCAATCGGCACCGCGGCGCATCAATTCGAAATAGTCGATCATGCCGGCAAGCACGACCACGCCGACAAAGGTGCCAATCACGGAGCTGAAAAACCGCATCGCAAAATAGCGTGAGAGCGTGCCGGTCACCATCGAACCACTCCTCAACTCGTCGCCCGCGCGATGCGCTCGCTGATTGCCGACGTGATTCGCAGGGCCAGTGTGCCGTGCTCGATGGTCTTGCCACGCGATATCTGCCACAGCCCGAAGAATATCGCGCTTATTAGGGCGACGAACTGCAAGCTTAGGACAATAGGCACGCGAACGCCGACAACGACGCTGACGAAACCGATCAGGCGTAGCACCGTGGCTGAGCTGATCAGGCCGACGAGTGCAAGCGTGCGACTCTGCCGTGTGGTCTGTGGCGGCCCGAGAAACATGAAGGTCAGAATGACGAATGCCACCGGATAGAGCGGGCTTGCCAGCCGGTCGGACAGTTCGGATCGGTACTGGTCCGGTTGGGCGATATAGAGCGAGTCATCCGGCTGCGGCCACATGAGCTGCCAGATGTATTTTTCACGCACCGTATAAGTCACGTTCTGCGGCCCGCCGGAGAATTTCGAAAGATCGAACGCGTAGCGGTCGAATGTCACAATGCGCGGGTCGCGGTGACCGGCTTCCAGACGCTGGATGCTGCCGTGCTCGAGCACCAGGAAGGAGCCCTTGTCGTTCTTTACGATCTCGCCCTCTTCGGCGAGGTAGGTGGCTTGCTCGCTGGGGTCGCGCCGGTCGTCGACGAAGATGCCGAGGAGTAGGCCGTTGGGGCGGCGGTCCGCGATGTGGAACGTGAGATTGCCGCCGACGCTGGTAAATCGACCGGGTTGCACGATGTTCGTGAGAATGTCGGCGCGCACTTGCTCCGACCAGTCGCGCAATTCGCGCAGGCTACGGGGCGAGACGTAGGCCGCAATGATCCCGACCAGAATCGAAACCAGGATGGCCACCGCGAGGTAGGGCCGCAGCAGCCGCCACGGCGAAACGCCGGCGGCGTTCATGACGATGATCTCGGAATCCGAGCCAAGCCGGTTGAGAACGTGCCCGGCAGACACCATCAGGGCGATCGGCGCGATGATCATGACCAGCAAGGGCACGATCATTCCGGTAATGCCGACGAAGACGAAAATTGTTTGCCGCTCGCTAGTGATCAGGTCGAAATCCCGCATCGCCTGGGTGAACCAGATCACGACGGTGAGCGTGATCAAGGTGATGAGGAACGCCATCACCGTGGTGCGAAACATGTAGCGGCCGATAGCCCCCATTGGGCCTGTCTCCCGGCTGACGCCTCACGGGATCAGCGGGCGAATGCCGCGGCGCTGACCTCAACCCATGCACGCTAGCCAATGCTTTCACAAAATGGCCCCGCCGTGGCAATCCCGTTGCCTCAATTCGCAGGGGATTGGCTTTGCTCGCGGAGCATGTCTCGCGCGGAAACCGGCTGCACGCAGACAAACGCTCTTTGCACGATCAAGTGGTCGGGTTCATATTTCGGCCGATATCCACCAGGATCCGGCCGGGACGGCCCAGAAGGACTGAAAATGCCCGACGTTTTGAAGCTCAGCTTCACCCCCTATACGCGCACTCGTGGGGTTCTTGTTACGTTCTGCTCAGAGAATTTGAAATTCGGCCCGGCGACCCGGAAGGCGCTTGCCCCGGCTGAAGCCTTGCTGCGGCGCGCTGCCGGAGCGGACCGCTTTACCGGTAAGAACGGGTCGACCCTGGAACTCATTGCGCCGGCCGGTCTCGACGTGCCGCGGTTGGTCGTGGTTGGAACCGGCAAGGAGAGCGATCTCAAGACGCGGGACATGGTCAAGCTCGGCGGTGTCGCCATCGGAAAGGTGCCGCCGGCCGCGGCCGAGGCGACGATCTTTGCCGAGCTCGCCACAGGCGCTTTGCGGCCCGAGCAGGTCGCCGACCTCGCGCTCGGCGTGCGGCTGCGCGCCTACACGTTCGACCGCTATAAGACCAAGCGGAAGGAAGCGGACGACCGGGCCGACAAGGTGGAAGTGGATTTGGCTTGCGCCAATTCCGGAGCCGTCGAGAAGGCATGGACGCGCAAGGTCGTGATCGCCGACGGCGTCGTACTCGCGCGCGATCTCATCAATGAACCCGCGAACGTTCTCTATCCGGCGGAGTTGGCGCGCCGCGCGTCAGCATTGTCGAAGCTCGGCGTTGCGGTCGAGGTGTTTGACGTGGCGGACATGCGCAAGCTCGGCATGGGCGCGCTGCTCGGCGTCGGGCAAGGCTCGGTGCACGATTCCCGGCTCGTCATCATGCGCTGGAGCGGCGGCAAGAAGGGAGTCGAGCCGATTTCGTTCATCGGCAAGGGCGTGTGCTTCGACTCTGGCGGCATTTCCATCAAGCCTGCGGCCGGTATGGAAGATATGAAAGGTGACATGGCGGGCGCGGCCTGCGTGGTCGGTCTCATGCACGCGCTCGCGGGGCGCAAGGCCAAGGTCAATGCAGTTGGCGCCATCGGGCTAGTGGAAAACATGCCTGACGGTAAGGCGCAGCGACCGGGCGACATCGTCAAGACGATGTCCGGGCAGACCATCGAAATCATCAACACCGACGCCGAAGGCCGACTCGTACTTGCCGACGTGCTGCATTACGTCAACAACCGCTTCAAGCCGAAATTCATGATCAACTTGGCGACGCTCACCGGGGCGATCATCGTCGCGCTCGGGCAGGAATATGCCGGGCTGTTCTCTAATAATGACCGGCTCGTCGAGCGATTGACCAAGGCCGGCGAGGCGACCGGCGAGCGGGTGTGGCGCATGCCGCTCGGGCCCGAATACGACAAGATGATCGATTCCAAATTCGCCGACATGAAGAATACCGGCGGGCGCTGGGCGGGTTCGATCACGGCGGCGCAGTTGTTGCAGCGGTTCGTCGACAAGACGCCGTGGGCGCATCTCGACATTGCCGGTACGGCCTTGGGTTCGCCGCAGACCGACATCAACAAAAGCTGGAGCTCCGGCTGGGGTGTGCGGCTGCTCGACCGGCTGGTCGAGGACTATTACGAGCGGTAAGGCGCCGCATGACCGAGATCCTCTTCTGCCAGCTCAAGGGGCAGCCCCTCGAACAGGTGTTGCCCCCGCTCATCCAGAAGTCGCTGGAGCGTGGCTGGCGCGTGGCAATACAGGCCGCCTCGGACGAACGGGTAGAAGCGCTCGACGCGCATCTATGGACCTGGCGCGACGACGTATTTTTGCCGCACGGAACTTGGCGCGACGCCGAGGCGGCGGAGCAACCCGTTTTGTTGACGGTCAACGAGACAAATCCCAACGGCGCTGCGGTGCGTTTCCTGGTCGAGGGTGCCAGCATCCCGGGTGATGCGGCGGCTTATCAGCGCCTGGTCGTGCTTTTCGACGGTGAAGATCCGGACGCGCTTGAGGCGGCACGCGCACGCTGGAGCAAGGCGAAGGAACAGGGCTTTGAGGTTACCTATTGGCTGACCGATAAAAATGGCCGGTGGCAGCGCCAAGCATAACAGCTCAGCGTTTCAGTTCTATCATAGGAGCTTACCATATCATTTTGATATAACTTGGTTTTCTTCTCTCCTACGGTGTAACACGAGGACATCTCGCAAAGCGCTTTCCGGCGCACTATATTTTTTGCTCCGGAGTCATTTTGAGTGCTATAGTTACGTTATGAACAAACATTCAGCGACAAAAAAACGGCCGGCAAGGCCGAGCCGGAGGACGGTGGCGCGGAAAGCCCCGGCCCGGAAGGCACATAAGGCCAGCGCCAGATCGTCGGCGAGGAAGCCGCAGCAGACCAACGGCCACAGCATCGCCCCGATCAGCATTCCGTCGGCGACCGTTGCGTCGATTGAGATGGCTTCGGTGAGCGTGAGCGACGTGGCGATGATTGGCTCGGCGTTTCAAACCCATAGGTTCCGTGTCGGCCAGACGGTTTTCTACACGTCGAGCCCGATCAGTCGTCCGGGTGCTAGCGGAAGCTACAAGGTTGTCCGGTTGCTGCCGTCCGATGGCGACGATTACCAATACCGGATCAAGCACGCGGGCGAGGCGTTCGAGCGTGTGGCAAAAGAGAGCCAGCTCGAAGTCGAAGCCTGATCGCCGGAGCCGTTGGCTCCGCTCCGTCTCGTGCATCCCGTCAATCCGCTGACAATCTGGCCACGACTTGGCCGGGGCGCTCATGCTCTGGCGCCGCCCTCGCGGCTGGGCCATACTCCAATCCTGGTATGGCGTTGCGTTGGGTAGGGGTGCGTGATGCTCGGCATCGTTTCCGACATCGCGGGCAGGATCGAATCCTCGACGTCCCCGTTGTGGATTGCGGTCGGCTCCGCTTCTTTTCTTGTCACCGTCATTTTCGTACTGGTCCTCCGCCGGTCTCGGACCGGTCGCTGGCCGGCGGTTGAACGAGTGGCTCTGATCGGGCTCGGAGCGGTGCTCACCGGATCGCTGACGTGGGCGTGCCTCGATGGCTTTGCGATGCGCAGCGAGCACAACGTGTTCGAGATGCGCGCCCAGCAGTTGACCGCGCAAGCGATCACAACGGGATCGCCGCTGGCCTGCCTCGACCCTTTGGCGGGCGATGCAGTCGAGGGCGCATGTGAGAAGGCGGTGTTTGCCTCTCCGGAAAGCGTGGCGGCAGCGACCTCCTATGTCGCGGCGCAGTTCGTGCTGCTCGCGGATATGGCGGACTACAGAAAACACGGCGGAGCGGACATCGACCGCGCCCTGTTGCCGCTGCGTCGTGCGCTGGAGGCCGATCCGTTCGGATTCCTCGCCCACGTGCTTGTGGTGCGCGACGGTTGCACCAACGGCAATTGTTCGGCCCTTGCGGTGCTGGGCGATCCGAGCCACGTGCGCACGAATCTGATCGCGCAGACCTTCGACCATTTTGTCGACCACTACCGCGAGTTTTGGGGCAAGGCGCCCGACGCGCCGGTTGCGGCCGTAACCGATGCCCCAACGGCGGCCTCGGCCGAGGCCGGTGCGGCGGGCAAGCACAAGGTCGTGGTCAACATCGACTTCCCCTCGGCGGCGTCAATCCCGCCGATCAGCATCATGAATCCGGAGCCTAAGGGACCGGCCACGCCGCACGCGGCCGGCGCCCCCGCCAACACGGAGGCGCGCGCACGCACCGGTAAACCTGGGCTGCTGCCCGGGGCTGACGGACCGAAAGTCGATCCGGTCTGGACGCCCGCGCCCGCACAGGCCGCCCAATAAGTTGAGCAGATGACCGCAATGGGGCCTTGGCCCCATTGCGCGAGCGTCGGCGGCCGGTTCTCATTGGGGTCATGTTTGGCTCAGTCCTGATCGCCAACCGCGGCGAAATCGCTTGCCGGGTCGCCCGCACCGCCAAGCGCATGGGCATGCGCACAATTGCGGTCTATTCGGCCGCTGACGTGCACGCATTGCACACGAGGCTATGCGACGAGGCCTACTTGCTCGGGCCTGCGGACGCGCGTGAGAGCTATCTGTCAATCGAGCGCCTGATCGAGGTCGCAAAACGCGCCGGCGCCGAATGTGTCCATCCCGGCTACGGATTTCTCTCCGAGAACGCCGACTTCGCCGAAGCGTGTGCGCGTGCTGGTCTGATCTTTGTGGGGCCGCCGGCCGCGGCGATCCGCGCCATGGGTCTTAAGGATCGCGCCAAGGCGCTGATGCAGAAGGCGGGCGTGCCGATCGTGCCCGGCCATCACGGCGAACGGCAGGACGGCGAATTCCTTAAGCAAGAGGCTAACGAGATTGGCTATCCGGTACTGATCAAACCGGCGGCCGGCGGCGGCGGTCGGGGGATGCGTCGCGTCGAGCGCGCCGACGAATTCGATACCGCACTTGCATCTGCGATCCGTGAGGCTAAGGCGGCGTTCGGCTCCAGCCGCGTGCTGATCGAAAAATACGTTGCCGCTCCACGGCACATCGAAATTCAGGTCTTCGCCGACCAGCACGGCAACGTCATTCATCTCGGCGAGCGCGATTGCTCGGTGCAGCGGCGGCACCAAAAAGTCATCGAAGAAGCGCCGGCGCCCGGGATGACGGCGGACCTGCGCGCGCAGATGGGCGCCGCGGCGGTCGAGGCGGCGCGCGCCGTCGGCTATGCCGGCGCCGGCACCATCGAATTCGTGGCCGATGGCACGCGCGGCCTGCGCAGCGACGAGTTCTGGTTCATCGAAATGAACACGCGGTTGCAGGTCGAGCATCCGGTGACCGAGGAGATTACCGGGCTCGATCTCGTCGAGTGGCAATTCCGCGTCGCCGCCGGCGAAAAGCTGCCGCTGACCCAGGCGCAAGTCCGCCTCGATGGTCACGCTGTCGAGGCGCGCATCTATGCGGAGGATCCCGAGAACGGATTCCTCCCGTCGACCGGCAAGATCGTGGCGCTGCAATTGCCCGGCGGCATCCGCGTTGAAGCCGGCGTGGAGGCGGGCGGCGAAGTGACGCCGTACTACGACCCGATGATCGCCAAGCTCATCGCTCATGGGCCGACACGGCAGGCCGCGCTCGATCGGCTCGCGGCCGCGCTGGTGAAGCACACGCAGATTCTCGGTCCGCGCACCAATGTCGCATTCCTCGCCGCGCTTTGCCAGGCGCGAGAGTTCCGCGAGGGACATGTCGACACCGGATACATCGACCGTAATCTCGTGGCGCTCGGCGCCGTACCGCACACGCCCGACCGCGCCGCTGCGGCGTTCGGTGTCGAGCGGTTGCTCGGCCGGCTTGCAGGCGAGGCTGTGCGCGACACTACGCCGGAGGACGAAGACTCGGCGGCTGCACAATCGCCGTGGGCGGCGCGCGACGGCTTTCAACTCGGCGGCGCCCGCAAGCTTGGCATTCCCATCGTCATCGACGGTGACAGCGCCGAAGCCACGGTCACTTACGGAGAAGACGGCGCGCGCGTGACGATCGGTGGCGTAGGGCCTGCGGACGACGTGACGACGTCAGCCCTCAACGAAGACGAAGCCTACGTCCTACGCCACGGCCGGCAGACGCGTGTGCACCGGAAAGATTTTTCGGTCGCATCGGCGACTTCTGAAGCTGGCGACGGGATGGTTAAGGCGCCGATGCACGGCAAGGTGCTGCAACTGTTCGTGGCTGCCGGTGAAAGTGTCGCTGCCGGCCAGCGGCTCGCCATCATCGAGGCCATGAAGATGGAACACACGCTGCATGCGCCATTCGCGGGGGTGGTGCGCCAAGTTGCGGTCGCAGCCGGTGCTCAGGTTGTGGAAGGCGGCGAGATCGTGCTGATAGAGCCAACCGAGAATCGATAATGTGAGGTCATGGCTCTACATCTCATCAAGCTCTGCGTCGGCTGCGACTCGGTCCGCGATCTCGAGGATTGGATCAAGCAGAAGCTTAAGGACAAGCGCAAACGCGGCGAGAAGCCTGAGCACATCCATCGCACCCGCATGGTTCCCAAGCGCGCGCATGAGCTCATCGACGGCGGCTCGCTCTACTGGGTGATCCGCGGCGAGATCATGTGCCGCCAGCGCATCCGCGCGGTGCGCCCGTTCCGCGACAAGGACGGTGTCGGGCGCTGCGGCATCGTGCTCGATCCGAAAGTGGTGCTGGTGGCGCCGCGCCCCTACCGGGCCTTCCAAGGCTGGCGGTACCTGGCGGACGCGGATGCTCCGCGCGACCTCGACAAGGCCGCGCCGGGAGCGGCTGCCATGCCGGAGAAGCTGCGGCGGGAGTTGCGCGAACTCGGCCTCATGTAAGGCGAGCCTTTGCGGTGGCTGCACGGCGCCCACTGCATGGCATCCACTGAGGCGATCACGTAAAATCGACCGCGCGGGACGGCCGCCGATCCACTGCGGAGCAGGAACATGATCATCGAGAGTGAGAAGGACGTCACCAAGGCGGTACTCGGCGCGTATGCGCGCACCAAAAATCCGCGGTTGCGGGAAATCCTCGCTGCGCTGATCCGCCACCTCCATGAATACGCGCGCGAGGTGAGGCTGTCCGAGCAGGAATTTCACACCGCCATGGGCTATCTCGTGGCGATCGGCCAGCACTCCAACGAGAATCACAACGAAGCCGTGCTGATGGCTGGCTCGCTCGGTCTGTCGCCGCTGATCTGCCTTCTCAACAACGGCGATAATGGCCAGACCGAGACCGATGCCAACACACTCGGTCCGTTCTGGCGGATGTATTCGCCCGCGACGCCGAACGGCGGCTCGATCGTGCGTTCGCCGACGCCCGGTCCGGCTTTGTTCGTCGATGCTAGCTTCCGCGACATCGACGGCAAGCCGGTCGCAGGCGCTGAGGTCGATATTTGGCAGTCGTCGCCCGAGGGATTTTACGAAAACCAGGATCCCGCCCAGGCCGACATGAATTTGCGCGGCAAGTTCACCACCGACAAAGATGGGCGCATCAGCTTTCGCAGCGTGAAGCCGGCAGGCTATCCGATCCCGATCGACGGCCCGGTCGGTGAGTTGTTGCGCGCAGCCGGCCGGCACAACATGCGGCCGTCGCATTTGCATTTTCTCGTCTATAAGCCGGGCTTTAAGACGCTGATCTCGCAGCTTTACGATCCGGAAGATCCCAACCTCGAGACCGACGCGCAGTTTGGCGTCACGCGCCATCTGATCGGCAAATACGTGCTCCACAACGCCGCCGAACGGACACCGGCGGGCGAGACCGGTACGCCGTGGTATTCACTTAAGCACGACTTTGTCATGGAGCGCGGTACCGCCACCTTGCCGCGGCCACCGATCAGCGGCAAAGCGCGGGGCGAGCGCCCGGAGATTCCGCACCTCGAAGCGGCGGAGTGATTACACGGCGATGTTATCGATCAGCCGTGTTTTGCCGATCCGCGCCGCGACGAGGAGGCGGAGCGGGCCGTCTTCTATAGAGGCCGCCGGGGCGAGCGTCTCCGAGCGGCGTGCTTCCAGGTAATCGAGCACAAAGCCTGCGCGTGTAATCTCTCCGCGCCCTTCATCGAGCACGGCGGCCATCGCCTTGCCGGCGGCAATTGCCTCCGCGCACTTCTTGAGTACGCGGTAGAGCACTGGCGCCGCCTCGCGCTCGCGCGCCGACAGATAGACGTTGCGGGAGGACAGCGCGAGGCCGTCGGGCTGGCGCACAATCGGCGCACCGAGAATCCGGGTTTTCAGGTCGAGGTCGCGTGCGAGCTGCGTAAGGACCTTGAGCTGCTGGTAGTCCTTGTCGCCGAAAATGGCGATGTCGGGCGCGCATTGAAGCAGCAGTTTGGCGACGACGGTGGCGACTCCGGTAAAAAAATGCGGGCGGAAGGCGTCTTCGAGACCGGCTTGCGCCGGGCCTTGCGGCACGATCTGTGTGGCGAAGCCCTTCGGGTACATGGTTTTCACGTCCGGCGCCCACACCAGATCGACCTTAAGCGCCGCAAGCGCGGCGAGGTCGGTGGCAAAAGTGCGCGGATAGGAGCCAAAATCCTCGTGCGGCGCGAATTGCGCCGGATTGACGAAGATCGAAACGACCACGCGGTCCGCACGGCGTCGCGCCAAGCGCACCAGTGACAAGTGGCCTTCGTGCAGCGCGCCCATGGTCGGCACGAGCGCAATTGTGGCGCGTCGTGCGCGCAGGGCCGCGATAGCGCGGCGGAGAGCCGGCAAGCTTTGGATGACGCGCGGCCGATGCCGCGATTGGCTGGTGTTTTTTCTCATATCGCCACTCGGCGTTGGCGCGAGCGTATACGCGGCACGTCTATACCCGAGGATATGGAGATTCTCACGCTTGCCCGGGCGGGCCCGAAGTGGCATTGCGCCCCCGCTTCGGCAGGGCCACCTTATGCCCTAGCCATAAAGGCCTGGGTCGCAAAGAGCCGCTTTCCATGACCAACGACCGGTCCGATCGACCGCCGGCGCCCCGCCAGAACGATGCACGAGCGCCGGCAGCGAACTCGCGCTCGGAGATCGATAACTTCTTGAGCCAGGTGCGCGCGCTCGGGCCGGCCAATGAGCGCGGCCGGCTCATTTTCGCCCTCGATGCCACAATGAGCAGGCAGCCGACCTGGGATCAGGCCTGCCAATTGCAGGCCGAGATGTTTCGCGAAGCGGCCACAGTCGGCGGCCTTGCCATTCAGCTTGTCTACTATCGCGGGCTTGCCGAATGCCGCTCCTCGCCCTGGATCGTTGAACCGCAGCGGCTCGGTGCAATGATGGCGCGGATCGATTGCCGCGGCGGCCATACGCAGATCGGCAAGGTGCTGGCGCACGCTCGCCGCGAGAACGATGCTGCCAAGGTCTCGGCCCTCGTCTTTGTTGGCGACGCCATGGAGGAGAAGCTCGACGACCTGTGCGCGGGCGCCGGCGAGCTTGGCTTGCGCAACGTCGTCGCTTTCATGTTTCAGGAAGGCTACGATGCAGTCTGCGAGCAGGCATTTCGAGAGATTGCGCGGCTCACACGCGGCGCCTATTGCCGGTTTGCGCCCGGCGCCGCGCACGAATTGGCGGAGCTGTTGCGCGCGGCGGCGGCTTATGCGGCCGGCGGCATGAAGGCCCTTGCTCATCTCAAGGAGCAGCGCAACGCCAGCGCCACCAGGCTGATCAAGCAGCTCAAGTAGGCATAAAAGAAGCCATGCCCCTTCTTCTAGGCGTCGTTGTTCTGGTGCTGCTGCTCTGGGCCGCCAATTCCTTCTCCAAGGTCGATCCCAAGGCGGCGGCGAAGCTTTTGCGCAGTCTGGGCGGCGTTGCGATCCTGCTCTTTGCCGCCTTTCTGTTTTTTCGCGGGGAGTTTGGTCCGGCCGTCACCGTCGGCGTCGTTGGCCTTAGCATACTGGGCTGGTTCTCGTTCTGGCCCGCGACGTTTGGCGGTCGCACGCAGAAGAGCCCGGGCCAAGTCTCACGCGTTCGCACCGCCTTTGTCGAAATGGAGCTTGATCACGATACTGGCGCGATGCACGGCCGTATTCTTGCGGGCGCACACCAGGGCGAGGCTCTCGATGCGCTCGATCCGCCAACGCTGATTGGATTGCTTGGCCCGATGGACTCCGACAGCCGCGACCTACTCGCAGCGTATCTTGACCACCGGGCGCCCGAGTGGCGTGAGCACGCGGAGCATAATGCGGCAGCGGGGAGCGGTTCGCGCGGCGTTCGCGGCAGCAAAATGACTGAAGAGGAGGCTTGTCAGATCCTTGGCGTTCAGCCCGGCGCCAGTGCGCAGGATATCAGCCGCGCCCACCGGTCGCTGATGAAGAAACTGCATCCCGACCAAGGGGGGTCGACGTATCTTGCGGCCCGCGTCAACGAGGCCAAGGACGTTCTTCTTAGCCGCCATCGCTGAGGTTTCCTGGGAAAACCCTCGCGTGGCGTCCGGCCCATTCCGTTGCTGACGATCCCGCTGCGCACCTCGTTATGCTTCCATTCGGTGGCGCTACCGGCCGGAATGGAGGAGGTGTCGTTTAGGGCATGATCCGGAAAAAGCCTGCCCCGGACTTGATCCGGGGTGGATGCCGGTTTTTCGAAAAGATCATGCTCTCGTAAAAACTCTAGTCCTTAACCGCCATGCAAGCGAAGTCGCTGTGCTTGAGTTGCTTGCACGCGGCTTCAGCGGTCTCCCTGTCGAAACCGGCGAAGCGCGCGCGGTAGAGCGCCTTGTCGCTTTTTTGCACACGCTCGGTAAATGGATTGGCGGCGGCGAGAGCGCCGTGGACCTTCTGCTTGGCGTCGCTGAGGTGTTGCCGCGCTTCATCCTCGCTGTCGAAGGCGCCGATCTGAATGATCCATCCGCCATGCGCGTGCTGCGCTGGCTCCGGTGCGGCATTGGCCGTTATTACGGGGGCGGTCTTCACGGGTCGAGCGGTCAGGACCGCATCAGCCTTGGGCGCCGGAGAATTGGCGACCGGCACCACCGTCGGATCGGCCGATGCAAGATAAGCGCGAGGCGTTAGCGCCTCGGCCTGCTGTTGCGTGGGTGGCGCCACCGGCACCAGCACGGGCATTGGTACCATCGAAGCAGTACGGACCGTGACCGTGTGATAGGTGACCGTCTTCACCAGAAGCGGTCGGATCGGGTCGTTTGAACCGACCGATGTACGTGCGGTCACCGGTGTATTCGCCGGCGGTTCGGAACGTGCGAGCGCTGGCGCCGGCTTGGCAGGCGCCACCTGTTGCGGCTCGCTCTTTGGCATTGCCCTTTCGGCGATGACTGGTGCGGAGTGCTGCGTCGAGGCCAGCCTGATGTTGCTCTCGATCAACGCGCGCATGTGCGCGTCACGCTCGAACGCCGAGCGGCCGCCGAGCACCACCCCGACGATGTAGCGGCCGTCGCGATGAACGGACGTAATCAGATTGAAGCCGGAGGCGCGAATATATCCGGTCTTAATACCATCGACCCCGTTGACGGACCCGAGCAGGTGATTGTGCCCGTGGATCGTCACACCGTGGAAGACGAAAGACGTGGTGGAGAAGAACCGATAGTCGCGCGGGAAGCGATCCTGGATCGCACGCCCGAGCAGCGCTTGGTCGCGTGCGGTGGTGACTTGATCGTCGTCCGGCAAGCCGGATGCGTTGACATACGTGGTGTGGCCCATGCCCAGCGCATGGGCCTTCTGCGTCATGAGCCGGGCGAATACCTCTTCGCTCCCGCCGAGATTCTCAGCGATGACGACGGCGGCGTCGTTGGCCGAGCGGGTAACGATGCCTTTGATCGCATCCTCGACCGAGATGGTTTGGCCGGGCTTGAGCCCCAATTTGGTGGGTGCCTGTTCGGCGGCGTGCTCGGAAACGGAGAGCTGTGTATCGAGCCCGATCTTTCCGGAGTCGAGACGCTCGAACAACAGGTAGAGCGTCATCACCTTGGTGAGCGAGGCCGGGTGTCGCAGTCCGTCGGCGTTCGACTCTTCGAGAATCGCGCCGCTATTGCCATCGACGAGGATTGAGGCCGAAGGCGGCGAATAATCTTCCGAGCGGGCGTGGTGGCGAAGGTGTTCCGAGGTGCGCACAAGATGCGCGTGCAGACGATGATGATGCCGCGCGTCCGCCGCGTTGCTGCTGATGATGAGAACCGCAGTGATTGCGGTGAGACCCAAAACGCAACTGCGAAGCCCTTGGCGGGCCCCAGTACTCGCCCAACCCATTACGCACCCCGTCCCTTAACGCGCGTAGAGCCCCATGGCGGAGCTCACCCCTTCTTACTCCCTTGGGACGGTGCTTCTCTCATCGCAAAGGAGCCAAGCGTACCCAGCTCATCCTTCAGGTTAAGAGAAACAACAGCCCCACTTCTACGACCGGTCGTCACCCACACGACACGGTCAATCAGGTTACGGGAACGCCCTTGCGAAAGGGTTAAGTCCCCCTGCAGATCATAGTGCACCGCGCTGACACCGTTGCGTTTTTTGTGCACTGCATTATAATTAATTTTCAACGATGGAAAAGGCCTTTTCAAGGCAAGGGGCCCCGAGCCCTCGGAGCCCCGCAATAGCGAGAGGCAGCGCAGTGCGCTGGCAAGGTCCATTATGACGAACGAAGACATGCAGAAATTTGGCAAAAGCAGCATGGATATGGCGCTCACGTCGTTCGGCGCCTGGACGCAAGGGGCTCAGGCCATCGCCGTAGAGGTGGTCGATTATTCCAAGAAGTCGGCCGAATCCTCGGCGGCGGCCTGGGAAAAGCTCATGGGCGCCAACAGCGTTGAAAAGGCACTGGAGGTGCAATCCAAGTACCTGAAGTCCTCCTACGAGGATTTCGTCGCCGAGGCGACCAAGCTGGGCGAGCTTTACTCCGACCTCGCAAAGCAGGCGTACAAGCCCTTTGAGGGGGCGCTTGCCAAGGCGTCGGCGATGAAGTGAGCGTCTTGGGCGAACGGGCTGCGCCGCGAGAGCCATTCGTCGCGCAAGGATCGTCCCATTGACTTTGGGTGAATACGACGTTCGGCTCAATGCATGCCGAGTAAGGCGATGGGTGCGCGCGCGAGGCAGTTTACCTGTGGGCCGTCCGCCGTCGTAATTAAAAATGAATTTCTGCGCGGCTGCGCGGCGCGGTATTACGCGGAGCCCAGCTCGGTTGTGGCCGCCGCGCTAGTACCAAGCCCACTGATGTCGGCCGCTGGTACTGTGCTGTTGCGCGAAAAATAGTCTGGCACCTGGATCATTTGCCACAATTTCGGAGTTGCTATTGTGGGATCGTTGATCGTCAATATCGGCGGAGGAGGGCGGAAACGCAAGGCTGTGCAATGCTGGGCGATCCTGCAATGGGCGCAAGCTCTTCGGTCTGGAACGCGAGCCGTGCTATCATTATTATAGGTGTCGGAAGTGCGGAGGGCGGCGGCCGTCCGGCAACCGACGAAGAGACAAAACGAGCTAGCCTGGACGATAGTTGAGAAAATGTCGCCGAATGACGATACCGCGCCGACTTCACCCCGCATGGCAGACGATGACCGCAAGCGCAAAAGCGATCAGAACGGCCCGGGCACAGCGGTCATCACCAAGACGCGGCCGCAGACCAAGCGGCCGAACCTCTATCGCGTGCTCCTGCTCAACGACGACTACACACCCATGGAGTTCGTCGTGCACGTGCTCGAGCGCTTCTTCAATAAGGACCACGAGTCGGCACAGCGCATCATGATGCACGTGCACCAGCATGGGATCGGCGAGTGCGGCATCTTCACATACGAGGTGGCCGAGACCAAAGTGACGCAGGTCATGGACTTTGCCCGGAAACATCAGCATCCTTTGCAATGCATAATGGAGAAAAAGTGATTCCCGGGGAGGGGCATCCGATACAAATGAAGAGAATCTGAAATGCCAACGTTCTCACGTAGCCTCGAACAGTCGCTTCATAGGGCGCTCGCGCTCGCCAATGAGCGGCATCATGAGTACGCCACGCTGGAGCATCTTCTGCTGGCGCTGATCGAGGATCAGGATGCTGCCGCGGTGATGCGGGCATGCAACGTGGATCTGGAGAAGCTACGCCGGAGCCTCGTCGCTTATCTGGAATCAGAACTCGACAATTTGGTCACCGACGGAGCGGAGGATTCCAAGCCGACCGCGGGCTTCCAGCGCGTCATCCAGCGCGCCGTCATCCACGTGCAGTCATCGGGCCGTGAGGAAGTGACCGGCGCCAACGTGCTGGTCGCCATATTCGCCGAGCGCGAGAGCCATGCCGCGTATTTCCTGCAGGAGCAGGACATGACACGCTACGATGCAGTCAATTACATCAGCCACGGGATCGCCAAGCGGCCGGGCATGTCGGAGTCGCGGCCGGTGCGCGGCTCCGACGAGGAGAACGATTCCAAGTCCGGCGACGAGCAGAAGAAGAAAGTCGATGCGCTCGATGCGTATTGCGTCAACCTCAACAAGAAGGCCCGTGAGGGCAAGATCGATCCGCTGATCGGCCGTGAAGCCGAGATTAACCGCACCATCCAGGTGCTGTGCCGGCGGCAGAAGAACAACCCGCTGTTCGTCGGCGAGGCGGGCGTCGGCAAGACCGCGATCGCCGAAGGCTTGGCGCGCCGTATCGTCCACGGCGAGGTGCCGGACGTGTTGCGCAACGCCACGGTGTTCGCGCTCGACATGGGTACGCTGCTGGCGGGCACCCGTTATCGCGGCGATTTCGAGGAACGGCTCAAGCAAGTCATCAAGGAACTCGAGGGGTATCCTGGCGCCATCCTGTTCATCGACGAGATTCACACCGTGATCGGCGCCGGCGCGACGTCGGGCGGCGCCATGGACGCGTCGAACCTGCTCAAGCCGGCGCTCGCCTCCGGCACGGTGCGCTGCGTCGGCTCAACGACCTACAAGGAGTACCGACAGTACTTCGAGAAGGACCGGGCACTCGTGCGCCGCTTCCAAAAGATCGACGTCAACGAGCCGACGATTCCGGACGCCATCGAAATCCTGAAAGGGCTCAAGCCCTATTTCGAGGACTATCACAAGCTCCGCTACACCAACGAGGCTATCAAGGCGGCGGTCGAACTGTCTTCGCGCTACATCCACGACCGCAAGCTGCCCGACAAGGCGATCGATGTGATCGACGAATCGGGTGCCGCGCAGATGCTGCTGCCGGAGAGTAAGCGCAAGCGCACCATCGGCATCAAGGAGATCGAAACCACGATCGCCACCATGGCGCGGATACCGCCGAAGTCGGTGTCGAAGGACGATGCCGAAGTACTCCGGCACATGGAGGAAACGCTCAAGCGCGTGGTCTACGGCCAGGACAAAGCAATCGAGGCGCTCGCTGCTTCGATTAAGCTCGCTCGCGCCGGCCTTCGCGAGCCGGAAAAGCCGATCGGCTGCTACCTGTTCTCAGGGCCTACCGGCGTCGGCAAAACCGAGGTAGCGCGGCAGCTTGCAGCGACGCTGGGCGTCGAGATCATCCGTTTCGACATGTCCGAGTACATGGAGCGCCATACGGTTTCGCGGCTCATCGGCGCGCCGCCCGGCTATGTGGGCTTCGACCAGGGCGGCCTGTTGACCGACGGTGTCGATCAGCATCCGCACTGTGTGCTTCTGCTCGACGAGATCGAGAAGGCGCACCCGGACCTATTCAACGTGCTGCTGCAGATCATGGATCACGGCAAGCTGACCGACCACAACGGCAAGCAGGTCGATTTCCGTAACGTCATTCTGATCATGACCACCAATGCGGGCGCCGCCGACATGGCGCGGGCGGCCTTCGGCTTCACCCGTACCAAGCGTGAAGGCGATGACGTGGAAGCGATCAACCGGATGTTTGCCCCGGAATTCCGCAACCGGCTCGATGCGATCATCACGTTTGCGCATCTGTCGCAGGACGTCATCGCCATGGTGGTGGAGAAGTTCGTGCTGCAGCTTGAGGCGCAGCTCGACGATCGCGACGTGACCATCGAACTCACCGACGAAGCAGCCAAATGGCTCATCAAGCACGGCTACGACGAGCAGATGGGCGCTCGGCCGATGGCGCGGGTGATCCAGGAGCACATCAAGAAGCCGCTGGCCGACGAGGTGCTGTTCGGCCGGCTGAAGAATGGCGGACACGTCCGCGTCGTCGAGACGACCGATGAGAACGGCCAAACCAAGCTCGGGTTCGAATATCCCGAGGGGCCGGTGACGCCGCGTCCGGAGAAGCTTCCCGAGCCGCGCCGCGCCAAGAAGCGCCGTGCCTCACCGCGGCGCAAGCCGTCGGGTAGTTCGGGCGGCGGCAATCCGCCAGGCGGCCGCGGTTCCGTACCGAAAGTGCCGCTCGTCAAGGTGTGACGATTGCCGTCAATGGACCTTGCGGTACTGGCGCAGTTCGGCTGCGAACCAGACCGCAAGGATAGGTAACGCAACCGCGCTGCCGACAAACAAGGGCACTGCGCCGAGCCGGTCGATCATCAGCGAGCCGATGAAGACGCCCGATGTTTGGCCGATAAAGATCGCCGAAGAAAATAGGGCGACTGCAGTGCCGCGCGCTTGCGGTGTCATCTGCGTGGCGTTGGTCTGCAGCGTGTTGTGCAGCATGTAGAAGCCAAGGCCGATCGCGACCGTGGCTGCAGGCGCGAGCCACCACACCGGTGCGGCGGCGAGCGTGACGTAGCCCGCCGCGATGACGAAGCCCCCGCCGGTGGCTAGGCCGACCTGGCCCAGCCGCGATACAAACAGCTTTACCAGGCCGGCGTAGATAAGCCCGCCGATACCGAAGCAGCCGACGCTCAAGCCGATGAGCGTGTAACTAAGATTGAAGCGCAGGCGCAGGTGAGCGCCGATATAGGCGAATGCGCCCCACAAAAACACGTTCTCGATGAAAGCCGCAATGATCACGAGGCGTGCGAAGGGAGTCGAGAGCACGGCCGCGTAATCCGCGATGAAGCCGCGTGTGGTTTCATTGGGATGGCCCGGCTCGCGGGTCAGCGGATCGGCGAACAGCTCGAACACCAGCCCGGCCGTCGCCAGGGCGAACACCGCGGACAGCACGAAGAACACATTGCGCCAGCCCATGAGGTCGCCGAGCACGCCGCCCATGGCCTGGCCCGAGAGCTGCCCGAGAATCTGTCCCGTTAGGTAGCGGCCCAATATGGGCTGCCGCCGTTCGTAAGGGATCACGTCGCCCACGTAGGCCATCGAAATTGGGATGATCCAGCCTGCAGCGGCGCCGGTCGCTAGGCGCGCCAGAGCAAGCTGGGACAGCGATGAGGCCATGCCGCAGAGCGCGACCAGAACGGTGCCGATCGCGCACATCATCGCCACCGTGCGGTATTTGCCGAGCTTGTCGCCGATCGGGCCGATGACGAGCTGGATCGAACCGTGGGCGACCGCATAGGCTGTCACCACCATGGCTGCCGCACCCACGGTGGTCTGGAAGTCGGAGGCGATCTGCGGCAGCAGCGAATCGGTGACGCGCACCTGCGCCTGTGCCGCGAAGCCCGCGACCGCGAGCAGCATGATCGAACGGATCGGCGTTTTGCGCGGCGGTGACGCGGAGGACGTTATTGAGGCTGACACGTTGACACTCTTAGCCGCGTTGCCCCAAAAGCGGAACGCATGATCGAGAATAGGTACCAGCCCGCGGCGGTAGAGAGCCGCATTTACGCAGCCTGGGAGGCGGCCGGCGCCTTCCGCGCCGGCAGGCGGGAGCGCGCTGCTGCGCCGCCCTATTGCATCGTCATCCCGCCGCCGAACGTCACCGGCTCGCTGCATATGGGCCATGCCCTGAACAACACGCTGCAGGACATCCTGTGCCGCTTCGAACGAATGCGCGGGAAGGATGTGCTCTGGCAGCCGGGAACCGACCACGCCGGCATCGCCACACAGGCGGTGGTCGAGCGGCAATTGATGGAGCGCCAGGAGTCGAGCCGCGTGATGGGGCGCGAGGCCTTTATCAAGCGCGTTTGGGAATGGAAGGCGGAGTCCGGCGGTACCATCATTGGCCAATTGAAGCGGCTCGGCGCCTCCTGCGATTGGTCGCGCGAGCGCTTCACCATGGACGAAGGGCTTTCACGCGCGGTGCTGAAAGTGTTCGTAGCGCTCTATCGCGAAGGCCTCATCTACAAGGACAAGCGTCTGGTCAATTGGGACCCGAAGCTCAAAACCGCGATCTCGGACCTCGAAGTGCAAGAGATCGAGACCAAAGGGAGTCTCTGGTACATCAAATACCCGATCGAAGGCAGCGATGAGTTTATCGTCGTGGCGACGACGCGGCCGGAAACCATGCTCGGCGATGTTGCGGTCGCGGTCCATCCCAAGAATGAGCGCCTCAAGCACCTAATTGGTAAGACCGTGATCCTGCCGCTGGTTGGCCGCCGAATTCCGATCATCGGAGACGAATACGCCGACCCGGAAAAGGGCTCGGGCGCGGTTAAAATCACGCCAGCGCACGACTTCAACGACTTCGAGGTTTGGCAGCGGCACAGATATCAAGAGCTTAAGGACATTGAACCACCGAATATCTTTGACGTTGAGGCGACGCTCAAGCTGAAAGGAAATCTTCCATTTCTCGCACACATGCGGGGTGCCGGCGACACGGCAGAAACAAAGGAGCTAGTCGATTGGACAATCCCAGAGGTCGATGACTTAAATCGGTTTCTTGCTCGTAAAAAAATTGTGGCCCGTTTGGTACAGAGAGAATTAATCGACAAGATCGAACCGACGACGCATGTGGTCCCGCATGGTGATCGCTCCGGCGAGGTGCTTGAGCCTTTTCTCACCGTTCAATGGTATGTTGACGCCAACACGCTGGCAGCACCGGCGGTCGCGGCAGTGCGTGACGGGCGCACGGTCTTTGTGCCGCACCAGTGGGAAGCGACTTTCTTCAACTGGATGGGGAACATCCAGCCATGGTGCATTTCGCGCCAGATTTGGTGGGGACATCAAATTCCGGCTTGGTACGGCCGCGAATTTGACGATCCTGATATTTTTGTCGCAGAGACCGCAGCCGAAGCAATTGATGCGGCGCGGCGGAAATACGGATGTGAAATTCGGGTGTTACCAGTTCCGCCGGTCGATGGTCTCGACCCGATATTTCAACAGGTAATAGACGATGAACTAGACGGAAAGCCGCGTTGGAAGCCGATTTGGCGCGACCCCGATGTCCTTGACACTTGGTTCTCCTCTGCCCTGTGGCCGTTCTCGACGTTGGGCTGGCCGGACAAAACGGCGGAACTGAAGCGCTTCTACCCGACCAGCGTGCTCGTCACCGGCTTTGACATCATCTTCTTCTGGGTCGCGCGCATGATGATGATGGGGCTGCACTTCATGCAAAAGGAGCGGCCTGATGCTCCGTCTGAACAATGGGTACCGTTCCACTACGTTTACATCCATGCACTTGTCCGCGACGCCAGCGGCGCGAAAATGTCGAAGTCGAAGGGAAACGTCATCGATCCCTTGGAAATTGTCGACGAGTACGGCGCCGATGCCTTGCGTTTCACGCTCGCCGCCATGGCGGCGCAAGGCCGCGACATCAAGCTCTCAACCCAGCGCGTCGAGGGCTACCGCAATTTTGCGACCAAGCTGTGGAACGCCGCGCGCTTCGCTGAGATCAACGGTTGCGCGCTCTATTCAAATTTTGACCCGCGCCAGGCGCAAGAAACGTTGAATCGCTGGATCGCCCATGAGACGGCCAAAACCGCGGCCGAAGTCACAGAGGCTATCAAGGCCTACAAATTCAATGACGCGGCAGGTGCAATCTATCGTTTCGTCTGGAACGTCTATTGCGACTGGTATCTGGAGTTTGCCAAACCGTTATTGATTGGCCCTGATGGTGCTGCGAAGGAAGAGACGCGAGCCATGGTTGCTTGGGCGCGCGACGAAATCCTGAAGCTGTTGCACCCCTTCATGCCGTTCATTACCGAGGAGTTATGGACAGTCACGGTGTCGAAAAGGCGGGAATTGCTCGCTCTCACCGAGTGGCCTTCCCTCGAAGGGATTGCCGACGCCAAAGCGGAAGCCGAGATCGGCTGGGTCATTGATCTTATCACTGCCATCCGCTCCGTGCGGGCGGAAATGAATGTCAACGCACTGCTGCCACTGGTCATGGTGAGAGTAGGGGACCACGTTTGGGAGAGGACCAAGCGCTGGTCGGAATTCATAATGAGGATGGCGCGCATCTCTGAGGTGACTAGGGCTCCGACATATCCGTTAGGCGCAGTGCAGCTTGTCGTGCGCGGCGAGGTCGCGGCGCTGCAGCTTGCCGGCGTGATTGATCTCGACGCCGAGCGCGCGCGGCTGGTCAAGGAGATGGCTAAGGCTGAGGCCGACATCGCACGCGTCGATGCCAAGCTCGGCAATCCCAATTTCGTTGCGCGGGCGCCGGAGGACGTGGTCGAAGAGGAAAAAGAGAAGCGCGCAGAGGCGCTGGCGCGCAAGAATAAGATCGCGGAGGCGTTGCGGCGCCTCGAAGGGTCGACGTGAGGTGATTGCGTGAAAGTGTTTCTTGCAGGGGCAACTGGAGCGATCGGTCGGCGGCTGACGCCGCTACTTCTTGCGGCCGGCCACGAAGTCACCGGCACGACGCGGACGACGGCGAACGCCCTTGAACTTGAGTCAACCGGCGTCCGCGCCGCCATCGTCGACGTGTACAATGTCGAGGCGCTCAAGCGCGCCGTCAGCGCAGCGCGGCCCGAAGTCGTCATCCACCAGTTGACCGACCTGCCGCGCGTCTTCGACGAGGCTGAGCTCGCGGCGGCCTATCCGCGCAACGCGCGCATCCGCACCGAAGGCACGCGCAACCTGATTGCCGCCGCGCAGGCCGCCGCAGCCAAGCGCTTCATCGTCCAGAGTGTTGCCTTCGCCTACGCCGACGGTCCCGAGCCCCATGCCGAGACCGATCCGCTCAACCTCGCTGATGGCCCCCGTGTGGTTACGGTGCGCGCGGCTGCCGACATGGAGGATCAGGTGCTCGCGTCCGGCATGGAGGCTGTGGTGCTTCGCTACGGCTTGCTCTACGGCCCCGGTACCTGGACCGACGGTCCGACGCGCAAGCCTCCGGTGCACGTCGATGCGGCTGCAGAGGCAGCGCTGCTGGCGCTCACCCAGGGCAACGGCATCTACAACGTCGCCGATGACGACGGCACCGTGTCGATCGAGAAGGCGCGCAACGAACTCGGCTTCGATCCGGCGTTCAGAGTACCCGCGTAGCATCCGCCGCAAACGGCTTACTGAGAAAGCGCGAATCCTTAAGCCCATAACGCCACGGCCGGTCGACGGCCTTGGTGATGCCGATGCGCGGTCCGGCGACTACCTCTACCCGAGTCGTTCGGGCGAGGAGCGTAAATGGCGGTGCGTTGAGCGCCGCGCCGTTGTCAGTGTCTGTGATCCCCAGCGCCTCGCAGAGTCGGCCCGGTCCGGAGCACAGCAATCGCTCGTCGGCAATACCGCGCCGCCGTCGCATCAGCGGTATCCGGGTGGTGGGTTCGATGGCGCGAATTAGCACGGCGCTTGCTGAGCCCTTCGGCTCGCACACGAAGTTCAGACACCAGTGAATGCCGTAGGAGCGATAGACGTAGACAAAGCCCGGCGGGCCGAACATGACCGCATTGCGCGCCGTGGGCCCGCGAAAGCTGTGCGCGGCGGGATCGGTGTGATGATACGCCTCGACTTCGACCAGCCGGCCGCCGACGCCGTAGACCAGGAGAATCACCCCGATCAGATCGGGGGCGACCTCGTGAACGCTGCGGCTAAAAAAGGCGCGTGTGAGTGGTTTGCCCATGTACCGATTGTCGCAGCCCCGAGCCTTTTGGTGAATCCCGCGTTAGCTGGCATGCGACTCGATAGCTAATCTGTGGCGGCGGGGACACAGCAGAAGAACATTTGGGGCTTGCTGGCCACAGCAACCCCTGGGTGCCCCTATTTAGCCATAGGATTCCTTGAAAGCGATGCCCGCGCATGCAGGGCGGAAAAACTCAAGCCTTTGCGGCGACTCCGTTTTTAGAGCCGACCGGGCTCTAGATTCGGCAAGAACAGGGGCGAGGGGCCTAATCGGCCCACAGGTGTTTGATGGACGCCAAGACCAATTTGAAATCACGGCTGCCCAGTCGTCACGCCACTGAAGGCGCGGAGCGGGCGCCGCATCGCTCGTTCTATTACGCCATGGGTCTGACGACCCAGCAGATCCATCAGCCTTTCGTCGGCGTTGCGACCTGCTGGAATGAAGCGGCGCCTTGCAACATCGCGCTCATGCGCCAGGCGCAAGCGGTGAAGCAAGGCGTGGCGTCTGTAGGCGCAACGCCGCGCGAGTTCTGCACCATTACCGTCACCGACGGCATCGCCATGGGGCATGCCGGGATGAAATCCTCGCTGCCGTCGCGCGAGGTCATTGCCGATTCGGTGGAGCTGACGGTCCGCGGCCATTCCTATGATGCGCTGATCGGCGTTGCGGGCTGCGACAAGTCGCAGCCGGGTATGATGATGGCGATGTGCCGCCTCAACGTGCCGGCGATCTACATTTACGGCGGCTCGATCCTGCCGGGCACCTTCAAGGGCAAGCCGGTTACCATCCAGGATGTCTACGAGGCAGTCGGCAGGCACTCCATCGGCGCCATGTCGGACGCCGATCTCGACACGCTCGAGCAGAACGCTTGCCCGTCAGCCGGCGCCTGTGGCGCGCAGTTCACCGCCAACACGATGGCGACGATATCGGAAGCGATCGGTTTGGCGCTGCCCTACTCGGCCGGAGCGCCGGCGCCTTACGAGATTCGCGACAAGTTCTGCATGCTGGCGGGCGAGATGATCATGGACTTGATCGTCAACAAGCTTCGCCCACGCGACGTCGTCACCCGCAAGGCGTTGGAGAATGCGGCGGCGGTCGTGGCGGCGACCGGCGGCTCGACCAACGCGGCGCTGCACCTGCCGGCGATCGCCAATGAATGTGGAATCAAGTTCGATTTGTTCGACGTAGCCGAAGTCCTAAAAAGAACACCATATATCGCGGATTTGAAACCTTCCGGCCGCTATGTCGCCAAAGATATGTTCGAAGCGGGCGGCGTTCCGCTGCTGATGAAGACGTTGCTCGACCATGGCTATCTCCACGGCGACTGTCTGACCGTCACCGGCCGTACCATCGCTGAGAACCTGAAATCGGTGAAGTGGAACGCTGACCAAGACGTCGTTCGTCCGGCCGACAATCCGATTCTGCCGACCGGGGGCGTCATCGGTCTTAAGGGAAATCTCGCACCCGAAGGAGCGATTGTTAAGGTTGCTGGAATGGAGCGCTTGCAATTCTCCGGGCCGGCGCGTTGTTTTGACGGTGAAGAATCCTGCTTCGAAGCAGTGAAGAACAAAAAGTACAGGGAAGGCGACGTGCTGGTTATCCGCTACGAGGGACCCAAGGGTGGTCCTGGCATGCGTGAAATGCTGGCGACGACCGCCGCTCTCTACGGACAAGGCATGGGCGGCAAGGTCGCACTAATCACCGATGGCCGTTTTTCCGGCGCCACCCGCGGCTTTTGCGTCGGCCATATCGGCCCCGAGGCCGCCGTCGGCGGGCCAATCGCATTCTTGCGCGACGGCGACATCATCAAGCTGGATGGCGAGAAGGGAACGCTCGACGTCGAACTGACGGCGAATGAGCTCGCTCAGCGGGCAAAGGAATGGAAGCCGCGGGGTGACGAATACACCTCCGGCTACTTGTGGAAATATTCCCAGCAGGTCGGCTCGGCGCGCTACGGCGCCGTGACCCATCCCGGCGCGGCGGCCGAGAAGGCGTGCTATGCGGATATCTAAAGCATCAGCACGCATCGCGACGGGCGGGGTGCTGGCCACCCTGGTGGGCGGCCTATGCGTCGCATTCGGGCTCGGCTTCAGTCCGCGCTCTGGGGCGCTGCTGCCGCCGGCTCTCGCTTTCGATGGCACTGCGACCCCGAATACTGCTTTGCTTACCCCAAGCGTTCCGACGGCGGAGAACAGCGAAAAGGCCAAGGAAATATCCAAGGAGCTATCGGCGCTGCAGTACGCCGCGGATCAGGGTCAACTCGGCGCGCAATGGAAGATCGGCCGCATGCTGGCGGACGGCGACGGTGTTGCTCAGAACGACTTGCGCGCGTTTGAGTATTTCAGCCAGATCGCCAATTCCCATGCGGGAGAGGCGCCCGGCACGCCGCAAGCACACATTGTGGCCAATGCCTTCGTCGCGCTCGGGCGTTACTACCTCAAGGGCATCCCCAATTCGACCGTCGAGCCCGACGCCAACCGTGCGCGTCAGATGTTCGTCTACTCCGCTTCGTATTTTGGCGACGCCGATGCGCAATACGAACTCGGCAGACTCTATCTCGATGGCACCCCGAGCGACGTCCACGAAGCGGCACGCTGGTTCCTGTTGGCGGCCAACAAGGGGCATTGCCGTGCCGAAGTGGCGCTCGGCGATATCCTGTTCCGCGGCCAACAGCTGCCAAAGCAAGCCGCGCGCGGTTTGATGTGGCTCACGCTTGGCCGCGATTGTGCCGGGGCCGATCAGCCATGGATCAAGCCGCTCTACGACAATGCCTTCCGCACTGCGAGCGACGATGAACGCGCCATGGCGCTGGTTTATCTGCGCAACTGGATGAACGGGCGGCGGGATTAAGCTCGACCGTTTTCGCGGACAACGGTGGCGGCGAAGCGTCGAACTACGGCGTTACCTTGCTTCGATATCCAGATCGACCCAAACCGGCACGTGGTCCGACGGTTTCTCCCACGTGCGCACGTGGCGGTCGATGCCGACCGCGGCGAGCCGGTCGGCGGCTGGCGGCGACAGCAGCACGTGATCGATGCGAATGCCGTTGTTCTTCTGCCAGGCGCCGGCTTGGTAATCCCAGAACGTATAGAGGCCGGGTTCGTCGCTGGTCGCACGCACGGCGTCGGTCAGGCCGAGATTGACCAGCGCGCGATATTCGTCGCGCGTGGCCGGCAAGAATAAAGCGTCGCCGACCCAAGCTTGCGGATTTTTTGCATCGTCGGTGCTGGGAATGACGTTGTAGTCGCCCGCGAGCACGAGCGGTTCTTCGTGCGCAAGCCGCTCCCGGGTGTACGCCGACAGCCGTTTCATCCAGCCGATCTTGTAGTTGTATTTCTCGGTGTCCGGCGGATTGCCGTTGGGCAGATATATGCTTGCAATCCGCACCACGCCGTGAGCGGTCGACACCGTGGCCTCGATGAAGCGCGCGTGGTCATCGGAGTCGTCGCCGGGCAGGCCCTTGATCACCTCGTCGAACTTGAATTTCGAAAGAATGCCGACGCCGTTGAAGGTCTTCTGCCCGTGAACCGCGACGTTGTAACCGAGCCCTTCGAACTCGATACGCGGGAAGGCATCGTCGACACATTTCGTCTCCTGGAAACAGACAACGTCGGGCTGGCGCTCGGCCAGCCACGTACGCGCGGAATCGATGCGCTGTTTGATCGAATTGACGTTCCAAGTGGCGATGCGCACTGGTCTATACCGATGGTTTAAATCCGAGTCGTCATGCCCGCGCTCGTCGCGGACATCGACACCTTACTCAATCGAATTACCAAGCCAAAGACGCGGATGGCTGGGTCAAGCCCGGCCATGACGGCGTATTCACAGCGCGAAACTGGTGCCGCAGCCGCAGGACGCGGTGGCTTTCGGATTGTTGATCTTGAAGGACGATCCGATCAGGTCGTCGACGAAGTCGATCTCGCTGCCGGCCATGTAGTTGAGCGATACCGGATCGATCAGCACGGTGGCGCCGGCTTTTTCGATCGCGACATCGTCGTCGGCCCGCTCGCGCTCGGTGTCGAATTTGTATTGGAAGCCCGAGCAGCCGCCACCGGCGACGCTCACGCGCAACATGGTGCCCGCTTGTTCCTGGCGCAGAATTTCGCCGATCCGCTGCGCTGCCCGCTCGGTTACGGTGACGCCGGCCGTCATGTGCTTCTCCAGCCGTGGCATGGCAAAGAATACCGCTGTGCCGATTGCCACTTTGTCTTACCGATAGTTAAGTGCGGGGGAGGCCGAGGTCAATTGCAGAGCCCGGGCAGACCTATGGTGACCGACGCTGCACCTCATCGTGCGCCCTACGCGAGCGACCCGGCGTTAAGCCGCGGGCGGCTCCATCCGGAGCCCGTAAGCAAGAGCCGCAGCGCCTTCCGCCGCGACTGCGACCGGATCATCCACTCGACCGCCTTCCGCCGCCTCAAGCACAAGACACAGGTCTTCGTGTTCGACGAGGGCGACCACTACCGCACGCGGCTCACCCACACACTCGAAGTGGCGCAAGTCGCCCGTGCCCTCGCCCGCGCCCTCGGCCTCGACGAGGATCTCGCCGAGGCGTTGGCGCTTGCCCACGACCTCGGTCATCCTCCGTTCGGCCACGCTGGTGAGGTTGCGCTCGACGAGTGCCTCGCGGCCTTTGGCGGCTTCGATCACAACGCGCAGACCTTGCGCGTGGTGACCACGCTGGAGCGCCGCTATCCGGCCTTTGACGGTCTCAATCTCACCTGGGAGACACTGGAAGGCCTGGCCAAACACAATGGTCCGCTAACCGACCGGCAGGGGCATCCGGTTGGCCGCTATCGCGAGCGCGGCGTGCCCGAGACAATCCTGGACTATTCGCGCCTGCAGGATCTGCAATTGTGGAGTTTCCCCGCCGCGGAGGCACAGGTCGCCGCCTTTGCGGACGACATCGCCTACAACGCCCACGATATCGACGACGGCCTGCGCGCCGAGCTGTTCGGGCTCGAGGACATCGCCACGGTCGCGCTCCCGGGCAAAATCATCAGCGAGATTCGCGACGCCTACCCCAAACTCGATGCTGCGCGTCTGGTGCATGAGTTCATCCGCCGTTTGATCGGGCTTCTTATCGAGGACGTAACCGCTGAAGCCCGCCGCAGGCTGGATGCGTTGGCGTCGCACTCAGTTGAGGAGGTGCGGAAAGCATCGTCTCCGGTCGCGGCTTTCTCGCCGGCAATCGGGGAAGCGGATCGCGGCATCAAAGCGTTTCTCAAAACGCGGATGTACCGTCACGGGCGCGTGATGCACGTCATGGATCAGGCCGCCGGCGTCGTGCGCGATCTTTTTCTGCGCTATAGCGAGCGTCCCAGCGACCTTCCGGCAGAGTGGCAGGAAGGCCTGGCGGTGGCTAAAGCGACGGTCCAGGCCCGCCGCATCGCCGATTTCATCGCCGGCATGACCGACCGCTATGCCCTCGCCGAACACGCCCGGCTTTTTGACTCGACCCCGGAACTGCGCTAGCCGCGCCGGTGTTTAATCGCGTTATTTGATGGCCGCAGAAAACATCTTCACGGAAATGCTCGTTCGCGTTCGCCGCGCTAACGAGGCGCTTATTGCGGCCGGCGTTTTGCCGGCCGGTATCGATCAGTCGCGCGTTTCGGTCGAGCCGACGCGCGATCCAGCTCACGGCGACATGGCGACCAACGCCGCGATGGTGCTCGCCAAGGACGCCGGGAAAAGGCCGCGCGAGCTTGCGGAAACGATTGCGGAAAAGCTGCGGGACGAGCCTCTCGTCGAGAAGGTCGATGTTGCCGGCCCGGGGTTCATCAATCTCACTCTTAAGCCGACGGCGTGGATCGAGGCGCTGCGCGCCGCGGTGCGGCTCGGCACGCGCTACGGCAGCAGCGACATCGGTGGTGGTACGGCAGTCAACGTCGAATATGTTTCAGCGAACCCGACCGGGCCGATGCATATCGGCCATTGCCGCGGCGCCGTGTTCGGCGACGCGCTGGCGAACTTGCTCGCTTTCACCGGTTTCAACGTCACCCGCGAGTATTACATCAACGATGCCGGCGCACAGGTGGATGTGGTCACGCGTTCTGCCTACCTGCGGTATCGCGAAGCGCTTGGCGAGAGTATTGGCGCCATTCCCGAAGGCCTTTATCCGGGCGACTATCTCAAGACTGTCGGGAAGGCGCTGGTCGACGAACATGGCGATGTGCTGACGAGTGTGCCCGAGGCCCAGTGGCTGCCGGTCGCGCGCGCCAAGGCCATCAATATGATGATGGAAGCGGTCCGCGCTGACCTCGCAGCGCTGAACATCTCATTCGATGTATTCTTCTCCGAGCGCTCTCTCGTTCACGGTGCCGTCGATCAGGTGGCGGCGACAATCGATTGGCTGCGGGCGCACGGGGAAGTCTACGAAGGGCGCCTGCCGCCGCCTAAAGGCGCGCCGGTCGAGGATTGGGAGGATCGCCAGCAGACGCTGTTTCGCTCCACCGCATTCGGTGACGACGTCGATCGTGCACTGAAAAAATCCGATGGGTCGTATACCTACTTTGCCGCCGACATTGCCTATCACCGCTCCAAGCTCGAGCGCGGGTTCCGTGCGCTGATCGACGTATGGGGCGCCGATCACGGCGGTTATGTCAAACGCATGCAGGCCGCCGTCGCGGCGCTGAGTGATCGCTCCGTCGCGCTCGACATAAAGCTCGTCCAGCTCGTGAAGCTGCTACGCGGTGGCCAACCGGTCACGATGTCGAAGCGGGCGGGGGACTTCGTGTCGCTGCGGGAGGTCGTAGACGAAGTCGGGCGCGACGCCGTCCGCTTCATGATGCTGTTCCGCAAGAACGATGCAGTGCTCGATTTCGACCTGGCCAAGGTGATCGAGCAGTCGCGCGACAATCCGGTTTTCTACGTCCAATACGGACATGCGCGCGGCATGTCGGTGTTCCGCAACGCCAGGGCGATTTTCTCAGACCTGCCGGAAAACATTGGGGCTTTGGTTAATGTTGCGGAACTGGATAGCCTCTCGAATTCCGCCGAAGGCGCCCTGATGCGGCAAATTGCGCTTTATCCGCGGGTTGTCGAGGGGGCGGCCTTGGTCCACGAACCGCACCGAATTGCCTTTTATCTCTTCGACTTGGCCAGCGAATTTCATGCCCTTTGGACGCTCGGCAACGCATCGCCACATTTACGCTTCATTATACAGAATGATCCACACATGACTGCGGCTCGACTCGTCCTTGTACAAGGAGTGGTCGCGGTGCTTGCCTCGGGGCTCGCGCTACTTGGGGTCGAGGCGCCTGATGAGATGCGGTAGAATCCGCGACTTTCGACAGGTCGTGACCGCTGTCGAGGGGAAAGGCTGATCGGGGCAAGTTTCATGGCGGATAGCAGTTCCCGTTCATACCGTCGCGACGTACCAGCGCGCGAGAACGAGCCTGCCCAGCGTGATGGTCTGAGCGATCCGCTGGCTGAGCTGGCGCGCCTCATTGGCCAGCGTAGCGAGCAGGGCAGCGGTCAGTCCCCCGACTCATACCAAGATGACGCCGGTGAAGTTCCGCCGGCTGCCGAGTTCGATTGGGCATCGGTCAACGAAGACGAGGGCTATGCGGCGAGCAGACCCGGGAATGGGTACGACCGGTCGCAAGAGCCTGCTTCCTGGCCCCTCGACCAGGAATACGAAAGCGAGCCGGCTGCCCCGAGGTACAATTTGCCGCCCGCTTCATCCTTCAACGGGGCGCGTGCGCAAGCGGCCCAACACGCGAGGTCATATGTTCCGCGTGACGAGCAGCCCCCGGCGCAATCGCGCGCTCAGCCGTTCCCGTTTATCCCGCCCGCGCAGGACAGCCACCAAGCCGATAACGCCGATCAGCATGGCGCCTACGCCGACGATTACGACGACTATGACGAAGAGCCCGCACCGCGGCGCAGCGGCACGGTCGTCATTGTCGCGTTGCTTGGCTTGGCGGTTCTCGGTACTGCGGGCGCGCTTGGCTATCGCGCCATGTTTGGCGGTTCGGTCATTCCATCGCTGCCGCCGATCATCAGGCCGGCCGATGGCCCGATCAGGGTAAAGCCCGCTCAGAACACTGTTCCCGGCCAGGCCGACGCGGCCAAGGGCACGGGCGACCAGGTTGTGATCAACCAGGAGCAGCCGGTCGATATCCAGTCCGGCAACCCTATTCCCCGGATGATCAAAACGATCCCGGTCGTTCCCAACGGCACGCCGGACCCGGCAGCCGCGGGTGGCCAGCCGGCAGGAAATGTCGCACAGGCGCCAGTTCCTCCGCAGGGTTATGCTGACCCGGGCGCGCCGTCCACACAGCCTTTGGGACCGCCGGTCCAGCCGCCGGCGCCGCAGCCCAGGCAGGTCCGTGCACCCGCCCAGCCGCCGGCGGTCGCGCGGCCTAAGCCGCCGGTCCGGACCGCGGCGCCCGATAGCCCTTCGTCCGGTGGACCGCTGCAGCTTGTGCCCTCGCAGGAAGGTGCCCAGCCTCCGGCACCCCGCGCCGTGCACACTGCGACGAGCAGCTCCACGGCGGTACCGTCCGCAGGAGCGGCGGCCGCGCCAGCGGGCGCCGGCTATGAGGTGCAAGTCTCATCTCAGCGCAGCGAGGCTGAAGCGCAGGCGGCGTACCGCGCTCTGCAAGCCAAATTTCCGCAGCAGCTGGGAGGCCGCCACGTCGCCTTCCGCCGCGCCGACCTTGGCGACAAAGGCGTGTACTACCGCGCGCTCGTGGGTCCCTTTGCCAGTTCGGAACAGGCCAGTGCCTTTTGCAGCAGCCTGAAGGCCGCCGGCGGCAGTTGTTTCACGCAGAGAAATTAGAAAGATTGGCGGCTTAGCCCTTGATCCGCGCCCGCTGCAAGCGAGGCGGCTTACATGCGCGCCTTTATCACCGGTGTTGCCGGATCAGAACTGACCGACGCGGAACGCACGTTCGTGCGCGAGGCTCAGCCGTGGGGTCTGATCGTCTTCAGGCGCAACATTACCGAGCCTGACGCCCTTCGCCGGCTGGCCGGCGACTTCCGCACCACGCTGGGCCGGGATGCGCCTATCCTGATTGACCAGGAGGGCGGGCGCGTCCAGCGCATGGGCCCCCCATCCTGGCCGGAATATCCCCCAGCCGCAGCTTATGGTGCGCTTTACGACCGTGATTGCGCCGCGGGCCTTGCCGCAGCGCGGCTTGGTGCGCGGCTGATCGCGGCCCACCTCACGGATGTGGGCATCGATGTCGATTGCACGCCGATCGCGGACGTGCCCGTGGCGGGCGCCGATGCGGTCATCGGGGACCGCGCCTTTGGCACCCAGCCCGACAAAGTCGCCGCCCTAGCGGGCGCGTTCGCCCAAGGCTTGGCCGACGGAGGCGTACTGCCGGTCCTCAAACACATCCCCGGCCACGGTCGTGCTACCGCCGACAGCCATCAAAAGCTGCCGGAGGTCACGGCCGACAAGGCCACTTTGGAATCCACGGACTTTGCAGCCTTTCGCCCCCTCGTGGGGCTGCCCCTAGCCATGACCGCCCACGTGGTATTCACCGCTATAGACGCAGTCGCGCCGGCCACGACTTCGGCCGGTATAGTGCGTGACGTGATTCGGGGCTCGATCGGGTATCAGGGACTGTTGATGAGCGACGATATCTCCATGGGCGCGCTCAGCGGCTCGCTCGCCGAGCGCACGCGCGCAGCGATTTCGGCCGGTTGCGACGTGGTGTTGCACTGCAACGGCCAAATGGACGAGATGCTGGCGGTGGCCGCCGCGGCGCCCCAACTCGAAGGCGAGGCGGCACGGCGCGCGACGGTTGCCTTGGCGAGCAAGAAGCCTGCGGCGCCCATCGATCTCGCCGCCAAACGGGGGGAATTCCTCGCCCTCGTCGGCCGGGTGTGGCAGCCAGCGCGGGGGATGGTATGAACGCCGAGGACTTGTCCTTCGAGACCGAACTGACCACGCCCGGCGACGGCGAGCCGGCGCTTGTGGTCGATGTCGAGGGCTTCGAGGGCCCGCTCGACCTTTTGCTCACGCTCGCCCGCCAGCAGAAGGTGGACCTCGCCAAGATCTCCATCCTGGCGCTGGCCGACCAGTACCTCGCTTTCGTGGAAGCGGCGCGCAAGCTGCGCCTGGAACTCGCCGCCGACTACCTGGTGATGGCCGCTTGGCTTGCTTACCTCAAGTCGAGGTTGCTCTTGCCCGACCAGCCGGAGCCCGACGGCCCGAGCGCCGAGGAAATGGCGAATGCCCTGGCGCAGCGCTTGCGCCGGCTGGAGACGATCCGCCAGGTCGCCGAGCAATTGATGCAGCGGCCGCAGCTTGGCCGTGAGGTCTTTGAACGCGGTCAGCCGGAACCGATCGCCGAGATCAAGCGCCCGCAATGGTCGGCAACGCTATACGATTTGCTCTCAGCTTATGCGGCGCGGCGGCAGACCAAGGCGAGGTCGTATGTCCGCATGCCAAAGCGCACCGTGTGGTCTCTCGCCGAGGCGCGCGAGGCGATCGAGCGCTTGGTCGGGCGATCGTTTGATTGGAGCCCGCTCGATCAATATCTCATGGAATATCTGGTCGAGCCTTCGCTGCGGCCGACGGTACTAGCTTCGAGCTTTGCGGCCACGCTGGAGTTGGTGCGCGAAGGCCGCCTGGAAGTACATCAGCATGCGGCCTTTGCACCGCTTTTCGTGCGGGCTCGCTCGAATGAGGGTCAAGATGGCGGCGTCACGCCGGATGTGGGGAATGGTTGAGAAGGGGCAGCGAATGGGGAATGTTGCGGAGATGCGGGTAATCGTGGGCGACAGAGAACAGGCGGAGCGTGCTGAGGAATTGCGCATCCTCGAAGCGCTGCTGTTTGCTACCGAGCAGCCGCTCGATGAAAAGACTTTGGCGGCCCGCCTGCCGGCCGGTATCGATCTGCGGGCGCTGCTCACGCAATTGCAGCAGGACTATGCGGCGCGCGGCGTGAACCTCGTGCGTGTCGCCGGCAAATGGACGCTGCGCACGGCGAGCGATCTTGCCTGGCTGCTAACGCGTGAGGCGGTGGTTCCCCGCAAGCTTTCACGCGCGGCCATCGAAACCCTTTCCATCGTCGCCTACCACCAGCCGGTGACGCGTGCCGAGATCGAGGAGATTCGCGGCGTGACCACGTCGAAGGGCACGCTCGACGTGCTCCTGGAGACCGGCTGGGTGCGGCTCCGCGGCCGGCGCAAGGCGCCGGGCCGCCCGGTCACCTATGGAACCACTGAAGCCTTTTTGTCGCACTTCGGCCTTGAGGAGCTCGGCGATCTGCCTGGTCTCGACGAACTCAAGGGCGCGGGACTGATCGAAGGCTCGCTGCCGGCCGACTTCGCCGTTCCGGTGCCTTCCGACGATCCCGCACTGCGTGAAGACGAGGAGCCGCTCGAACCCGGCGATCTCGACCTGGGCCTGGTCCCGCCCGCGGAGCGCGTCGAGAAGTGATTTCGCGCTCGCGAATACGTTAACAGGCGCCAATTGCGGCGCTGAACCGCTAAATTGGCGCGCGCTCCTGGGCCTGCGGCTTATCGGCATTGCCGCTGCGCTTGTTTTTGCCGCCCGCGACGCCTAGTTTCAGTCTTAAATCGTTACCTTGCCGCGGGCGCTAACGCGGTTGCGGACGGAGGATTTCATGGGCTCTTTGAGCATCTGGCATTGGATGATCGTCCTTGCCGTCGGGCTTTTGCTCTTCGGCGGACGCGGCAAAGTTTCGGACCTGATGGGCGATGTCGCCAAGGGCATCAAGTCCTTCAAGAAGGGCTTGGCCGACGAGGATACGACCGCCGCGGCGAAACCTGACGCGCCGATAAAGACCCTCGACCACCAGGCCGCCGGCGATGCCGGGCAGCGCGCCGGGGCGGAGAGCAAGGTCGAGCGGTCGATGTCCTGAGGCTCGCCGCCTGCGTGCACGGGGAAGGTTAGGGCACGCAACGGCCGGATAAGACGGCCGGGGAATTTTTCTTCATGTTCGATATTAGCTGGACCGAGTTCCTGCTCATCGGCGTTGTGGCACTGGTCGTGATCGGGCCGAAGGAGTTGCCCGCCGTCATGCGCACTATGGGGCAGTGGACCCGTAAGGTGCGCGGCATGGCCACTGAATTTCAGAATCAGTTTCAGGAGGCGATGCGCGAAGCCGAAATGACCGACCTGAAGAAGCAGGTCGACGACATGGCGCGCGACGTCAAGGATCTCGATCCGCTCAAGGGTATGCGCGACGACATCGAGAGTGTGGGCAAAGACGTCGAACGCTCGCTCGGTTCGACGCCCGAGCAAGCCGCAGCCGAGCCGGCTGCCGGCAGTGAGCCGTTGGCGTTAATGGAGACTCAGGCTGAAACGGCGCCCGCGCCTGCAGAGGCGCCGCCCGCAGCTGAAGCGGAGGGTGTGGGCGACGCGCCTACGCCGCCACCGCCGCCCGAAACCATCGAGAAAGCCGCCCAGACCGACGGTACGGGGCGCACGGAATGACGACCCGCGAAGACGAAGAGAAGGAGATCGAGGCCAGCAAGGCGCCGCTGATGGATCACCTGATCGAGCTGCGCACGCGGCTCATCAAGGCGCTCGCCGCTTTCTTCCTCGCCGCATTCATCTGCTTCTTTTTTGCCCGGCAGATCTACAACATCCTGACCTGGCCTTACATCTGGGTCGCCGGCGCGGCCAATTCCAAATTCATCTATACGGGACTGCTCGAATATTTTGTTGTCCAGCTCAAGCTCTCCCTGTTCGGCGCCGCGTTTATCTCGTTTCCGGTGGTCGCGACCCAGATTTACATGTTCGTCGCCCCTGGCCTTTATCGTAACGAGAAGCAGGCTTTTCTGCCTTATCTCATCGCCACGCCGATCTTCTTCGTGCTCGGCTCGTGCGTGGTCTATTTCGTGGTCTGGCCAATGCTCGCGCGCTTTTCGCTCAGCATGCAGCAATTGGGCGGCCCCGGGCAGGCAAGCATCGAACTCCTGCCGAAGGTCGAGGATTATCTGGCGCTGATGATGAAGCTGATGCTGGCGTTCGGCATCGCCTTCCAGCTTCCGGTGATCCTGACGCTGCTCGGCCGCGTCGGCATCATTACCTCCGACCAGCTCAAATCCAAGCGGCGCTACTTCATCGTCATCGCGTTCGTGATCGCGGCCGTGCTGACTCCGCCCGATGTATTGAGCCAAATGTCGCTGGCGCTGCCCCTGATCCTCCTCTACGAGGGCTCGGTGTTCTCGGTGCGCCTGGTCGAAAAGCGCGCCGCTGCCCGCGCGGCCGCCGATGCCGCCGCGGCGAAGCCCGCGGAGTGACTAAGGCGTATTATTCGCGCTATTGATTCGTCATGGCCGGGCTTGTCCCGGCCATCCACGTCTTTACAAGCTTAGGCCAAGACGTGGATGCCCGGCACAAGGCCGGGCATGACGTGGTGGAACAGTCATGCACGACATCCGCTTCATCCGCGACAATCCCGACCTCTTCGATCGAGGTCTGGCGCGGCGTGGGCTGGAGCCGCAGGCGAAGCGGCTCATTGAACTTGATGAACGCCGCCGAAGCGCAATTCAGAGTGCAGAGGCCGCGCTAGCGCGGCGCAATGCCGTGTCGAAGGAGATCGGTGAAGCGAAAAAGAACAAGGATGATGAAAAGGCCAAAACGTTGCTGAATGAGGTCGCCTTACTCAAGGAATTGATTCCGAAACTGGAAAGACAACAAATCCGAGCGGAAAAAGCACTTACTGTTTCGCTCGCAGAAATTCCAAATCTGCCGCTGGAAGAAGTGCCGGATGGCAGGGATTCAAATAATAACGTCGAACATCATCGTTTCGGGGCAAAGGGCGACTATGCGTTTGCGCCGAAGCAGCATTTCGACCTCGGTGAGGCGCTCGGGCAGATGGATTTTGAGATTGCTGCCAAACTTTCAGGCGCCCGTTTTGTTGTTTTGAAGAAGGGTCTTGCAAGGCTTGAACGTGCGCTTGGTCAATTTTTTCTCGATGTACACACAATAGAGCACGGATACAGCGAAGTCGCGCCACCACTGCTGGTGCGCGATGAAGTCATGTTTGGTACCGCGCAATTACCAAAGTTCAGTAACGATCAATTTCGCGGCGAAACAGAAGAAGCACAGCGAAGGCACGCTCACGGAAATTTCGAGATGGCACGTAATGTCATTTTGGATTACGTAGCAAGAAACGGTGTCGAAGCGGCGCGCAAAGAAAAATTAGAAGTCCTCGGTTTCGTATTCGAGCTTATCCCCGATCGTCGTTGGCTCATCCCTACCGCCGAAGTGCCGCTGACCAATCTCGTTCGCGAATCCATCCGAGACGAAGCACAACTGCCGCTGCGCTATACGGCTTGCACGCCGTGCTTCCGCGCAGAAGCCGGCGCGGCCGGCAAGGACACGCGCGGCATGATCCGGCAGCATCAATTTACCAAGGTTGAGCTGGTCTCCGTCACGACGCCCGAGCAGAGCAAGGACGAGCATGAGCGCATGCTGGCCTGCGCCGAGGAAGTCTTGCGCCGGCTTGAGCTGCATTATCGCGTGATGACGCTGTGTACCGGCGACATGGGCTTTGCGTCGCAAAAGACCTACGACATCGAGGTGTGGCTGCCCGGCCAGAACATGTACCGCGAGATTTCTTCCTGCTCGATCTGCGGCGAGTTCCAGGCGCGGCGGATGAACGCGCGCTATCGCACGAAGGAAGGCCGCAACATCCGCCACGTGCACACGCTCAACGGCTCTGGCGTCGCCGTCGGCCGCGCGTTGATCGCGGTCATGGAAAATTATCAGCAAGAGGACGGATCGATTGCCGTCCCAGACGCCCTTGCGCCATATATGGGCAGAATGAAGAAGATCGAGAAATGATCGAATAGTGCGCATCCTCATCACCAATGACGACGGCATCCACGCCGAAGGGCTGAACGTCTGCGAGAAGATCGCGCGTTCGCTGTCTGACGACGTTTGGATCGTGGCGCCGGAATTCGATCAATCGGGCGTTGCCCATTCGCTGACGCTCAACGATCCGCTGCGGCTGCGCCAAATCGAGGAGCGTCGCTTCGCGGTGCGCGGCACGCCGACCGACTGCATCATTATGGGCGCGCGCCATGTGCTCAAGGGCAAGACGCCCGATCTCGTACTCTCCGGCGTCAATCGCGGTCGCAACGCCGGCGAGGACGTGATCTATTCCGGCACCATCGCCGGCGCGGTGGAAGCCGCCATGCTCGGCATTCCCTCGCTCGCGCTCTCGCAGTCCTACAAATCGCGCAGCAACCAGCCGCCCTATTGGGAGACCGGCCTTCGCTTTGGGCCCGACATCATCCGCCGGGTGCTCGCCGAGGGCATTCCCCGCGACGTGTTGGTCAACGTCAATTTTCCCGATTGCCGGCCTGACGAGGTCAAAGGCATTGCGGTCACCGCCCAGGGGCGCCGCGGGCAGGAGCGGCTGCACATCGATGAGCGCACCGACGGCCGCGGCAATCCGTATTACTGGATCGCCTATGTGCGCCAACAATTCGTCCCGGCGGCGGACGGCACTGATCTGGCGGCGCTCGACCACCGCCGCGTCGCGGTGACCCCGCTCAAGCTCGACATGACCGACGACCCGTTCCTGGCGCGGCTCGCGAAACTGTTCGACTCATAGGAAGTGAAAATCAGCCAGCCGTCTTCGGCACGACGGCAGCGAGCGCGCGGGCGAGCCCTTCGGACTGGAAAGGCTTTTGCAGCAGCGGAGCGCGGCTGTGCGCCTCGGGGATGCCGCGTCGCGCGTAGCCGCTCACGAAGATGAATGGCACGCCGCGCTTGACCAAGATGTCGACCACAGGCGTGATCGGCTGGCCGTCGAGGTTGACATCGAGGATGGCGATGTCGAATTCACCCTGCTTCGCCACCACCAGCGCCTCATCAAGCCGCCCAGCCTCAGCCGCCATCGTGTATCCGAGGTCGCTCAGCATGTCGTCGAGCAACAGGCGAATCATGGGCTCGTCCTCGACCACGAGGACGCGCTTGCCTGCGCCGGTTTTTCCATCCGATGTCATTTCAACCCGTGCTGCCCCCGCAGTTGGAAAGAATCTGGGCGGTTGGCCCATTCATACCAATTGTCTAAGCTGCCGTCGCGGTGGCCCTACGTGCCGCGCCACCGCAACAGCCGAAGGCCGGATTGGTTCCGCTAGCGGGCAAATTTGTGTCCATCGTCGCGGTCGCTCGGCAAACGGCAGCGCTGGCTCCTTCCTGGCGGTGGAACCGGTGCCAGGGGCTCGGCATAGTGCTAAAAGACTCACAACGCGGAGCCGGGCGAGGTCAGATGGTCACCGAAGCCGCAGCCGATATTGAGCGCATGGAGTTTCAACTTGCGCTGCGCCGGCGTGGCATCAGCGAGCAGTCGGTGTTGCGAGCGATGGACGAGGTGCCGCGCGAGCACTTCGTGTCCGCCGAACTCGCCGACAGCGCCTACGCCGACCAGGCGCTGCCGATCGCCTGTGGGCAAACCATCAGTCAGCCCTACGTGGTCGCCTACATGACCGAGCAGCTCGAACTCGAGCCGCGCCATCGCGTGCTCGAGATCGGAACCGGCTCGGGCTATCAGGCGGCCGTCCTTTCGCGCATCGCCCACGAGGTGGTGAGCATCGAGCGCTACCGCACGCTGGCTGACGCCGCGCGCGCTCGGCTCAGGACGTTGGGCTACGCCAACGTCACAATCCTTACCGGCGACGGCTTTGCCGGAGCACCCGATCGCGCGCCGTTCGATCGCATCATGGTTACCGCGGCCGCAGAGAAGATTCCCGACGCTCTTGTCGAGCAGCTTGCGGATGACGGCAAAATGGTGCTCCCGCTTGGGCCGCGCAAAGGTCCGCAGCACATCGTGAAGTTAACCAAGAGTCCGGGCGAAGAACTTGTTCGCGAAGAGCTCATCGCAGTGCGCTTCGTTCCGCTCGTGCCCGGCCAAGCTCGCGAACTGTAGGGCTTAACCGTAGCAAGTCTTACGCAATTGCGATCGAGCTTAAAGTCTCATTTACCTGCACGCTGCTCGCATCGCGTAAAGGCGCGTAACACTTCGTCAAGATAACTAAATATTTTGCGAAGAACTCGCCCGCGAGGAACGCATGGCGTTTGCGCAGAGAAATGATCGCGTGCACTGCCGCTCGGGTCGCGCAAAGGCGGGCACCACTACATCGTGAAGTTAACTAAAATTGCGGCGGAGAACTTGCCCGCAAAAAAGTTCATCGCCGTTCGTTCGTCGGATTTGTCGCGCGCAAGAATTGTAGCAGCTTTACAACAGTGATGTTTTATTAGATTCCGACTGGAACACTTAAACGCTCATTTACCGCCGCTATTGTGTAATCGCTCGCTAATGTTTTTTGTGGGCGAGTGAGTAACCATGTGCGGTTTGCGTTGGTCGGCGTTCTGGCCTCGGGCGATTGCCGTAACGCTCATCGGATTAGGCGCCGCAAGTTGCAGCGACTCGGATCGCTTCTCAGATTTTTTTGGTCCTGATCCCTACGCGCGCAATCAAGTGACGGGATCGGTCCAGCAGCGCGCGCCGGCACCGGCGCCGACCGGACATATAGACAGCCGGCCGCTGCTGCCGATCGCCAGCGCCGAGACGCAAGGCGTGTCAGGCGGCGGCCACGGCATGGCTTCCTACCAGCCGCCGAACGCGGGCGGTTATCAGTCGGCAAATTCAGGCGTTTACCAGCAGCCAAAAGTCGGCGGTTCGGGAGGTGCAGGTTCCTACCAGCCGACGAACGCCGGTGGTTATCAATCGGGCAATACAGGTTCGTACCAGCAGGCAAATGCCGGCGGTTACCAGTCCGGTAACACGAGCTCTTACCAGCAAGGCGGAGCGAGCTCCTACCAGCCCGGACACATGGGTGCTTACCAGCCGGCCAGCAGCGACATCACCGGCACGGCGCGACCCATGGCCCCGACGCCGGTGGAATGGACGTGGGAGGGCGGCACGCCCGTTACGGTCGCGCCCGGCGAAACCCTCGAGGCGATCGCGCGCAGGCACAACGTGCCGGTTGCCGCCATCATGCAGGCCAACAACATCACCAGCCCCGTGGTGCATCCCGGCCAGCATCTGGTGATCCCGCGCTATCGCACGCCGTCGCTGGCCTACGCGCCGCCGACCACGCGGATCACGACGACGATGCCGGCTGTCCAAAGGCCTGAGCCGGTGGTTGTGCCGCGAGCCGCATTGCCGCCGAACGCTGCGGTGCACGTGGTGACGCCGGGAGAAACGTTGCAAAGTATTGCGCGGCTCTACGGCAAATCCGCACTCACGCTCGCCAAGGCCAACAACATCCGGCCCAACGCGCCGATGCAGGTTGGCGAGCGCATCATCATTCCTGACGGCCGGGAGAAGGAGAAACTGCGCGCCGAGGTGCCGCCCGAGCGGGTCACGCACGACGTTGCCAACGCCGAATCCCCGAGAAGCGCGTGGCGGACGACGCCCGTCGAGCAGCCAACAGCAAAGACCTCGAAGCTTGCCGAGCAGACGCCCGCAAAGGAGACGACTCCGCCCGTTAAGGCCGCAGAACCCGCAGGGTCGCTGCCGAGCTTCCGCTGGCCGGCGCGCGGCCCGGTCCTCGCCGGATTCGGTCCTCAGCCGGGCGGTCTGCAAAATGACGGTATCGACGTTGCGATGCCAAACGGTACGCCCGTCAAGGCGGCAGACGACGGCGTTGTGACCTACGCGGGCGATGAGCTGAAGGGCTACGGCAACCTCGTGCTGATCCGTCACAGCACCGGCTATGTCACCGCTTACGCGCACGCCAACGAAATTCTGGTCAAACACGGCGACGTAGTTAAGCGCGGCCAAGTGATTGCACGCTCCGGAGCAACCGGCACCGTCAAGGAGCCGGAGCTCCACTTCGAGATCCGTAAAGGCGCCACGCCGGTCGATCCGTCGCAGTTCTTGGGAAATTGAGACGCTGGAGATCGGCGGCGAAGAGCGCGTTAGGCTAGCGCGGCGCTGCCCCGGGTCCATTGTCTATTCGCACGCCGAGCCGGCCCGCCAAATCCTGGACATATTGCCAAGCCACGCGGCCGGAGCGGGAGCCGCGCGTCGTTGCCCATTCGAGCGCTTCGCGGCGCAACGCGTCGCCGGCGAGCGGGACGCGATAGTGCGCGACGTAGCCTTCGACCATGGCGAGGTATTCGTCTTGGCTGCAACGGTGGAAGCCGAGCCACAGCCCGAAGCGGTCCGACAGCGAAACCTTCTCCTCCACCGCCTCACCGGGATTGATCGCGGTCGAGCGCTCGTTCTCCATCATCTCGCGCGCCATCAGATGGCGGCGGTTTGACGTGGCGTAGAAGATTACGTTTTCCGGACGGCCCTCGATGCCGCCCTCGAGCATCGTCTTGAGCGACTTGTACGAGGTGTCCTCCGCGTCGAATGATAGATCGTCGCAGAAGACGATGAAGCGTTGCGGCGCATTGCGCAGCATCGCCATTAGATCGGGCAGCGACTCGATGTCCTCCCGATGAATCTCGATGAGCTTGAGGCCCGGCTCGAGATGGTCGGTGCCGATCGCCGCGTGGGCGGCCTTGACCAGCGATGACTTGCCCATGCCGCGGGCGCCCCACAGCAGCGCGTTGTTGGCCGGCAGGCCGCGTGCGAAGCGTTCCGTGTTCTCGACCAGAAGATCGCGTACCCGGTCGATGCCCTTCAGTAGCGACATGTCGACACGGTTGACCCGGCGCACCGGCGCGAGCCGCCGTCCTTCGGGATGCCACACGAAGGCCTCCGCGGCGGCAAAATCGGGTGCCGGAGGAGGGGGCGGCGCCAGCCGTTCCAAAGCGCTGGCGATCCGCTCGAGGATTTCGCTGCCGTTGTCAGGCGCAAGCCGCTCGCCCGTCGAGGTCCTGGCGACTTCGTCGGCCGCTTTGTCGCGGAAACGCTGAGGAGATTGGGCCATGCTCACATCCGGCTCGCCCATTCCCTTAGCGGGGGGAATGTACTTTTTGTTCACCGTTACTTTCTTTAGATATTTCAACGCCGTGACCTGTTGCCCCATACTGTAGCCCTGAGACTGTAGCCATTGTCTGTGGC
>JBAUYV010000163.1:0-1762 GCA_049584975.1 Xanthobacteraceae bacterium | reverse complement strand
AATTACAAGATCGCTTTTGAGATTGCAAGTCGTTTTAGCTTCGTGACTTAATAACAAAATTTGCGGTTTTGCGCCTATATATAGAGGGACACACTTTTTTCGGAGAGGTGGTGTCGGACGGATGGCGAGTTGATTGTTGTCAGGAGTTCTGGTGCTTCGTCGGATGCACCGACGAGGCGTGCTGGTGGAGATGAAGGGTGAGCGAGTGGGTGACTGAGTGCGGAGCCCGGTGGGTTCTATGGCGAAGGAGGAGTGCTGAAATGCGAAAAGAGGAATCAGACGAGTCGGCGTCCCCAATCGGGGGTGAGCGGGCGGTCCGGCGGCGGGCCGGTTGCCCATGTTGGGCTCACGGCCAGACAACGAGGTCGCAGGATGATGCGGGTGCCGTGAAAATCGCCGGAATTCGCGGTTTTACACGGTTCTGCACTGCTCCATGTGATGGATGAGGGTGTCGCGCGAAAAATTCGCGCCAGATGGGGCGCAATGGTGCGCGGGGACGAGCGACCCGCGCTGGTCGCGGAAAATGCGCGGAGAATGAGTGCCAATGACGGATCGAGGATCGGGGTTGGACGGGCCGCAGATGTGGGGCAGGCTGATTTGCCCGCATGCGATCGCCCGAAACGGAAAACTGGCCGAGCCAGACTTCCTTGAACCCCTCATCCCCGCCCGGTACATTACGTGGCTCTTTCCGCAGCAGTAACAAAGAGGAGCAGGCCTTGATTATCGTCATGGAAACCGGCGCGTCGACGGAGGCGATCGACCGCGTCACGCGCGAAATCGAAAAGATGGGCTCCCAGCCTCATCTCTCCCGCGGTAAGTTCCGAACCGTTATCGGCGCGGTCGGGGAAGAAGGCACACTCGATCAGAACCATCTGTCGAGTCTGGACGGCGTGGAGAAGGTCGTCCCGATCATGAAGCCTTACAAGCTCGCCAGCCGCGAGTTCCATGAGGATGACAGCATCGTCGAAGTGGGAGGCGGCAGCGTCCCGAAGGTCAAGATCGGCGGGTCTCATGCGGCATGTATCGCCGGGCCGTGCGCGGTCGAGAACGTGAAAATGCTCCGCACGATCGCCCGCCACGTCCGTGACGGCGGCGCGACGATTCTTCGCGGCGGCGTCTATAAGCCACGAACCTCGCCCTACTCCTTCCAGGGACTCGGACTTGAGGCACTGCAATGGATGCGTGAGACCGGGGACGAATTGGGCATGCCGATCTGCGTGGAAGTCATGGATACCCGGCAGGTTGAATCCATGGAGCCGCTGGTCGATTGCTTCCAGATCGGCGCGCGGAACATGCAGAATTTCGACCTGCTCCGCGAGGTCGGCAAAACGCGAAAGGCTGTGCTGCTGAAACGCGGATTAGCCGCAACCGTCAAAGACTGGCTCCTCTCGGCCGAGTACGTTCTCTCGCAGGGCAATCGTTCGGTGATCCTTTGCGAGCGAGGCATCAAGACTTTCGAAGACAGCGTCCGCTATACGCTGGATCTTACTTCCATCCCGGTCGCCCGGCAGTGGACGCATCTGCCAATCATCGTTGACCCAAGTCATGCCGCCGGGAAACGGGATTATGTCCCGTCGCTGGCCATGGCCGGCATGGCCGCCGGGGCTCATGGAATTATTGTGGAAGTGCATTACTGCCCCTCGGAAGCGCAGTGCGATGGGCCGCAGGCGCTGCTTCCGGAGACGTTTAAGGATTTGATGGGTCAACTTAGAGCCATTGCTGCGATTACTAAAAAGGAATTTGCGGAGGCGGGTGAATTGAC